>NZ_JBFAAL010000013.1:0-162006 GCF_040639715.1 Micromonospora sp. NPDC023737
CGGGTGCGCGGGGTGTGGGTGGCGCGCCTCTGCCTCGGGTCGGGGGCCCCCGCCCCCACCTTCTCCGGTGGGGGGGGGGGGGGCGGGGGGGGGGGGCCCCCCCCGGGGGGGGGGCGCCCCCCCCCCCCCCCCCCCCCCACGGCCGTTTCCGGCGTCAACGCAGCAGCACCGGTCCGGCGTCGATCGGGGTCCGGAACAGGGCGTACGGCTTGCGCCGCCGGTCCTGCCCGCCCTGGTACGCGGCCTGCCGGTGCAGCTGGTTGGCGGTGACGTAGAGGTGCCCGTCGCTGGCGACCGACATGGTGTCCGGCCAGAGCAGGCGCGGATCGTGCAGCAGCGTCTCGAACTGCCCGTCGGGCAGCCGCCGGAACACCGCGTTGTGCTCGTACGAGGTGAAGTAGATCCGCCCCGCGTCGTCGCTCTCCAGCCCGTCCGAACCGGTGCCCTTGTCGCCCTCGTCGACGACCGCGTCGGACATCTCGTCCTCGGGTAGCGACGCGTCGGCGAGGGCGTCGGTGGAGACGCTGTACCAGCGCCGCGACATCAGCGGGCAGTAGTAGAGCCGCGATCCGTCGGCGCTGATGGCGATCCCGTCGGAGCCCATCGAGAGCGGCTTCGGCGGGCCGTCCGGCGGCCGTTGCAGCAGCGGCCGCCCCTCGACCATCGGTCGGTAGCCGTGCAGCGACTCGGCCTTCGTCGACGGGTGGTCGTGCAGCCGCCGCCACGAGCGGCCGTTGGCGAGGTCGACGACCACGATGCCGTTCGGGCCGTTGGTGGCGGAGTCGGTGAGGTAGGCCAGCCCGGCCGGCCCACTCCGCAGGTCGAACCGGACGTCGTTGAGGTACGTACTGGGCAGCACCACGTCGGGCGGGAACGTGATCACCTGGGCGACCTCGTCGGTGTCCAGGTCGACGCGGACCAGCTTCGGGCCGCCCGGTTTCGTCGGCCGGAACATCGGGCTGCCGGTGTCCACCACCCAGAGCCGATCGGCCGGATCGACCACCACGGACTGCACCGACACGAACGCCTGCGCGTCGTCGTCCCCGCTGGGGGAGTTCCACCGCTCGTCCGGGAACGGCACCTCCCGGCCGTCGCGCAGTTCGGCGACGGCGGCCGGCGGGTCGTCACCCCACTGCGGGTAGTTGACGAAGATCCGCCCGGTGTGCGAAACGGTCACCCCCGTCGGCATCGGCCCGGTGAAGGTGTGCACCAGCTCCAGTTCACCGACCGGCTCGTCGCCCACCGGCCCGTTCATGCCGGGTCCCCGGAGAAGTCGCCGTGCCGGATAGCGGGCCTCGCCAGGCTCCCCATGGACGTACCCCCTAGATGGTGGCGATGCGGGCCGGTCCCGCCAAGGACCGCCCCCCGTGCTTCCCGGGAAGGCGCGGCTGAAACCGGAGTTCGCGACTCTCCGGTCTCGTGGGCCGCTGGCAGGTCACGCCCGCTCGGCCGTGTCACGTCCCCGGCGAGGCGTTCGCCACCGGGCCCACCTGATCGCCCAGACCACGGCGCTGATCAGGAACAGGATCCCGGTGACCGCCAGCCATCGGCCCAGGAACGGGACCCGCTCCTGGGCGGTCGCGGCCCGGTAGGTGTCCGCACCCCAGCCGAGCACGCCCGGCAGGTAGACGAGGAAGAGAAGTGCGCTGCCGAGCGCCGGCACCCGCACGTGGTTGAGCAGCGCGAGCCGGACGTCGCTCCGCCTCGCCTCGCTCCGGCCCGGGGCCGCAGCTGACACTCGGGCGGGTACGCCGACCGCGCCGCGCAGCACCCGGTCGACCAGCGCGTACACGGGGAAGAGAACCAGGTCGTGGAGGATCACCGCGCCGATGAACCAGAGCAGCATCCGCCCCGCCGTGGCCTCCCCGGCCACCCGCATGGCCACCCAGCCGGTGACCACGAAGCAGAGCAGCAGGACGAGCAGGTGCCGCGGCCCGGCGCCGTAGGTGGCCCGCATCCGGGCGAGCGCCTCACGCATCGGTACGGAAGTCGATGCTGGCCACCCACTTCGTGCAGTGCACGCCGGGCAGCGCCGGGACGATGATCCTGGCCGGGAAACCATGGTCGAGGGAGAGGTCGGCCCCGTTGACCCGCAGCGCCAGCAGCGAATCCGGGTCGAGGACCTGGTTCGGCTGGAGCGTGGCCTGCCGGAACAGCCCGTTACGCTCCAGCGACTCGACGTGCGCCGCCGCCGGGTCGGGCACCCCGGCGAGGGCGGCGAGGTCGCGCAGCCGTACGCCGGTCCAGGTCTGCGTGGTCGACCAGCCTTCGACGCAGGCGATCGGCAGGCGCGCGGTGTGCTGCGCCATGGCGAGCAGCCCGGGACGGTCGAGGGTCGTGGTGCGTCCGCCGCCGCGCAGCGTCAGCCGCCAACCGGAGCCGGCGTCGGTGGGCCGGATGCCCGCCGCCGTGGCACTGCGGTTGATCTGGAACCCGTTCGGTCCCTCGCCGGGGTCCTGTCCGCGCGGCAGCAGCCAGGCCGTGCGACGCAGCGGGCCGTCGAAGCTCTGCCCGACGGTCAGCGCGGCCAGCAGCAGCGAACCGCCGCCGACCAGGGCGATCGCGCCGCGTCGGCTCACCGTCGGCGGAACCGGCCGGGCGGGCACCAGTCCGTCCGGGTCGGGCGGCTCGGGCCGGGTGCCGGCGCGGGGCGTACGCAGCTCGGCGCCGGCCGGGCGGGACCGCAGGGCCGTCACCATCCGGGGCAGCTTCAGCACCACGTGCGCCACGAGCGCGGCGGTGAAGACCCAGGCCCCGAAGTAGTGCGCCGTGTAGAAGTCGAAACCGAAGACGTACGCGTACTGCGTGTTCGGCAGGCCGGTCACGATCTGGAAGAGGATCCCGCCGACGAGCAGCAGCAGGGAGAGTCGTTCGAGCACCTGCGCCACCGAGCGGGCCGGCGGCCAGTCGAAGAGCTTCGGGATCACCGACCAGAGCTTGGCCAGCACCACCGGCACGATCACGATCCCGAGCCCCACGTGCAGCCCCTGGGTGAGGCGGAACAGCCACGCCGGTCGGGTCGGCCAGTCGAAGGGCGGCAGCCGCAGCCAGCCCACGTCGAACGGGAACGCCTGCCCGAACTGCGGGCTGTACGCGGCGTAGTCCAGCAGCCCGGTGACGATGACCAGCGGCAGCGTGACGAGCAGCGTCAGGCCGAACACAGAGGTGAGCCAGGGGCCGCGCAACGGGCTGCGCCAGCTCGTCGTGACCGCGTCGGCGCCGGGCGGCCGGTGTCGGTCGAGGGTCCGCCAGAGCCGCCGGGGTGCTCCGTAGCCGCCGGTCGGTTCGGCGCGTTCCCCGGTTGCCGGGTCGCTCGCAGGCACTACCCCTCCTCGGTCGAGTGGTCGATCTCCTGGCCATCGTGGCCGACCGCCGGGCCGGGTGGCCGGGTTTGCCGCATTACCGGAGGCTTACCGACCAGCCGGCCGGGTGCGACCTGTTGCGAACTCCTTACAGACCCGCCGCACCGGCCCTTCGCGCCGGTCGGTTGACCTACCGTCACCGGACATGCGGGTACTGGTCACCGGCGCGGCCGGGTTCATCGGATCGCAGGTCGCCGACCTGCTCGCCGACGAGGGGCACGAGGTGGTGGCGCTGGACGCGCTGCTGCCCCAGGCGCATGGCGCGCAGCCGCCGCCCTGGGCGCAGCGGCACGAGCTGGTGCGCGGGGACGTCCGCGACGGCCGGCTGCTCGATCGGCTGTTGACCGGCGTGGACGCGGTCTGCCACCAGGCGGCCATGGTGGGGCACGGCCTCGACCCGGACGACGCGCCGGAGTACGCCGGCCACAACGACCTGGGCACCGCGGTGCTGCTGGCCGCGATGTACCGGGCCGGTGTGTCCCGTCTGGTGCTGGCCAGCTCGATGGTGGTCTACGGGGAAGGGCGCTACCGTTGTGCCGCCCACGGGGTGGTGCGACCGGCCCCGCGCCGAGCCGAGGACCTGACGGCCGGTCGCTACGACCCCACCTGCGCCCGCTGCGGTGACCCGCTGACGCCGGTACTGGTGCCCGAGGACGCGCCGCTGGAGCCGCGCAGCACGTACGCGGCCAGCAAGCTCGCCCAGGAGCACTTCGCCGCGGCGTGGGCCCGGCAGACCGGCGGGGGAGTGTGGGCCCTGCGGTACCACAACGTCTACGGGCCACGGATGCCCCGCGACACCCCGTACGCCGGCGTCGCGTCGATCTTCCGTTCCGCGCTCGCGGCGGGCCTGCCGCCCCGGGTGCTGGAAGACGGCCGGCAGCGACGCGACTTCGTGCACGTCACCGACGTCGCCCGGGCGAACCTGCTGGCACTGGGCGCGCCGCCGCCCACCGCGGCGCTGGTGCCCGTGAACGTGTGCTCCGGCGAGCCGCACACCGTCGGCGAGCTCGCGCAGACCCTGGCCGGCGCGATGGGCGGGCCGGACCCGATGGTCGTCGGCGGTGCCCGGGCGGCCGACGTACGGCACGTCGTCGCCGACCCGGGCCGCGCCGCCGAGCTGCTCGGCTACACCGCCCAGGTCAGCTTCGCCGAGGGTGTCGCCGGTTTCGCCACCGACCCGCTGCGCGAACCGGCGGCGCTCCCGGCCTGACCGGCCTCGACGTCCGCGCTGGCCGCGCTCTCACAACCGGCTGTCGTCACCTTGGAGGGGTGAGGTGTAAGCCCTGTCGAGCTGCCCCAGATCTGAGACCACGCGGGTCCGGGGTGTCGGCGTTCCATAAGTGGGACAGCTCGACAGTGTCTGTGGGAGCGTTCGCTTCGGGGCCCGCTCGGAGTCCGGGTATTGGTGTCCCAAAGGTGGGGCAGCTCGACAGCGTCTCGAACAGGGGACCGGTGACCGGACCGGAACGAGCACGGTGGCTGGTGCGGAACCGGTCAGGAGACCGTCCAGAGCAGGTGGTTGACGGCGAGCGCGATGACCGCCTGCCCCGCCAGCCACCAGCGGCGCGCGCCGGCGGGCAGCAGCGCGGCGGCCGCCAGCAGCCAGACCGCGAACGGCAGCCAGATCCGCTCCACCTCGGCCTTGCTCAGCCCCGACAGGTCGGCGCCGAGCACCGCCACGGCGGCGGCCAGCGGCAGCACGACGGCCGGACCGGCGTCCCGCACCGCCGTGGCCAGCGCCGCCCGCCGCCAGCCCGCGCGCGCTCGCCCCGTGGCCGCCACCACCGCCCGGTACAGCGCCGGCCCGACCACCGGGCCGGCGGAGAGCAGCAGTGCCGCCAGGTTCGCCCACACCCAGTAGGCGTACGGGCGTTCGGCGGCCCAGCCCTGGTAGTAGCGCTCGACGACCAGCCGGTACCCCTCCCACCAGTGGAAACCGGCGAGGCTGAACGCCACCGCGACGGCGACGACCCCGGCCCCGCCGGCGAGCAGCGCCCGCAGCCGTGCCGTCGGGCGCAGCACCAGCACGGCCAGCGCGAGCATCCCGACCAGTACGAAGCCGTACGACAGGTAGAGCGCGAAGCCGAGCAGCACCCCGCCGAGCGCGGCGGCGGCCGGGCCGCGTACCGCCAGCAGGGCGAGACCGGCGGCGACCACCCCGGCGAACATCGCATCGGCCGACGCGCCCATCCAGACCGCGCCCGGTAGCAGCACCAGGAACGGCAGCACCGCGCGCGCCGCGTCGGCGGCGCCGAGCGCCCGCAGGGTGACCGGCACCGACACGGCGACCGTCGCCGCGACCAGCACGCAGGCCAGCCCCGCGACGGTGCCGCCGCCCAGCCCCACCCGGTCCAACCCGACGAAGAGCAGCAGCGCGCCCGGCGGATGCCCGGACGTGTGGGTGGACCACGAGTCGGGCCGGAAATCGAGGATCCGGTCGGTGAAACCGGCCAGCATCGCCGGGACGTCGGTGACCCCCGGCACCTCGGTCAGGTACTCCGCCTGCACCGTCAGCCGATTCGTCAGCCCCGCCGACCAGCCGTCCACCAACGCCAACGACAGCGTCCAGGCCACCGACGCCAACCAGCCGGCGGTGAGCAGGGCACCCCAACGGGCGGTCCGCGCCCAGCGCACACCCCACCACAACACCGTGACCGCGACCAGCAGCGCGGCCGGCGTGCCCCAGCCGACGTGCGGTTGCCACGTGGCGTAGAGCGGGGCGGCGTCGGCGTACAGGCCCACACCGCGTGCGTTGAGCATGAACCCCACGCCGGCCGCGGCCGTGAGCAGCACGACCTCCACCGCGAGCACCGCCAGGTCGGCGCGGTGCCGGGGCTTCGCAGTCCGGCGGGGCGCGGTGGTGAGCGTGGTTGCGGAGGCCATGACCCTGGAACCGTACGGCGGTGTGACGCCCCGCGGGGGCCGAACGGGCGCACCGTCACCGTCCGGTAAGAATCGGCCGCGCGGTAAGCCTTCGGTAAGGACGTTCCGCCCCCGGACGCGCTGGTCGCGACCTAGCGTCGGCCTCATGTCGACCCAGACTGACCCCGTTCCGATCGACGTCGTGCTGCCCTGTCTGGACGAGGCCGCCGCGCTGCCGCACGTGCTCACCGCCCTGCCGCCCGGCTACCGGGCCATCGTGGTCGACAACGGCTCCCGGGACGGCTCGCCGCAGGTCGCGGCCCGGTACGGCGCCCGGGTGGTGCACGAGCCGCGCAGAGGCTACGGCGCCGCCGTGCACACCGGACTGGAGGCCGCCGGCACCGAACTGGTCTGTGTACTCGACGCCGACGGCTCGTTCGACCCCGGTGAACTGCCGGCGCTGGTCGCTCCGGTGGCGGCCGGCGCGGCCGACCTGGCCGTGGGTCGCCGCCGCCCGGTCGGTGTGGGCGCCTGGCCGTGGCACGCCCGGGTCGGGAACGCCCTGGTCGCGGCGCTGCTGCGCCGTCGGGGCGTACCGCTGCGCGACCTCAGCCCGATCCGGGTCGCCCGCCGTGAGGCGCTGCTCGCGCTCGGCGTCACCGACCGGGCCTTCGGCTACCCCCTCGAACTGCTGATCCGGGCGGCCGCCGCCGGGTGGCGCATCCACGAACTCGACGTGCGGTACGCGCCCCGCGCCGCCGGTACCCGCTCGAAGGTCTCCGGCTCGGTGCGCGGCACGCTGCGGGCGACCCGCGACTTCGCCGGGGTGCTGCGTACCGTGAACGGTTCCCGGTGACCGTGCTCCTGGTGGTGGCGAAGGCACCGGTGCCCGGTGCCGTCAAGACTCGGCTCTGCCCACCGGTCAGCCCCGTGCAGGCGGCCCGGATCGCCGCCGCCGCGTTGCGAGACACCCTGGACGCCGTACGGGCAACCCCCGGGGTCACCCCGGTGCTCGCCTGCGCCGGCCGGCTCACCGACGCGGAGGACGCCGCCGGCCTCGTCACGTCCCTGCGCGGCTGGACCGTACTGCCGCAGCGAGGCAACGGGCTCGGTGACCGGCTCGCCAACGCGTACGCCGAGGTGGCCGATGCCTTTCCGAGCCGCCCGGTGCTCCAGATCGGCATGGATACCCCGCAGCTGACCCCGGCCGGGCTCACCGCGGCGGTACTGCGGCTGGCGAGCGCCGACGCGGTGCTCGGCGCGGCCGTCGACGGCGGCTGGTGGGCGCTGGGGCTGCGCGAGCCGCGTGAAGCTGCGCTGCTGCGTACGGTGCCGATGTCGACCCCACGCACCGGCTGGCTCACCTGGTCGGCGCTGGCGCAGCGCGGCCTGCGCGTCGCCCCGCTGCCCCTGCTGCGCGACGTCGACGAGTGGCCCGACGCGCTGGCGGTCGCCGCCGAGGCCACGTCCGGCAGGTTCGCCCGGCAGATCGGCACGGTCCGCCGTGCCCTGGTGTCCGGAGGCCGCCGATGAGCGTCGACGGCTTCGCCATGGCGCTGCGCGACCGTGCGGCCGACGGCCACTGGCTCGTGCACGGCGACGGCGTGCGGCACCGGCTGCCGGTGCGCCGCTGGCACGGTCCGGCCGAGCCGGCCACGGCCGAGGTGGTGGCCCGCTGCGCCGGCCCGACGCTCGACCTCGGGTGCGGTCCCGGTCGGCTCACGGTGGCGCTGGCCCGCGCCGGCGTCACCGCCGTCGGAGTGGACATCTCCGCGTACGCGGTGGCCGCCGCCCGGGCCAGCGGCGCGGTGGCGCTGCACGGCGACCTGTTCGAGCCGCTGCCCGCCGAGGGCCGGTGGGCGCACGCCGTCCTACTCGACGGCAACATCGGCATCGGCGGCGACCCGGTCGCGCTGCTGGCCCGCTGCCGGGCCCTGCTCGGCGCGGCCGGCACGGTGCTGGTCGAGCTGGAAGCGCCCGGGCCCGGGCTGTGGCAGGGACAGGTCCGGGTGGCCTCGCCACGCCGGCCGGGGCTGACCATGCTCGGACCGGCATTCCGCTGGGCCCGGCTGGACACCCAGGCGGTGCACCAGGTGGCGGCCCGCGCCCGGCTCACGGTGCGCGACGTGTTCCGGCACGGCCGGCGGTGGTTCGGCGAGCTGACCGTGTCGGACGGGTGACCGTCCCGCCGAGTGACCCGGTCAGATCACGGCGGGGAGCCGGACCACGAACCGGCATCCGTCGGCCGTGTTCCGTACGGTGACCCGACCGCCGTGCGCCTCGACCAGCCCCCGCACGATGGCCAGGCCCAGCCCGCCGGAGCCCTCCCCGTTGCCGCCCGGGCGGGGCGTACGTGCCGGCTCGCCCCGGAACGCCACGTCGAACAGGCGCGGCAGATCCTCCTCCGGGATGCCGCCGCAGGTGTCCGCCACCGCCAGCCAGGCCTCGTCGTCGTCCCGGCCCCCGTCGACGTGCACGGTGCCGTCCTCCGGGGTGTAGCGCACCGCGTTGAGCAGCAGGTTGCCCACCACCCGCGCCAGCTCGGGCTCGCTGGCGAGCACGATGGGCCAGCCCGACTCGGCGGCGACGAGCTTGATTCCTCGGGCGGCGGCGAGCGGCGCGGCGCCGGCGAGGGCGTCGGACACCACCTCACCGAGGGGCACCGAGGCCAGGGAGAGCCGCAGCGCGCCCGCGTTGATCCGGGAGAGCTCGAACAGGTCGTCCACCAGCCGGGTCATCCGGTCGGTCTGCACCCGGATGCGCCGGTGGTACTCGGCGACCGTCGCCGGTTCGTCCACCACGCGGTCCTCGAGCGCCTCGGCCATCGCCCGCAGGCCGGCGAGCGGTGTACGCAGGTCGTGGGACACCCAGGCGACCAGGTCACGACGACCCTTCTCGATCCGGCGTTCCCGCTCGCGCGCCTGGTCGGCCCAGACCGCGGCGGCGGCGAGCCGCCGGCCGAAGTACCAGCCGATGGCGAGGCTCACCGCCGCGGCGGCGGCCACGGTGAGCAGCACGACCTGAAGGTCGTGCCGGGACAGGAACATCGCCCGGGCGACCACCGTCACGCCGGCCACCACGGCGGCCACGGTCACCGCGAGCAGCACGCAGACGTGCACGGTGATCGACCGGTGCCGCAGCAGCCGGAGCGCGAGCGCGCCGGCCAGTCCGACGCCCAGCGCCGCCACCAGCGCCATGGCGAAGATCAGAATGAGGTCACGCATCGGCGGGCTGGTAGCGGTAACCGACACCCCACACCGTGACGATGCGTCGTGGTGCGGCCGGGTCGTCCTCGATCTTCTCCCGCAGCCGGCGTACGTGCACGGTCACCGTGGACTCGTCGCCGAACGTCCAGCCCCAGACCCGCTCCAGCAGTTCGGCGCGACGGAACGCCCGCGCCGGGTGCCGCAACAGGTGAGCCAGCAGGTCGAACTCACGCAGGGTGAGGGTCAGTTCCCGGCCGTGCAGCCGGGCCACCCGGGGACCGGTCGCCACCTCGAGGCCGGCGTCGACGAAGATCTCCGCCTCCGGCGGCGCGGGCTCCCCGGCGCGGCGCAGCACCGAGCCGACTCGCAGCACCAGTTCCCGTGGCGAGAACGGTTTGCCCAGGTAGTCGTCGGCGCCCAGTTGCAGGCCGAGCACCCGGTCGGCCTCGTCGCCGCGTGCGGTGAGCATGATGATCGGTACGCCTTCCGACCCCTGCCGCAGCCGGCGGCACACCTGCAACCCGTCCAGCCCGGGCAGCATCAGATCGAGCACCACCAGGTGCGGCCTGCGTTCCCGTACCGCGTCGAGGGCCGCCAGGCCGTCCCCGACGTGCTCGACCTCGTAGCCGGCGTGTTCCAGGTAGCGGCAGACCACGTCGCTGACCGTCCGGTCGTCGTCCACCACCAGCACCCGATGACTCACGTGCACCTCCCCGCGCCAACCCTAGCCAGGGTCGCCGCCGAGCAGTCGGGCCCGGGATGTTGCGGGTTCCTTACCGACCAGCGTGGCTGACCGGCCGGTCAGCGGTGCGGTGGCGGCCGCGTACGACGCGGGACCGGGCAGGACGCCTCGAACCCGTCCGCCCGACCACCCGAGGTGGCCGGGCGGACGGGTTCGAGGTCAGTCCCGGTCGAGGACGATGAGGTCGGCGTCGTGAGTCGGCGTCCACTGGACGGGGAGGCCGACCGCGCTGAGGTGGCTGCCCGAGTAGCTCTGATCTCCCTGCCGGTACCGCGCGTCCGGGGCGAGGCCGCGCAGCGGCAGCCGCACCGGACGCGACGGCAGCAGTCCCGGGCCGTCCGACCGGCCGGTGTGCCAGGCCAGCACGACCACGCGCCGCCCGTCGGGGGAGGTGTACTGCACCGCGCAGCGGGCCTGGTTCGGCCCGCCGATCAGGTGCACCTCGCCGTGTGTGACGACCTCCCGGATCTCCTTGTATCGGGAGATCCACCCGGCCGCCTCGACGCGCTGCTGCGGCGTCCAGTGCCGGATGTCGGCGCCGATGCCGAGCACCCCCGCCATGGCGAGGACGAACCGGAACGCCAGCGACCGGGGCCGCGGATCGAAGATCCCGGGCGCGTCGGTCACCCACGAGCTCAGCAGGTGCGGAGCGTTGGCGTGCAGGAAACCGTGCTGGATCGCCAGCCGGTCCATGGGCGCGGTGTTGTCGCTGGGCCAGAAGATGTCGGCCCGACCGGCCATGGCGAGGTCGGTGCGGGCGCCACCGCCGGCGCAGGACTCGATCAGCACGTCCGGGTGGTCCCGGCGGAGCTGGTCGTAGATCCGGTGCAGGGCGGACACGTGCGCGCCGTCGAGGTCCAGCGGTCCGTCCGCGCCGGCGCGGCCCGGTTCGGTCCGCGGCCGGTTGAAGTCCCACTTCAGGTACGCGATGTCGTACCGGCGCAGCAGGCCGTCCAGCGTGGATTGGACGAAGTCGGCGACCTCCGGCCGGCCCAGGTCCAGTAGGTACTGGTTGCGGATCGGGGTGAGCGGTCGCCCGTCGACCTGGTAGACCCAGTCGGGGTGCTCGGCGTAGAGCCGTGAGCGCGGATTCACGCACTCGGGCTCCACCCAGAGCCCGAAGCGCAGCCCCAGCCCGCGGACCTCGGCGATGAACGCCTCGAAACCGTCGGGGAAGCCGGCCGGGTCGGGCGTCCAGTCGCCCAGTCCGGCGGTGTCGTCGTTGCGGCCGACGAACCAGCCGTCGTCGACCACGAACGTCTCGACCCCGAGGTCGGCGGCGATCCGGGCCAGTTCCAGCTGGCTCTTCGCGTCGACCGCGAAGTAGGTCGCCTCCCACGAGTTGTAGAGCACCGGCCGGGGGACGAGCCGGTCCCCGGCGAGCAGGCGCTGGTAGCGGTGCCAGACCCGGGCCAGCCCGTCCAGCCCGTCGGTGCTGTACGCCCCGGCGACCTCCGGCAGGGTCAGCGTGCCACCCGCCGGCAGTTCCAGCGGGCCGTCCGGCAACCGGCGCCCGGCCCGGATCCGGGTGAGCCCGCCGGTGTCCCGCTCCGCGGTGATCTCCCACGAACCGGTCCAGGCCACCGCCACCCCCCAGGCCGGTCCGTCCGGCTCGGCCCCGTCACGTACGGCCAGCCACGGCACGTGCAGATGCCCGGGTACGCCCTGGCTGCTGCCGATGCTGAACGCCCCGTGCTTCAGGTCGACGTGCTCGAGCTGGAACTCCTGCGCCCACTGGCCCCACTGGTGGCTGAGCAGCGCCCCGTGCGGCGTGGGTACGCAGAAACCGCCCGTGCCGACGCGGGCCAGTCGCAGCGGTTCGTTGCCGGCGTTGGTCAGCTCCACCCAGCGGCGGACCACGTCGGCGCCGGCCGGTACGGCGTAGCGCAGCACCGCCCGCAGCCCGGTGGCCGGGTCGGCGAAGGTGACCGCCAGCGTGCCGGCGGCCGGATCGTGCGCCGCCTCGGTGAAGCCGAAGGCCACCCGCCGGTGCCCGGTCATCGTCTCCACCACCAGGTCGGCGCCCGTGAACGGGCGGTCCGCATCGGTGGCGTACTCGATCGGGGCGGCGTCCCCGGCCGTGAGGAACGGCACCGGCCCGTCGTACGCGACGGGGGAGGGGCCGTCGCCGACCCCGTGCGGCCCCCACGCGACGAGTTCCAGCCAGCGCCCGTGCGCCGGCACCGTCACCACGTACTCGGTGTGCGCGCCGCGCAGCGTCCACCGCTGCGCGGCGTCCGTACCGTGCCCGCTCACTGGCTCTCCTTCGTTCGCGGCTGCGGGGCTCGCAGGACCGGCTCACTCCTCGCGCTCACCGGTTCTCCTTCGTTCGCGGCTGCGGGGCTCGCAGGACCGGCTCACTCCTCGCGCTCACTTGACCGCGCCGATCGCCAGACCACCGATGAAGTGCCGCTGGAAGCGCAGGAAGACCGCGACCGTCGGCACCGCCGCGATCACCGTGCCGGCGGCGATGACGCTCCACGAGGAGACGAACTGGCCTTGGAGCGCGAGCAGCGCCGGGGTGACCGGCATCCGGTCGTCGGTACGCAGCACGGTGATCGCCCAGAGCAGGTCGTTGAAGATCCAGGTGAAGGAGAGCGCGCCGAGCGCGGCCAGGGCCGGCCGGGTCAGCGGCAGCATCACCCGGGCGAAGATCTGCGCCGGGCCCGCGCCGTCGATCGTCGCCGCCTCCTGGATCTCGCCGGGCAGGTCGCGCATGAAGCCGTGCAGCACGAACGTGTAGAAGCCGAGCCCGAAGCCGACCTGCACCGCGATCAACGCCCAGAGCGTGTCGTACAGGCCGGTCAGCTCACTGAACTTCTGTACCGGGATGAGCAGGATCTGCGGTGGCAGCAGGTTGCCGGCGAGCATCAGCAGCAGGATGGTCCGTCGGCCGGGGATCCGGTAGCGGCTCAGCGCGAACGCCGCGACGGCGGCCAGCGCCAGGCTCAGCAGCACCGAGGGCACGGTCACCAGCAGGCTGTTGACCAGCGCCTGCAGTTCCCCGCCGTCGACCCACGCCTGCCGGTAGGTGTCGAGGGTGAACGAGTGCGGCAGGCTGCCCACCCCGTTGGCGGCGATGTCGTCGAAGGTGCGGGTGGACATCACCACCACCCAGATGACCGGCCCGAGCCAGAGCAGCGAGAGCAGGACCATCCCGGTGTGGAAGGTCCCGGTGCGGAGCTTGCGGATCACGCTTCCTCCCGGAACGCACGGACGAGGTAGCCGAGGATGACGGCGAGCGCGAGCACGAAGATCACCACGGCGATGGCCGAGGCGTACCCGAGCCGCAGGCTCTGGAAGGCGGCCGAGTACATGTACGTGCTGAGCAGCTCGGACGAGTGGTACGGCCCGCCCTTGGTCAGCGACCAGACGATGTCGAACGAGCGTAGCGAGTCGATCACGATGACCGAGAGCACGACCGCGTTGACGCCCTTGAGCTGGGGGACCGTGACGTACCAGAGCCGCTGCCAGCCGTTCGCCCCGTCCATCCGCGCGGCCTCGTGCAGCGCCGGGTCGATCGCCTTGAGACCGGCGAGGAAGAGCACCATCACGTAGCCGATCTGCCGCCACAGGGCCGGCAGGATCACCGCGTAGAGGGCGGTCTCCGGGTCGGCGAGCCACGGCCGGATGAGATCTTCCAGCCCGACCGTGCGCAGGATCTGGTCGGCCAGCCCGTCCGGCTGGTAGAACACCCGCCAGACCAGCGCGGTCACCACGAGGGAGAAGACCACCGGGGTGAAGAGCGCGGCCCGGTAGAAGCCGACACCCCGCCGTTCCCGCTGCAGCAGCAGCGCCATCCCGAAGCCACCCACGACGGAGAGCCCGCCGAACAGGACCAACCAGATGACCGTGTTGAGCAGGGCACCGCGGAACGTGGCGTCCCCGACGAGCTCGACGTAGTTGTCGACGCCGATGAACTCGGGCGGGGTCTGGCCGTCCCAGCGGGTCAGCGAGAACCAGAAGCCCTGCAACGCCGGCCAGAACACCCAGATGCTCTCGACCGCGAACGGCACCAGCACGAACGCCACCAGCAACGGCGACAGTCGGTCCGACCGTCGCCGCCGCCGGGGGGTGCCGGCCACCGTGGACGCCGCCGTCCCGGATGTCTCGGCGATTGTGGACACGTTTGACACGTCAGCCCTTGAAGACCTTCTCGGCGGATGCCTGCCACTCGCGGAGGATCGCGTCGATCTGGTCGGGCTTGTCCATGAACTTGGTCAGCGCCGTGTCCGCGGTGGGCTGGAGCGCGTCGCTGGAGTCACGGTTGAAGAACTGGGTCAGCTCGGCGGCGCTCTCCAGCATCGCCTTGCCCTTGGTCACCAGGGGCGAGTCGGCGGCCTTGGCCTTCGGGTGGACCGGCAGCACGATGCCGGAGCTGGACTTGACGTACTCCTCCTGCGCCTCGACGGAGGCGAAGTACTTCAGCAGCTCCTTGGTGCCGGCCGGGTTGGCGCTCTTGGCGCTGGCGAAGAAGCCGTCGGTCGGCGCCTCCTCGGCCACCGGCACCGCCGGGTCGATGATCGGGAAGCGGAAGAAGTCCAGGTCGCCCAGGGCGTCCTTCGGTGCGGCGTCGGCGAAGAAGGTGCCGATCAGGAACATGCCGGTCTTGCCGGCGAGCAGCGCGGTGGTCGCCTCCTGGAACGGGTACGCCTTGCCCTTCGGGTCGAAGTACGGCAGGACCTCGCGCCAGCGGGTGAGGACGGCCTTGACCTTCGGGTCGTCGAAGCGCTGCTTACCGGCGAGCAGCTCGCGGTGGAACGGGGCACCGTTGATGCGGATGTTGAGGTAGTCGAACCAGGCCGAGGCGACCCAGGGGGTGTCGCCGAGACCGATGCCGATCGGGGGGACGCCCTTGCTCTTGAGGGTCTCGCAGAGGGCGAGGAAGTCGGCCCAGGTCTTCGGCTCCTGCACGCCCCACTTGGCGAAGTTGCTCTTGCGGTAGAAGAAGCCCCACCAGTAGTTGGTCATCGGCACGAAGACCTGCTTGCCGCTGGCGTCGGTGGAGAGCGTCTTCAGCGACTGCGGGTACTCGCCGAGCCCCTGCCACACGTCGGAGACGTCGAGCAGCAGGCCCTTGCTGGCGTAGTCGTTGGCCACCGAGCCCGCGTACCACGTGTAGAGGTCCGGCGGGTTGGCCGACGTCAGGTAGGTCGGCAGCTGGGTGCGGAACGTCTCCGAGGCGATCGTGTTGACCGACGCGGTGCCCTTGCCCAGCTTGTTGAAGTTCTCGACGAGCTTCTCGATCGCCGTCTTGGCCTGCGGCGAGGAGAGGTTGGACTGGATCGTCACGGCGCCGGAGCCGCCGCTCTTCGCAGGCCCGCTGGCGGAGCTGGCGCAGGCGCTCAGCAACGAGCCGGCGCCGAGCGCGCCCAGGCCCGCGAGCCCGAGGTGGCCGAGGAATCGGCGGCGACCGGGATCGAAGTCCGTCACAGGTGGTCCCTTCCTCATCGACACGCTGCGACGCGGCGCTCGGTGTCGGTCTTGTTAACGGTGTGACCAGAAGGTTGCATCCGGCGTACTCTCACTGTCAAGATGTATTCGTAATTAATGGTTAAACGGGCCTGGGGGGTCGATGAGTCCGGTCGTACGCCGGTTGGACGGCAAGACAGCGGTGGTCACCGGCGCCTACGGCGGGATCGGCGCGGCCACCGCCCGTCGCCTCGCCGCGGAAGGCGCCCGGGTCGCCCTGCTCGACGTCCGCGATCCCGCCCCGGTGGTCGAGGAGCTGACCGCCACCGGAGCGCAGGCGCTGTCCATCGTGGCCGACGTCGCCGACGAGGCGTCCTGGACCGCCGCGATCGACCGGGTGCGCGCCGAACTCGGCCCGGTCGACATCCTGGTCAGCAACGCGTCGGCCGTCGAGGTCGCGCCCGCCCACCTGACCAGCCGCGCATCCTGGGACAGCCAGCTCGGTGTCAACCTCACCGCCGCCTTCCTCGGCGTCCGGGCCTGCCTGGACGACCTGCTCGACCGCGCCGGCGCGGTCGTGCTGATCTCCTCCGTGCACGCCCTGATCGGGTTGCCCGGCAGGCCCGCTTACGCGGCCGCCAAGGGCGCCCTGGTCGCGCTCGGCCGTCAACTGGCCGTGGAGTACGGACCACGCGTACGGGTCAACAGCGTGTTGCCCGGCCCGATCCTCACCGGTGCCTGGGACGGTATCGGAGAGGAGGACCGCCGACGCAGCGTCGCGGAGACGGTCGCCAAGCGGTTCGGCACGCCGGACGAGGTCGCCGCCGTGGTGGCCTTCCTCGCCTCGCCGGACGCCGCCTTCGTCACCGGCACGAGCCTGGTGGTGGACGGTGGATGGACCGCGGTGAAAGCCTCGGCCTGACAGGTCGAGACCGACGAGCGAAGAAGGCGCGAAGAGCATTGGCACAGTACGCAGGCCGTGGCGTCCACGGACAGACCGTCGAGGTGATCGCCCGGCGCATCCTCACCGGGGAGCTCGCTGAAGGCGCCACCCTGAACCTCGCCGCGCTTCAGGAAGAGCTGGACGTCAGTCTCACCGCCCTCCGCGAGGCGCTCAAGGTCCTCACCGCCAAGGGCATAGTGGACGCCCGACAGAAGCGCGGCACCTTCGTCCGGCCCCGTGCCGACTGGAACCTGCTCGACGGTGATGTGATCCGCTGGCAGTTCGCCGACGGCGCGGATCCGCTGCTCATCGACCAGTTGCAGGAGGTCCGGGCGATCATCGAGCCGGCGGCCGCCCGGCTCGCGGCCTCCCGGGCCAGCGCCGAGGACGTGGCGGCGCTCGACGCGGCCCTGTCGGCGATGTCCGAGGCGAAGGGCCGCCCCTCGGCGGCCGTGGCCGCCGACCTCGCGTTCCACCGGGCGCTGCTCGCCGCCACCCACAACGAGTTGCTGGTCCGGATGGAAGTGGTGATGAAGACCGGGCTCGCCGAGCGCGACCGGCTGGTGCACGGCCGCGACAGCGACGACGACCCCGTCCCCAGCCACCGCGCAGTGGTCGACGCGATCCGGGCCGGCGACGAGCGCGCCGCCGAGACGGCGATGCGCGAACTGCTCGCCAAGGCCGTCCGGGACGTGGAGAAGCTGCGCGGACAGGAGGGTGACCGGTGAGCGCGAGGAGTGAGCTTGCGAGCCCCGCAGTCGCGAACGAAGGGTTGGTTCGGTGAGCGCGAGGAGTGAGCTTGCGAGCCCCGCAGTCGCGATCGGGAGGGCGGTCCAGTGAAGATCGAACGCATTGAGACCTTCCTGGTCCCGCCGCGGTGGCTGTTCTGTCGGGTGGAGACCGACACCGGTGTGGTCGGCTGGGGTGAGCCGGTGGTGGAGGGGCGGGCCGAAGTGGTCCGTGCCGCCGTCGAGGTGCTCGCCGAGTACCTCGTCGGGGAGGATCCGCTCCGCGTGGAGCAGCACTGGCAGGTGCTGACCAAGGGTGGCTTCTACCGTGGCGGCCCGGTCCTGTCCAGTGCTGTCGCCGGGCTGGACCAGGCGTTGTGGGACATCACCGGGCAGGCGTACGGCGTTCCGGTGCACGCTCTGCTCGGCGGGCCGGTCCGCGACCGGGTGCGCATCTACTCCTGGATCGGCGGGGACGAACCCGGCGAGATCGCCGACGCCGCCGCGGAGCAGGTCGCCGCCGGGCTCACCGGGCTGAAGATGAACGCCTGCGGCCAGCTCTCCCCGATTCCCACTCCGGCCGAGATCGACGACATCGTCAACCGGGTCGCCGCCGCCCGGGCGGTGCTCGGCGACGAGCGCGACATCGCGCTGGACTTCCATGGCCGTGCCGGGTTCGCCGCGGTGCGCCGCATCCTGCCCGAGCTGGCGCCGCTGCGCCCGTTCTTCGTCGAGGAGCCACTGCTCCCGGACCAGGCCCACCACCTGCGGGACGTGGTCAGCAGCTCCCCGGTGCCGGTCGCCACCGGCGAGCGCCTCTACTCGCGGTCGGAGTTCCTCGCGCCGCTGCAGGCCGGGGTGTCGGTGGTGCAACCCGACCTGTCCCACGCGGGGGGCATCTCCGAGGTGCGGCGCATCGCCGCGCTCGCCGAGACGTACGGCGCTCTTCTTGCGCCGCACTGCCCGCTCGGCCCGATCGCGCTCGCGGCCAGCCTCCAGGTGGCCTTCGCGACGCCGAACTTCCTCATTCAGGAGCAGAGCATCGGCATCCACTACAACGCCGGCTCGGAGCTGCTGGACTACATGCTCGACCCGGAGCCGTTCCGGTTCACCGACGGGCACATCCTGCGGTTCGACGGGCCCGGCCTCGGCATCACCATCGACGAGTCGGCCGTGCGGCGGGCCGCGAAGAGCCCGCACGCCTGGCGCAACCCGGTCTGGCACCACCCCGACGGGTCGTTCGCCGAATGGTGACGTCGACCGGGTCGCGAGCGGACGAACCGGCCGGTTCGCGCCCGCACCTGACGCCTACCGCGGTCACCGGAACCGACGCGCAGTGGCCGGTTGCGCTGCGCGCCGAGGTCGATCTCGCGTGCGGCGGACGCTGGACCAGCCTGCGCGGTGGCGGCCGGGAATGGCTCTGGCAGGGGCCCGAGCCGGGCCGGGAGACGGTCTCGCCGGGGGCGGCCTTCGTGGACGCCGGCGGGCTGGAGGAGTGCCTGCCCACCGTCCGGGGCAACCCCGACCACGGTGACGTCTGGTCCCGCCCCTGGCGGGAGGTCGGTCCCGGTGCCGCGGTCGTCGACTGCCCGCAGTTCACCCTCACCCGCCGGATCGCCGAGCGTTCCGGCGCGATCGTCGCCGATTATCGGCTCGCCGCCGACCCCGGCTACCGTTTCCTCTGGGCCGCGCACGCCCTGCTCGACCTGTCGCCGGCGGCCCGGCTGGATGCTCCTGTCGGCACCTCGACGCGGCTGCACCCGGAGGCCGCCGCGCTGCTGCCGCCGGGCGTCTGGCCGGCCGGGCAGCCCTGGCTCACGGGCGATTGGCCCGCGCCGGCCGGTCTGGCGCTGGACGCCCTCGGCCCGGACGACGGCACCGCCGTCGGAGCCGTGCTGGTGGACTGCCGCCGGGTCCGGGTCGTGGACGCGCCCGATGTGCTCACCTTCGAGCTGGAGTGCGACGGCCAACCCGTGGGCGTCGGGCTCTGGCGCAACCTGCGCGGCTGGCCCGACACGAACCCCTACCGCAGTCTCGGCGTGGAGCCGATGCTCGGCGCCGCCTTCGACCTGGCCGAGGCCGGGCCCGCAGACGCGGCGGTCGTCCCCTCGGCCGGAGAGGTCGCCTGGCGGCTGACCGTCTCCGCCCATCGACAGAAAGGCCACCGGTGAACCTGACCGACGCCCTGCGTACGCACCGGCTCCTCGCCATCGTGCGCGGTTCCGACCCGGACGCGGCGCTCGCCGCCGTCCTGACCCTCGCCGACAGCGGCGTGGCGCTGATCGAGGTGTCGCTGACCAGCGCGGACGCCCTCGGCACGCTGCGCCGCGCGCGGGCCGCGCTCGGCCCCGAGTTCGGTCTCGGCGCCGGTACCGTGCTCAGCGCCACCGACGCCCGCGCCGCCGCCGACGCGGGCGCGACCTTCCTGGTCACCCCGGCGCTGGCCGAGAGCCTCGACGAGGGCGCCCGGCTCGGGCTGCCGGTGCTCGCCGGAGCGCTGACCCCGACCGAGGTGCTCGGCGCGCTGGCGGCCGGCGCCGCCGCGGTCAAGCTCTTCCCCGCCTCGATCGGCGGGCCCGGCTATCTCGGGGCGTTGCGCGACCCGTTGCCCGACGTCCCGTTCGTGCCGGTCGGCGGGGTGGACGCCGAGAGCGCCCGCCAGTACCTGGCCCGGGGTGCGGTGGCCGTCGGAGTCGGCTCCCCGCTGCTCGGTGACGCGGTGCGCGGCGGGGATCTCGACGCGCTCCGCGCCCGGGCGGCCGCCTTCCGCGCGGCGGTGGCCGACGTGCCGGCCGGACCGTCCCCGCGCTGATCAGGGCGCCGGACCTGCCCACCGCCGTGTTGCTGGACGTACCGCCAGTCGATCGAGGAGGAGAGATGGAGCTGACCGAGCCGACCGCGTGGAGCGTCGACCGGCTGGAGCTGGGCGAGGGCGCCCGTTGGGTGGACGACCGCCTCGTGCTGGTGGACCTGCTCGCCGGACGACTGCTCAGCACCGACGGCGACGGCCCCGCGCTGCTGGTCGAGCTGCGCCGGCTGGACGTCCCGCTGGGCGCGGTCGCCCCGGTCGACGGGCACCCGGGGGAGTGGCTCGCCGTCGCCGGCACCGGCGTCGCTCGGCTCACCGCCGACGGTGGGCAGCGTGCCGTCGCGGACCTGGAGGGCGGGCACACCGAGCCGGCCCGCATGAACGACGCCGTGGCCGATCCGCACGGCCGGTTCTGGGCCGGCAGCATGACGTACGCCGGGACACTCGGCGGCGGCTCGCTCTACCGGATCGATCCGGAAGCCGCGCCGGTGCCGGTCGTGACCGGGTTGACCATCGCCAACGGGCCGGCCTTCGACGGCGCCGGTACCACCATGTACCTGGCCGACACCCCGCGCGGGCACGTCGACCGGTTCACTGTGGACGCCGGCACCGGCGCCCTCGGCGGTCGGACGCCGTTCCTGCGGCTCGACCCCGCCGAGGGTGCGCCGGACGGCATGACCGTCGACGCGGAGGACCACCTCTGGGTGGCGCTCTGGGGTGGCTCGGCGGTACGCCGCTATCGGCCCGACGGCACGCTGGACCGGGAGATCCGGCTGCCGGCGGTGCAGCCGACCAGTGTCTGCTTCGGTGGTCCCGGCCTGCGCCGCCTCTTCGTGACCACCGCCTCGTACGGCCTGCGCGATCCCGGTCCGTTCGACGGGGCGCTGCTCGCCGTCGACGTGCCGGTCGCCGGTCGACCAGCCGCGCCGGTCGCGGCCGGGTGGGCCGGCCGCGCATAGCGCGTACCAGCCAGCTGTGACGGGCGCCCGGCGACCTCGCCGGGCGCTCCTTCGTGTCGGCCCGCCCGACGAACGGTTGCCATTACGTGATCTTGACGGGGTCGACAGCCGGTCGATGATCCACAAGCATTGGCGTCCGGGCGGGTTCTCGCATTGGCAGTGCGAAAACACCACCTGGATCCTATTCGGACACGACGTACCGCCGGCCCCTGTGACCCAGCCGGTGGCACGCCCTGTCGCCATGCAAAGGAGCACGCATGCGACGTCGCCGTTCATCCCCTTACGGCGCGCTTGCCCTCGTCACCGTCGCCGGGCTGCTGATCGGGGCCGGCCCGGCCGATGCCGCCACCACACCCCCCACGCCGGCCGCCACCTCGCCCGCCGAGCCGGCCCCGGCCGAACCGGCCAGGCAACCGGCCCGCACCCTCACCCTGATCACCGGCGACCGGATCGAGTCCTCGGCCGGCCGGATCGCGATCGTTCCGCGCCACGGCATCCAGTTCCTCCGCTACCGGCACGGCGACGACGAGTACGTCGTGCCCTCCGATGCCCTCGGCCTGCTGCGCGAGGACCGGCTCGACGAGCGGCTGTTCAACGTGACGCAACTCCTCGCCGACGGCTTCGACCGGCGTGACGGGCTACCGCTGATCGCGTCCGACCTGACCGGCATGCGCGGGCTCACCGCGCAGCGACGTCTCGCCTCGGTCGACGGCTTCGCCGCCGAGATCCCGGTCGCCGACCTGGCGCGCAACTGGCCGACGCTGCGAGACTCGCTGCGCGCGGGGAAGCTCTGGCTGGACGGGATCCGCAAGCCGGCCCTCGACGTCAGCGTGCCCGCCAGTGGCGCCCCGGCCGTCTGGGCCGCCGGCTACGACGGCTCGGGAGTCAAGGTGGCGGTGCTCGACAGCGGCATCGACGACACCCACCCCGACTTCGCCGGACGGGTCGCCGCCGAGCGGAACTTCGTCACCGACTACGAGACCACCGACGACGACCTCGCCGGACACGGCACCCACGTCGCCTCCATCCTGGCCGGCAGTGGGGCGGCCTCCGACGGCCGCTACCGGGGCATGGCGCCCGGGGCGGACCTGCTCATCGGCAAGGTCTGCTTCAGCTACTACGGTCTCGGCGCGGCCTGCCCCGACTCGGCGATCCTCGAGGGGCTGCGCTGGGCGGCCGAATCCGGCGCCCGGGTGGTCAACCTCAGCCTCGGCGCCGACGATCAGCCCGGCGTCGATCCGATCGAGGCCGCCGTCAACGAGCTGACCGCCGAGTACGGCACCCTCTTCGTCGCCGCCGCGGGCAACAGTGGCTGGGCGCCGCAGACGGTCGGCTCACCGGCCTCGGCCGACGCCGCCCTCGCCGTGGGCAACGTCGACAAGACCGGTGCGCGCAGCTGGGACTCCGGCCAGGGCCCGCGGCTGGAGGACTACGCGGTCAAGCCGGAGATCACCGCTCCCGGTACGGCGATCACCGCGGCCCGCTCCTCCACCGCCGACGTCGCCCCGCCCGGTGAGCAGTACGTCTCGTTCAGTGGCACGTCGATGGCGAGCCCGCACGTCGCGGGCGCGGCGGCGCTGCTCGCCCAGGCGCACCCCGACTGGCGTGCCGGCCAGCTCAAGTCGGCGCTGATGGGTTCGGCGCGGCCCAGCGCGACGATCGACCTGTTCGGCCAGGGCGCCGGCCAGCTCGACGTGGCCCGGGCGCTCGCCCAGCCGGTCGCCGCCGACCCGCCGGCGGTCAACTTCGGCTTCCGGTCCTATCCGCACGACGCGCAGGACGTGGTCACCCGGCCGGTGACGTACCGCAACGACGCCGACGCGCCGATCACCCTGCGGCTCGCCGTGACCGGTGACGTGCCGGCGGGCGTGATCACCCTGGACGGCGGCACCGTGACGGTGCCCGCCCACGGGCAGGCCACGGTCCGGCTCACCGCCGACACCCGGGCCGGCGGCGACTCGTACGGCACCTTCGGCGGTCGGCTGGTCGCCACCGCGGACGGGGTGAGTGTCCAGACGCCGTTCAGCGTCTTCCGGGAACAGCCCTCCGCCGACGTGCACCTGAAGGTCACCGCTCGGACCGACGCCCCGCAGGAGGTGGTCACCCAGCTCGGCAACCTCGCCACCGGCGAGTTCGTCGTCAGCTACGACAGCGTGGACACCCTCCGGGTGCCGATGGGCGACTACGTGGTGCTCAGCATGGGCATCAGCGCCGACGGCACGGGCACCATCCTGGCCAACGGTCGGCTGACCGTCGACCGGACGACGACCCTGGCGCTCGACGGCCGCCAGGCCCGGCGGGTCGACATCCGGCTTCCGGAGCCGGGCGCCGCTCCGGTCCTCGGTGAGGTCGAGGTCCAGCACGTCGGCGCCCCGCAGCTGTTCGCCATGAGCCTCGCCGGCGACCCCGGCTCCATCTACACCGCCGACCTGGGCCCGAAGAACGTCGACGGTCTGATCACGTCGCTGACGGCGCTCTTCGCCCGTCCTGACGGGGACGGTGGCTTCAACGCCAGCCCGTACACCTACCAGACCGGCTGGTACCAGACCGGCTCGTTCGTCACCGGCTTCACCCGCGAGCTCAGCAAGCGCGACGTGGCCGAGGTCCGGGTCGGCTACGCGTCCGCGGCGACCGACGGGGTGGGTACCCGGGCCAACTACCCGGTGATCCCCGGGGTCGACTACCCCGACGGTTTCATCCTGCCGTCCACGCCGCTGCCGGCGCAGCGGACCGAGTACTACGCCGGCAACCTCGGCTGGGAGTCGACCTTCGAGGAGGGCGTCGGCGCGGGCGCGGACTACCGGCGGGTGGCGGAGCTCGCCGCGCAGCGGTCGGACTACCGGGCGGGGCAGGACTACACCGAGCAGTGGAACCAGGGGGTCTTCAGCACGCCGATGACGCCGGCCTTCCCTGAGTACCCGATCGTCGAGCGGCGGGGCAACGAGTTCCTCCTCCGGCTCGACGGCTACGCCGACGCCGCCGGTCACCGGGGTTACTCGGAGGCGGCCGGGCTCACCGGGAAGCTGGCGCTGTACCGCGGTGACACGCTGGTCGAGGAGCGGGCCGGGGCGTACGCCGGGATCGACGTCGGCGAGCCGGGACGGTCCCGGTACCGGCTGTCGTACGGCTTCACCCAGCCGGCGCCGGCGCGGCTCTCCACCAGCGTCGAGACCGTGTGGGAGTTCGACTCGGCGTACACCGCGACCGGTACGGCCCTGCCGCTGACCGCGGTCGGCTTCGCGCCGCAGTTGGACGACACCAACACGGCGAAGAAGCACGGCATGCTGGCGGTGCCGCTGACCTTCACGCGGCAGGCCGGCGCCGGCAAGGTCGCCAAGGTCGAGGTCGAGGCCTCGTTCGACGACGGCGCCCACTGGAGCAGGACGCAGGTGCTGTCGCTGCCGGGCGGCCAAACCGCCAAGGTCAAGCACCCGGGCCAGGCCGGATTCGTGTCGCTGCGCGCCCGCGTCACCGACTCGGCCGGCGCGGTCGTGACCACGACCGTGATCCGGGCGTACGAGATCCGCTGACGCCGATCGAACGTTGGTGGGGCCGTCCTGGTCGGGACGGCCCCACCACCGTCTGCGGCCGCAGCACCGGGCGTCGCGGCCACGCCGTGCGCCCGTCCGGCGAGCCCCGCGACAGGCCTGGGCGGGAGGTGACGAAGATTATTGCGGCTCGGCCCGTGGGCCGCCGCGGTCCGGCGGCTCCGTACGCTGCCTCGGTGATTCTTCGCGGCAAGATCCGGTCCGACGCGCCGCTGCTGGTGCTGGCTCTCGAGGAGGAGGCCGCGCATCTGGGCGGCGACCTTCCGGTGTTGCTGACCGGGATGGGCAAGGTCAACGCGGCGGCGGCCGTGGCGGCGGTCCTGGCCGCCGATGTGAAGCCGAGTCTGGTGCTCAACCTCGGCACCGCCGGTGCGTTGCGACCCGGCTGGGACGGCCTCCACGAGATCGGCAGCGTGTTCCAGCACGACCTCGACACCGAGCTGCTGCGCAACCTCACCGGGCACATCTGCGGCGCGCCGCTGACGCTCGGCACGCAGACGGCGGTGCTCGCCACCGGCGACACGTTCGTCTCCGACGACGCGACCCGGGCCCGCCTCGCACAGCGGGCGGACCTCGTCGACATGGAGGGGTACGCGGTGGCCTCGGCCGCCACCCAGGCGGGGGTGCCGTGCCGGCTGGTCAAGCGGGTCAGCGACGAGGCGGGCGACGGCGCGGTGCGGAGCTGGCAGGAGTCGGTGGACGTCTGCGCCCGAGACCTCGCCGCCTGGATCCGCAAGGAATTCTCCTGACCCTCGGCTCCCGGCGCCCTTCCACGTCGATCATGAGGTCGGTGGCCGGCCCGTCGGTGGGTCGCACCCGCAGACCTCATGATCGACCACAGTGGGGCGCGACGGGTCGGCAGTGGCGTTAATCTACTGCGGACCGTCGGTGGAGCAGGGGGTGCGGCCGTGGGGGTGCGGACGTTCGGCCGCCGGGTGACCGCCCCGGCCCGTGGTCCGGCAGGGTGAGCGGCGGCCGGCTGCTCGCGGTCAGCGACCTGCACGTCCGGTACGCCGAGAACCGCGCGATCGTCGACGGGCTGCACCCCGGTTCCGACCACGACTGGCTGATCGTGGCCGGCGACGTGGCCGAGTACTTCGCGGACGTCCGCGCGACGCTGACGCTGCTGCGCGACCGGTTCGCCACCGTGATCTGGGCTCCCGGCAATCACGAGCTGTGGACGCTGCGCGACGATCCGGTCCAGCTGCGCGGTGCGGCGCGCTACCGGGAGCTGGTCGCGATGTGCCGTGAGTTGGGCGTACTCACCCCGGAGGACGCCTATCCGGTTTGGCCCGGTCCGGACGGCCCGGTCACCGTGGCCCCGCTGTTCACGCTCTACGACTACTCGTTCCACGCCCCCGGCACGACGAACAAGGAGGAGTCGCTGCGCCGGGCGTACGACGCCGGGGTGGTGTGCACCGACGAGATGCTGCTGCATCCCGACCCGTACCCGGGACGCGACGCCTGGTGCGCGGTCCGGGTGGCGTACACCGAGCGGCGGCTGGCGGCCGTCGCCCCCGCCCGGCCGACGGTGCTGGTGAACCACTTCCCGCTGGTCCGGGAGCCGACCCGGATCCTGCGCCACCCGGAGTTCGCGCAGTGGTGCGGCACCACGCGGACGGCGGACTGGCATTTGCGCTTCCGCGCGGCCGCGGTGGTCTACGGCCACCTGCACATCCCACGCACCACCTGGTACGACGGGGTCCGCTTCGAGGAGGTGTCGCTGGGCTATCCGAGGGAGTGGCAACCCCGTGGCGAGCCGGTCCTGCCCCGCGTGGTGCTGCCCGCCCCACCGACCTGAGGCGAGGTCACCCGGCGGCACATCCGGTCGGTCGAACACCGGGCGAGGTGTGACGCCTCGCCGAGCCCGGTCCGCCCGCCGGCGTCCCGGCGGGAACCTGGTCTGGGTTGAAGGTGAAGCGGACTCGGCGGATGCTGGGAGTTCATCGACAGTTGCCGATCCAATCGGAGGCTCGGATGCCCCGTCTTCCGCTCGTCGCCCTCATCGTGACCACGCTGTTCCTCGGCGCCTCCACCGCCGCGCAGGCGCAGCCCGCCGCACCGGCCTCCGCCGACGCGATCGCGCGCTCCGACTCCACGGCCGCGGCACGGGTGCTCGCGCAGGTACGTACCGCCGGCACCGCCTGGGGGCTCGACCCGGCCACCGGACGGATGGCTCTCACCGTCGACGACACCGTCACCGGACCCGTCCTGGCGGCGCTGCGCGACACGGCGGCCCGGGCCGGGGCCGACCTGCGCCGGGAGTCCGGCCGGCTGAGCACACTGATCGCCGCCGGCGACGCGATCTACGGCGGCGGCGGGCGCTGCTCCCTCGGCGCGAACGTCCGCAGCGGCAGTACCTCCTACTTCGTCACCGCCGGGCACTGCACCAACGCGGCCGGTACCTGGTACGCGGACGCCGCCGGCACCACGGTGCTCGGGATCCGGGCGGGCACCAGCTTTCCCGGCAACGACTACGGCGTGGTGCGCTACACCGGCACGATCCCGCGCCCCAGCGCTGTGAACACCTACCCGGGCCTGCTCTCCGTACCCGGCACCGCCACCGCCACCATCGGCCTGGCGGTATGCCGCAGCGGCTCGACCACCGGCGTGCGCTGCGGAACCGTCACCGGTCTGAACCAGACGGTCAACTACGCCACGGGAGTGGTGTACGGCCTCATCCGCACCAACACCTGCGCCGAGCCCGGTGACAGCGGTGGCCCGCTCTACGTGGCCGCGACCGGCCGGATCGTCGGCATCCTCTCCGGTGGCAGCGGCAACTGCACCAGCGGCGGCACCACCTACTACCAGCCGATCGGGGAGATCCTCGCCGCGTACGGTCTGAGCATTCCCTGACCGGTCCGGCGACCGGCGGGCGGCAGCACGGCGCGGCCCGCCGGCGTCCGGTCACCCACGCCCGCCCGCCGCTCCGCGGCGGCCCGCCCGCCGGGTTGGCGTCCTCGGGTAGGTAGGGTGCGAATCCGGCTCGCCGGCCGTCACCGATCGTCGGCCGGGGGCTGGTCCGCGGCGACCACCGGCCGGTCGAGGAAGAGCAGTCGGGCCCGTTTCTCCGGCTTGTCGACGATCGGCCCGAGGTGGAAGCCGCTCCGCAGCAGCCGGGCGATCGCCTTCTCGTTGCGCGCGTCCGGCTCGGCCAACAGCCGTCGCCGGTTCGGGTCGGCCCAGACGAAGTCGAGCAGCGCGCCGAGCAGCTCACCGGTGAATCCCGGCTCGGCCGTGGCCGCCGGGCCGACGAACAGGTGCAGGCCGAAGTCGCCGGGCTGGACCGGGTAGCACTCGCCGACCGGGTCGGCCTCCGGCTGGTACGTCTGGAACAGCGCCACCGGCATCCCGTCCCGGTGCACCAGGTAGGCGTGGTGCGTGGTCAGCGAATCCAGGTAGGCGTAGATCTCCCGCACCCGCTCGCGGTCGGCGTCCAGCATCCCCCAGAACCGGGCCCGCTCCTGCGTCACCCAGCCGTGCAGCAGGTCGACATCGCCGTCCGGGTCGACCGGGCGGACGGTCAGCCGGCCGAACCCGGCCACGTCGCGGTCGTAGTGGTGCAGGCCGGTCGCGGTGGTGTCCCGGTCAGTGGTCATCTCGCTCCTCGGTGAGCTGCTCCCAGTCCGTGGTCACGGGCAGCAGGTCGCCGGCCAGCCAGGCCGGCGTCTGGTCGTGGTGGTGCGCGTCGCCGGGCACCCCGCAGGCGCCGAACGGCACGACCCAGCGACTGCGGTCGCGGTCGCCGAGGTCCCAGACGTAGCGCGCCGCGGGCCCCCGCAGGCAGCCGTGGGTGAGTCCCGGCACGCTCGAGGTGGAGAGCACACAGTCGTGGTCGCCGGCGAGGCCCGGCACCGGATCGGCGTCCACCTCCGGCAGCGCCCGCCACGGCGTGAGCCGGTGCAGCTCACCCCAGCATGGCAGTTCATCGTCCGCCACCTCCTCGACGGCGGCGCGCAGCAGCGCCTCGGGATCGCCGTCGGGCAGGAGCCCGCTGCCCAGCACCGCTTCGATCGCTCGCCCCACCCGCGGGGTGAGCGCCAGCCAGGGCCGCAACACCTGCGGGTACGCCGGTGGGTCGGCGAGCGGGGCGAGCGCCTCGTGGGCGGCGATCCGGCGCACCAGCGCCGCCCGCACCAGCGCGTACGCGGCGGCGTCGCGGCTGTCGGCGGCCATCCGGCGGTCCCAGCCCAGCAACCGGTCACGCAGGGCGGTGGCGGCGGGACCGAGCCCGGTGAGCCGGGCCAGCCGGGCGATCAGGGGGCCCGCCGAGGCCAGGTACGTGTCCGTGTGGACCGTCCCCATCGCCTCGGCCGTCCAGTCGCCGCCCGCGTCGAGCAGTTCCCGGATCCGGTCGGCCCGGTACGGCGGGGCGAACTCGACGCCGAGCGGTGCGGCGAGCTCGCGCGCGTTCGCCATCACCGCGCGGCCGTCCACCTCGGCGCGCGGCATCGGCGCGTACCAGCCCTGCCAGGCGTGCTCGGCCGACCAGGCGGGGACCACCCGGAGCCGGTTCGCCGGGTGCCGCACCGGCACCGCTCCGGCGACGCGGTGCAGCAGCCCGCCGGAGGTGTCGGCCGCCTGGAGCACGTTGACCGGCTCGACCCACCGGTCGACGGCGGCGTCCACGTCGGCGACGGTCCGGGCTCGCAGCAGCGCCGGCAGCGTGGCGAAGCCCAGCTCGGCCAGCACCCGGGGCGGATGGCGGAGGCTGATCGCCGTCGCGTCGTCCGGGCCGCCGATCACCACCGGTCCCCGGGGGGTCTCGATCACCTCGACCTCGACCGGGTTCCCGCCGGCCACCTCGACGGTCTCCGTGTGCGTCGCTGCGGGCTCCCAGCCGTCCGGTCCGTACGCCTCGACGGCGGTGCCGCGGCGGCGCAGCCGCTCCGCGTACAGATCCTGGTAGTCGGCCATCGCGTTGGTGATGGCCCAGGCGACCTCGCCGGTGTGTCCGAAGTGCGCGATGCCGGGCACGCCGGGCACCGCGAGCCCGACCACGTCGTACTCCGGGCAGGCCAGCCGGATCTGCTGGTACACGCCGGGGTCCTCGATGAAACGGTGCGGGTCCCCGGCGAGCAGCGCCGCCCCGGCGGCGGTGCGGTCACCGGCCAGCAGCCAGCCGTTGCTGCCGGCGGTGGCCGGGGCGTCGGCCGCGAAGAGCGTCATCCACCGCTCGCCGAGCCGGCGGGCCACGTGCTCGCGCCACAGCTTCATCGGCATGTTGGCGAACAGGACGTGGTGGGAAAGCCACACGGCCAGCGGGGTCCACGGCTCCCACCGGCCGGGCCGCAACCCGACGGCGGCGAACTGTGGTGACCGGGACGCCCCGGCGGCCAGGCCGTCGTTGACCCCGTCGACGTAGGCGCCCACCCATTCGGCGGTGACCGGATCCAACGCGGCGTGGCAGCGGCGGGCGGTGTCCGCCAGCCGCGCGCGCCGGACGAACCGATCCCAGTCCAGCTCGTCGACGCCGAGGAAGGCCGCGCTGGTGCCCTGGGCCCGGTGCCGCTCCACCTCCAGCTGCCAGGCCCGGTCGTACGCGGTCATCCGGCCCTGCGCCGCGACGAGCGCCAGTTCATCGTCGGCCCGCAGGTGCGGGACGCCCCAGGCGTCGCGGAACACCCGGGCGGTCACGCCGGCTCCGGGGCGGGTCGTGCGGCCGGACGCCAGGCGGCGGGGACGACCAGCGGGGTGCCGCTCTCCGGGTCCTCGATCACCCGGCAGGGCAGCCCGAACACCTCCGCGACCAGTTCCGCGGTGACCACCTCGCCGGGCGGTCCGGCGGCGACGACCCGACCGTCCCGCATCGCGATCAGGTGGGTGGCGTACCGGGCGGCGTGGTTCAGGTCGTGCAGCACCGCGACCAGGGTCCGGCCCTGCTCCTCGTGCAGCCGGGCGCACAGGTCGAGGATCTCGATCTGGTGGGCGATGTCGAGGTAGGTGGTGGGCTCGTCGAGCAGCAGCAGTGGTGTCTGCTGGGCCAGCGCCATGGCGATCCACACCCGCTGGCGCTGCCCACCGGAGAGTTCGTCCACCACCCGGTCGGCGAGGTCGGCGACGCCGGTGGCCGTCATCGACTCCTCGACCACCCGTTCGTCCTCGCGTGACCACTGCCGCAGCAGGCCCTGGTGCGGGTACCGGCCGCGGGCCACCAGCTCGGCCACCGTGATGCCGTCCGGCGCGATCGAGGACTGCGGCAGCAGACCGAGCGTGCGGGCGACCTGGCGGGCCGGCCGGCGGTGGATGTCCGCCCCGTCGAGCAGCACCGATCCGCTCGTCGGCTTGAGCATCCGCGACAGCGCCCGCAGCACCGTCGACTTGCCGCACGCGTTGGGCCCGATCACCACGGTGAAGGAGTGGTCCGGCACGGCGACGGTCAGGTCTTCGGCGATGGTGCGCCGGTCGTACGCGAGGGTCATCCCGGTGCCGTGGAGCCTGGAGGTGCCGGCCTGCATGGGTGGTGCTCCGTTCTCGTCGCTGGTGTTCCCGGCGGCTCCGCCGCCCCTCGCTGACCGGCTCACAGCCGGCCCGCCCGTCGTTGCATCGCCAGCAGCCAGACCAGGTACGTCCCGCCGATCGCGCCGGTGATCACGCCGGCCGGAAGCTGGTGACCGGTGAACGCCCGTTGCGCCACCAGATCGGCCGCCACGAGCAGTGCCGCGCCCACACACATCGAGGGAAGCAGGTTCGGCCCGGGCGAGCGGGTGAGACGCCGGGCCAGGTGCGGAGCGGTCAGCGCCACGAACGACACCGGCCCGGCGGCCGCCGCCGCGAAGGACACCAGCAGCACCGCCGCGGCGAGCAGCGCCATCCGCAGCCGCCGCACCGGGACGCCGAGCGCCGCGGCGGTGTCGTCGCCCATCTCCAGCATCCGCAGCGCCGGCCCGCAGCCGAGCAGCACCAGCGGGCCGAGCATCGCCAGCACGATCAGCAGCGGCAGCGCCTCGGACCAGCCCCGCCCGTCCAGGCTCCCGGTGAGCCAGAGCACCGCCCGGGCGGCGTCCATCAGTGGCGCCCGGGTCAGCAGGTAACCGTTGACGCCGGTGAGGATGGCGGTGATGCCGATGCCGACCAGGATCAGCCGGTAGCCGTGCACGCCGTTGCGCCAGGTGAGGAGGTAGACGAGCAGTCCGGTGGCGAGGCCGCTGGCCACCGCCGCGCCGGAGAGGGCGAGGCTGCTGCCGCCGAGCACCACCACGACCAGCGCGCCGGTCGACGCGCCCTGGGTGAGACCGAGCATGTCGGGGCTGCCCAGCGGGTTGCGCACCAGCGACTGGAAGACCGCCCCGGCCAGCGCCAGGGCCGCGCCCACCAGCAGCGCGGTTACCAGCCGCGGCAGCCGCAGTTCGTGGATGATGAACCGCTCGGCCGGGGTGCCGCCGCCGAGCAGGGTGCGCAGCACGTCGGCGGGCGTCATCGGGTAGTCGCCGCCGGCGATGGCCAGCACGCCGAGACCCGCGGCGAGCAGGACACAGCCGGCTCCGACGGCGAGCGCGCGGGGACGGAACCGCAGCGAGTATCCGCCCGGGGTACGCAGCACGGTCACGGTCGGGCCACCCGCCTGCGCAGCACCAGCCAGAGGAAGAGCGGCCCACCGAGCACGGCCGTCACCATCCCCACCTGGAGTTCTCCGGGGCGGCCGAGCACCCGGCCCAGCACGTCCGCGCCGAGCAGCAGCACCGGTGAGAGCACCGCGCAGTAGGGCAGCAGCCAGCGCAGGTCCGGCCCGGTGAGCGCGCGGACCAGGTGCGGCACGAGCAGGCCGACGAAGACGATCGGACCGCAGGCGGCGGTGGCCGCCCCGCACAGCAGGGTGACGGCCGTGATGACGGCCGCCCGGATCAGCGTCGGGCGCGCGCCGAGGGCCCGGGCCGCGTCGTCGCCGAGAGCGAGGGCGTTGAGTGGACGGGCGGTGGAGAGCGCGACCAGCAGCCCCGCCCCGATGAACGGCGCCACCCGGGTGACCGTCGCGGCATCGGCGCTGGCCAGCGAGCCGACGGTCCAGAAGCGCAGCCGGTCCAGCGAGGCGGCGTCGAGCAGCATCACCGCGCTGACGTACGAGTAGAGCGCGGCGTTGAGGGCCGCGCCGGCCAGCGCGAGCCGGGCCGGGGTGGCGCCGCGCCCGCCTCCGACGGCGTAGACCAGCGCGGTCACCGCCGCCGCGCCGAGCAGCGCGAACCACACGTATCCGTTGAGCGCGGTCACGCCGAGCACGGCGGCGGTGGCCACCGCGGCGGAGGCGCCCGAGTTGATGCCGAGCAGACCCGGGTCGGCGAGCGGGTTGCGGGTGAGCGCCTGCATCACCGCGCCGGCGACGCCGAGGGCCGCGCCGGCGAGCAGGCCGAGCAGCGTACGCGGCAGACGCATCTGGTGGACGACCGCGTACTCGGCCGAGGCGGGATCCCGCAGGCCCGACCAGACCTCGGCGAGGGGCAGTTGCTTCGCGCCCACCGTGATGCTGAGCACGACGACGGCGGCGAGCAGCGCCACGGCGCCGACCAGGCCGACGGCCCGTACGCTCGCGCGCCCGCGCCGCGGTGGGGCCGGTCGGGAGGCGGCCGCGGCGACGCCGGACGGTGATGACTGGAGAACGGACAGTGTGGGCTCCGGTAGGGGGAGAAACGCCGGACGAGACTTGACAGCGAATTAGGTTAGGTTAACCTAACCGCGCTGTCCACGGTCATCCTGGACCCTGATCGAAAGACGACGCCATGCTCGATTCCACGTCCACCCGTCGCCTCTCCCGCCGCGGCCTGCTGGCCGGCGGGGCCGCCGCCTTCGGCCTCCTACTGGCCGGCTGCGGCGACGGTGGTGACTCCGCGAAACCGTCCACCAACAGTGGTGGCCCCTGGACGTTCACCGACGACCGGAGCGAGAAACTGACCGCCGACAGCCGACCGACGCGGGTCGTGGCCTTCACCGGCACCGCCGCCGCGCTCGTCGATTTCGGACTCGACAAGCAGATCGTCGGGGTGTTCGGCGAGACGAAGCGGGCCGACGGCACGATCGACCCGCAAGCCGGCGACCTGAATGTGGAGAGTGTGGAGATCCTCGGCAACGTCTGGGGCGAGTTCAGCGTCGAGAAGTACGCCGCACTCCGCCCCGAACTGCTCGTCACCCACATGTACGACCCCGGCGCCCTCTGGTACGTCCCGGACGAGAGCAAGAACAAGATCCTTCCACTCGCGCCCACCGTGGCGGTCACCACCGCTCGGGTGCCGATGACCAAGCCGATCGAGCGCTACGCCCAGCTAGCCGAGTCCCTCGGCGCGGACCTGTCCGCGAAGAAGGTCACCGACGCCAAGGCGCGCTTCGAGGCGGCGGCCGAGTCGGTCCGTCAGGCGGTGAAGGCCAACCCGGGCATCAGGGTGCTGGCCGCCTCCGGCAGCCCGGACCTGTTCTACGTCTCCAACCCGAAGGTCAGCACCGACCTCATGTACTTCGCCGAGCTCGGGGTCGACATCGTGGTGCCCACCAAGCTCGAAGCGGGTGACTACTTCGAGGCGCTCAGCTGGGAGAACGCCGGCAAGTTCCCGGCCGACCTGATCCTGCTGGACAACCGCAGCACCGCGCTGCAGCCCAAGGACCTGGCCGCCAAGCCGACCTGGGCGCAGCTGCCCGCCGTCAAGGCCGACCAGGTAGCGCCGTGGGACGCCGTCCCACGCTTCTCGTACGCCGGCGCCGCGCCGCTGCTGGAGAACCTCGCCAGCACCATCCGCGCCGCCAAGAAGCTGAGCTGACGAGGCGAGGACGGGCCCCCGCCGACGGATCCGCTGTCTGCGGGGCCCCTTCCTGACATCTCGCGCGGCATCGGCCGCGCATGTCCGGCACGTCGTCCGCGACGCCGTTTCCCCCTGCCGTCCGGCCGCCCGACCACGGCGGCGGGTTCCGGCTGCCCCGAGATCCGCTCCGTCCGCAACGAGCGTGGAGGACCTTCCCAATGAGTCTGCCGGCGTACACCGTCGAGGCCGTCCAGAACCCGCCCGGTTCGCCCACCCCGACTCCGCCCGGCCCCTCCGCCGCGGCCCCGGCCGATTCACCGGCCGAGGCCCGGTCCGGCGCCACCGCCGCCCGCAGGCACCTGTTCAACGGCGGGACGGCCGCGCGGTATCGGACGGTTCTCACCCGTGGTGTCGACCGGGTGGCCCGGCGAGTGGTCGGTGTGGAGCGGCCGTTCACCGGGGTGACCCCGGGTGAGCTGACCCCCAGGGTCGCCGGCATCGACCTGGACCGGCCGCTCGGCGACACCGCCGCCGCTCTCGACGAACTCGACGAGGTCTACCTGCGCGACGCGGTCTGGTTCCACCATCCCCGCTACCTGGCGCATCTGAACTGCCCGGTGGTGATCCCGGCGCTGCTCGGCGAGGCGGTGCTGAGCGCCGTGAACTCCTCCCTGGACACCTGGGACCAGAGCATCGGGGCGACGCTGATCGAGCGCCGCCTGATCGACTGGACGGCTGAGCGGATCGGCCTCGGTCCCGCCGCCGACGGGGTGTTCACCAGCGGCGGTAGCCAGTCCAACCTGCAGGCGCTGCTGCTGGCCCGGGAGGAGGCGTGCCAGGCCGCGCGCGGCCGGGAGGCCCGGGCCGACCTGCTGCCCCGGCTGCGGGTGCTCACCTCGACGGCCGGTCACTTCAGCGTGCAGAAGTCGGCGAACCTGCTCGGCCTGGCCCCGGACGCGGTACTGACCATCCCGACCGACGCGCAGCGGCGGATGATCCCCGCCGCGCTGCGGCGGGAGATCGAGCGCTGCCGGCGCGACGGGCTGGTGGTGATGGCCGTGGTGGCCACCGCCGGCACCACGGACTTCGGCTCCATCGACCCACTCGACGAGATCACCGCGGTCTGCGCCGCCACCGGCGTCTGGCTGCACGTCGACGCGGCGTACGGCTGCGGGCTGCTGGTCTCGCCCACCCGTCGGCACCTGCTCGACGGGATCGAGCGGGCCGACTCGGTGACCGTCGACTACCACAAGTCCTTCTTCCAGCCGGTCAGCTCCAGCGCCGTGCTGGTACGCGACCGACGCGTGCTGCGGCACGCCACCTACCACGCCGACTACCTCAATCCGGCCCGCATGGTCGAGCAGCGCATCCCCAACCAGGTGGACAAGAGCCTGCAGACCACGCGGCGTTTCGACGCCCTCAAGCTCTGGCTGACCCTGCGGGTGATGGGACCGGACCTGCTCGGTGACCTCTTCGACGAGGTGGTGGACCGGGCCGCCGACGCCTGGGAACTGATCAGCGAGGACCCCCGGTTCGAGGTGGTGACCAGGTCACCGCTGAGCACCGTCGTCTTCCGCTACCTGCCCACGGGACCGGGGCGGGGACTCGCCGACGCGGCGAACCTGTACGCGCGGGAGGCGCTGGCCGCCTCCGGCGCCGCCCTGGTCGCCAGCACCACCGTGGACGGCCGGCACTTCCTCAAGTTCACCCTGCTCAACCCCGAGACCACCCTCGACGACGTCGGGCACGTGCTGCGGCTCATCGCCGAGCACGCGGGCCGGTACGTGCACGAGCGGAGCACCGCCGACCTGGCCTGCCGGGTCGGCTGACCACCGAAGGCTCGCGAACCCGCCCGGGAGGGCCGCATGTCCACGCACGATTTCATCGCCATCGGCCTCGGCCCGTACAACCTGGGCCTGGCCTGCCTCACCGCACCGATTCCGGAACTGGACGGGGTGTTCCTGGAGGCCCGACCGGGCGTCGACTGGCACCCCGGCATGCTGTTGTCCTCGGCCCGCCTGCAGACACCGTTCCTGGCCGACCTGGTCACCCTCGCCGATCCCACCTCGCCGTTCTCGTTCCTCAACTACCTGAAGGAGACCGGCCGGCTCTACCCGTTCTACATCCGGGAGAGCTTCTACCCGCTGCGCAGCGAGTACAGCGCGTACTGCCGGTGGGCCGCCGCGAAACTGCCCAACCTCCGGTTCAACCACGAGGTCACCTCCGTCGAGTACGACCCGGCCGACGGCCGGTACGTGGTGCGGGCCCGGGTGGGCGCGGGGGAGACGATCACCTACCGGGCGCGGCACCTGGTGCTCGGCACCGGGACCCCGCCGTACCTGCCGGAGGCGTGCGAAGGGCTCGGCGGCGACCCGGTGCACACCTCCCGCTACCTGGAGCACCGCACGGCGCTGCGGACCAGACGGAGCATCACGGTGATCGGCAGCGGGCAGAGCGCGGCGGAGATCTACCACGACCTGCTCGGCGACATCGACACGTACGGCTACCAGCTGAACTGGGTCACCCGCTCGCCCCGGTTCTTTCCGTTGGAGTACACCAAGCTCACCCTGGAGATGACCTCACCCGACTACGTGGACTACTTTCACGCCCTGCCCGAGTCGATCCGCTACCGGTTGGAATCCGAGCAGAAGGGGCTGTTCAAGGGCATCAGCGGGGACCTCGTCGACGGGATCTTCGACCTGCTCTACGAGCGCAGCGTGGCCGGGCCGGTGAACACCCGGCTGCTCACCAACACCGAGCTGGCGAGCGCCGCGTACGAACCGGCCACCGGCACGTACACCCTCGGGCTGCGGCACGTCGAGCAGGAGCGGGACTTCACCTTGCGTACGGAGGGGCTGGTGCTGGCCACCGGCTACCGCTATCTGCCGCCGGGCTTCCTGGAACCGGTCCGGGACCGGATCCGCTGGGACGCGCACGGACGCTTCGACGTCGCCCGCAACTACAGCATCGACCGCGCCGGCCGGGAGATCTTCCTCCAGAACGGCGGCACCCACACCCACAGTGTGACCTCGCCCGACCTGGGCATGGGTCCGTACCGCAACTCGTGGATCATCCGCGAGCTGCTCGGCCGGGAGCACTACCCGATCGAGAAGAGCATCACCTTCCAGGAGTTCGGCGCGCCGGCGGGATCGGCGCCGTGAGCGGGCGGAACGAGCCGACGGCTGGTGGCCTCCGGCCGCGGCGGGGCGTCGAGTTCACCCGGTTCGACCCCTCGTTGGGCGAGTTCACCCTGCGCCCGGTCGATCCGTACGCGGACGCCACGTTGCTGCACCACTGGGTGACCCATCCGAAGGCCGTGTTCTGGCTGATGCAGGACGCCGACGTGGCTCGGGTCGCCGAGGAGTACCGGCGCATCGCAGCGCACCCGCACCACGACGCGTACCTGGGCCACTGGCGCGGCCGGCCCGCCTTCCTGGCCGAGCGCTACGACCCCGCGCGTGTCGAACTCGTCGGCCGGTACGACGCACGCCCCGGTGACGTCGGCATGCACTTCCTCTGCGCGCCGGCAGACGCCCCCGTGCACGGCTTCACCCGCGCGGTGATCACCACGGTGCTGGCCTGGCTCTTCGCCGACCCGTCGACCGAACGGGTGGTGGTCGAGCCGGATGTGCGCAACACCGCGGTGCACGCGCTGAACGCCGCCGTCGGCTTCCAGGTCGTCGGCACCATCACCAAACCCGAGAAGGACGCACTGTTGAGCATCTGCACCCGCGCCGGCTTCCACCGCGCCACCGGCCTCGACGCCGGCACGGTCTCCGCGACCGGAGCGCCCAGCATGGACGGAGCCTCGGCGTGACCGTGTTCGACCCCGTCGCCCACCTCGCACCCGCGCACTGGGCCCGCGCCAACCGGCTACTGGTGCGCAAGGCCCTCGCCGAGTTCGCCCACGAGCGGCTGCTCACCCCGGAGCCGACGACCGCCCCCGCACTCGCCGAGCCCGCCGCCGTCGAGCCCGCCGCCGCCGCGCCCGCCGTCGAGCCCGCCGCCGCCGCGCCCGCCGCCGCGCCCGCCGCCGCTGCCGGCGACGCCCCGCGCTGGTACGTGGTGCGCAGCGAGGACGACACCGTGACGTACCGCTTCGCCGCCCTCCTGCGCACCCTCGAGCACTGGCAGATCGACGCGGAGAGCATCACCCGGCATCGCGGTGACGAGGAGTTGCCGCTGGACGCGGTCGACCTGATCATCGAACTGCGCGGGACCCTCGGGCTCTCCGATCAGGTCCTCCCGGTGTATCTGGAGGAGATCACGTCCACGCTGGCCGGTATCGCCTACAAGCTGGACCGTCCGCCGACGACCGCCAAGGAACTCGCGGCGGCCGACTTCCAGACCATCGAGACCTCGATGACCGAGGGCCACCCCTGCTTCGTGGCCAACAACGGCCGGCTCGGCTTCGGCATCGACGAATACCACCGGTACGCCCCGGAGGCGGCCCGGCCGGTCCGGCTGGTCTGGCTCGCCGCGCACCGGGACCACGCGCAGTTCAGCCACTGCGCGGACCTCGACTACGACACCCTCATCGCCGGGGAACTCGGTGCGGAGACGCTGTCCCGGTTCGAGGCCGTCATGGTCGGCCTCGGCCTGGATCTCGACGACTACCTGCTGATCCCGGTCCACCCGTGGCAGTGGCAGAACCGGATCGCCGTCACCTTCGCCGGCGAGGTGGCGCAGCGTCGCCTGGTCTGGCTCGGTCCCGGGGCCGACGAACACCTCGCTCAGCAGTCCATCCGGACCTTCTTCAACCTCACCGACCCGACGCGGCACTACGTCAAGACCGCGCTCTCGGTGCTCAACATGGGGTTCATGCGCGGGTTGTCGGCCACGTACATGGCGGGGACGCCGGCCATCAACGACTGGCTGGCCGACCTGATCGCCTCCGACGAGGTCTTCACCGCGACCGGCCTCACCGTCCTGCGGGAGCGGGCCGCCGTCGGCTACCGGCACCCGCAGTACGAGGCGGCCACCGACCGGCACTCCCCGTACCGGAAGATGCTCGCCGCCCTGTGGCGGGAGAGTCCCGTGCCGCAGCTCGGGCCGGGCCGGCGACTGGCCACCATGGCCTCGCTGCTGCACGTCGATCGCGACGGCGGCTCCCTCGCCGCCGCGCTGATCGACCGTTCCGGCCTGGCGCCGGAGACGTGGCTGCGGCGCTACCTGGACGCCTACCTGACCCCGCTGCTGCACGCGTTCTACGCCTACGACCTGGCCTTCATGCCGCACGGCGAGAACGTGATCCTCGTCCTCGACGACCAGGACACCGTCGAGCGGGCGATCTTCAAGGACATCGCCGAGGAGATCGTGGTGATGAGCCCCGACCGACCACTGCCACCGGCGGTCGAACGCATCCGGGCGGACGTGCCGGAGCAGGAGCGGCTGCTGTCCATCTTCACCGACGTGCTGGACTGCTACCTGCGGCACCTGGGCGCGGTGCTGGCCGAGACCGGCACGCTCACCGAGGAGGGCTTCTGGCGTACGGTAGCCGGCTGCGCCGCCGACTACCTGGCGAGCGTTCCGCACCTGGCCGACCGGATCGAGCGCTACGACCTGTTCGCCCCGGAGTTCGCGCTCTCCTGCCTCAACCGGTTGCAGCTGCGCGACAACCAGCAGATGGTCGACCTCGCCGACCCGTCGGCGGCGCTGCAACTCGTCGGCACGCTGGCCAACCCGCTGGCACCGTACACGCCCGCCCGGTGAGCCGGAGCCGCCGGGGTGTCCGGGGTCGCCCGGGCACCCCGACGGCACGTCTAATGACGACATGACCACCCTGCGCACCCTGAGCCTGCTCGCCGCGACGGTGACCATGGGACTGATGGCCGGTCTCTTCGCCGCGTTCGCCTACTCCGTCATGCCCGGCCTGGTGCGCGCCGATGCCCGAACGCTGGTCCTCGCCATGCAGCGGATCAACGAGGCCATCCTCAACGGTTGGTTCTTCGCCTGCTTCCTCGGCGCGCTGGCCTTCACCGGTGCGGCAGCTGCGCTGCACGTCTCGCCGGGCTGGACCGCGGTGCTGCCCTGGATCGTGGCGGCGCTGGTGCTCTACCTGGTCGTGCTGGTGGTCACCATGGCGCTCAACGTGCCGCTGAACAACGCTCTCGCCCGGGCCGGCGACCCTGACCGGCTCGCCGACGTCGTCGGGGTGCGGGACCGGTTCGCCCCGGCGTATATCCGCTGGAACCTGCTACGTGCGGTCGCCTCGGTGGCCGGGTTCGCGCTGCTCGGCTGGGCGCTGGTGGTGCACGGCCGGGTCGCCGGCTGACCCGGCAGGCCGACTCGGCCGGCTCGGCCCGCCGGTCAGAACTCGTGGTACATGACGTGCAGGCCGACCCGGCCGAGACTGGGGTGCCGGAACGCTCCGGGCACGGTCCCCACCACCGTGAAGCCCTCCCGCAGGTACACCTCGACGGCCGCCCGGTTCGTCTCCACGACCGCGTTGAACTGCATGCCCGCGTACCCCTGCTGCCGGGCCCAGGCCAGCGCCTCCCGGCACAGCGCGGTGCCGACACCTCGGCCGCGGGCGTCCGCCGCCACCATGAAGCTCGCGGTGGAGACGTGCGAGCCGGGCCCGGGGCGGTTGGGACCCATCTTCGCCGTTCCCAGGACCCGCGTGCCGTCGACGGCCACCACCGTGCGCCCGGGCGGGGCCTCCACCCAGACCGCGTACGCCTCGTCGGCGTTCATCGCGGGGTCGTAGGCGAACGTGTCCTGCGCCCGGACGACTTCGGAGATGATCGGCCACACCTGCGCCCAGTCCTGCGGCGCGAACGCTCGGATCCGCACCAGCGCAGGCTAGGGACGCCGGCACGGCGAGGCAACCGGCTTTCCCCGAGACGCCGGTCGGCGGTTGCTCTCCGGCCGGCGTGGTGACCTGCCGCCCCGATGCGGGAAACCGAAGGTCCACAGTGGCCGGGCGGCAGATCGTTGTCGGTGCCCGAACCTAGACTCCGCGGCCATGGTGATGGTGAAGTTCGTCGACGAGACCACCAGCGGCGCCAAGGCCGACGCGTGGCACCTGGAGATCTTCGAGGAGCGGCTCGCCCTGCGCGAGCTGATCCGCCGCCGGGTCTTCCAGGAGGTGGCCGAGTACAACGCCGGGCGGCCCGAGGTCTTCCGCGGCCTGGTGCAGCCCAGCGACGCCGAGCGCACGCTCAACGGCTACCGGCTGCGCGAGCCCCGCCGGGTCGACGCCGAGGAGCAGTACGAACGCGCGATCGAGGCGTTCGGTCGCAACGGTTTCGTGGTGCTCGTCGACGACCGGCAGGTCGACCACCTCGACGCGGAGGTGCAGTTGCACGCCGGCGCGGAGGTCTGCTTCCTCAAGCTCGTCCCGCTGGTCGGTGGCTGATGAGCGCCTACGGCAAGCACGTCGCCGCGCTCCGGCGGCTCGCCACCGGCGACGACATCGCCGCGATCGTCACGGAGCTGGTCTGGATCGCCGGTCACTTCCACGGCGGCTGGCACTACGAGGGCCCCCGGATCGCCGACGCCCTCGACGCGCTGCCCGACGACCGGCGTGCCCGGCTCGCGAGCGCCCTGGTCGACCGGCTCGAGGCGGGTGACCCGCCCGGCGTCGACGACGAGGCCGACGATGAGGCGTTGACCACGCTCGTGACGGTGCTGCTCCGCAGGTTCGGCGCGGCGGTCGCCGTCGCCGACATCCGGCGCCTGCTCGGCCACGCCACCGGTCGGTGGACCTGGTGGCTCGTCGACGAGTACGCCGAGCTGTGTCAGGTGGTGTACGAGGCCGACGGCGTCCTGCCCGGCGAGGTCGTGGCGGCGCTGCGTCGTACGGAGGTCACCGGCTACACCTCCACCGGCCTGGTACGGCAGCTGCTCCAACGGGTCCGTGAGCCTCTGCTGAACCCGGGGGAGGCGTGGAGCGACCAGGTGCTGGCCGAGCTGCCCGCGCTCGGCGACGGCTGGCCGGACCTGGTGGCGCACGCGGTCACCGCCACCTCCGCCCGTCCCGCCGCCCGGTGGGAACGGCAGGCGCGCGCGTTGCTCGACCGGGTGGGCAACGACACCTACCGCAAGAGGGCGCTCACCTGGCTGGCGCAGGTCGGTCGCCCGCGCACCGTCCCGGTCCGGCCCCGCGAGTACGAGCAGGACTTCTCCCAGGCGTACGACCCGTACAACGCGACGGCGCTGCGGGGCCTCATCTGGCTGCTCACCCTCACCGCCGACGGCGCGGACACCGAGGTCGCGCGTGAGCTGGGGCGGCTGGTGGAGACCTCGCTGCGCAAGGTGCCGGGCCTCGGCCCGCGCAACCCCAAGGTGGCCAACGCCGCCGTGCACGCGCTCTCCCGTCTGGACGGTGAACCGGCGCTCGCCCAGCTCGCCCGACTGACCGCCCGGGTCACCTACAAGGGCACGCTCAAGGAACTCAACAAGGCCCTCGACCAGCGGGCGACCGATCTCGGGCTGTCCCGGGCGGAGGTCGAGGAGCTGGCGGTCCCGACGTACGGCCTGACCGGCACGGGTCGGCGGATCGAGACGTTCGGCGAGGTCACCGCGGAACTGGTCATCGACGGCGGCGTGGTGGCACTGCACTGGTGTAACGCCGCGGGCCGTCCGGTCCGGACGGTGCCCGCCGCCGTCCGCCGGGAGCACCCCGAGCAGCTGCGGGAGTTGAAGGCGACGGCGAAGGACGTCGAGAAGATGCTGGCCGCCCAGGCCGAGCGGCTGGACCGGCAGTTCCTCGCCCAGCGACGCTGGCGGTACGCCGCCTGGCGGGCGCGGTATCTCGACCATCCGCTGGTCGGCACGCTGGGGCGGCGGCTGATCTGGCTGGTCGACGGCGTGCCGTGCGGGTACGCCGACGGCGCGCTGCGCACGGTCGACGACGTGCCGGTCACGGCGGCCGACGACGCCGAGGTGACGATCTGGCACCCGATCGGGCGCGACCTCACCGAGGTGCTCGGCTGGCGCGACTGGCTGGAACGACACGCCGTGGTGCAGCCGTTCAAGCAGGCGCACCGGGAGGTCTACCTGCTCACCGCCGCCGAGGAACGCACCGGCGTCTACTCCAACCGGTTCGCCGCGCATGTGTTGCGTCAGCACCAGTTCCACGCGCTCGCGGCGGTGCGTGGCTGGCGCAACCGGCTGCGGTTGATGGTCGACGACGAGTACCCCCCGGCCACCCGTGAGCTGCCCGAGTGGGGGCTACGCGCCGAGTACTGGGTGGAGGGAGCCGGTGACGACTACGACACGGACGCCACCGACACGGGCACCTATCTGCGGCTGGTCACCGACCAGGTCCGCTTCTATCCACTCGACGCGGCGGAGAACAGCGCGCACGCCGGCGGTGGCGGGTACGCGCAATGGCTACCCGCGGAAGGCCAGCCGCCCGGCCCGCTGCCGCTGGAGCAGATCCCGCCGCTGGTGTTCAGCGAGGTGATGCGCGACGTCGACCTCTTCGTCGGGGTGGCCAGCGTGGGCAACGACCCGACCTGGCAGGACGGCGGCCCCGAGGGCCGGTACCGGGAGTACTGGCAGTTGTACGGCTTCGGCGAGCTGTCGGCCACCGCGGAGACCCGGCGGGACCTGCTCACGCGGCTCGTGCCCCGGCTGGCCGTCGCCGACCGGTGCCAGCTGGTGGGGCGCTTCCTCGTGGTCCGTGGCGACCTGCGCACATACAAGATCCACCTCGGCTCGGGGAACATCCTGATGAGCCCCAACGACGAGTACCTCTGCATCGTGCCGCAGCAGTCGGCGACGGCCGGGAACGGGCAGCTGTTCCTGCCGTTCGAGGGGGACCGGATGCTCGGCGTCATCCTCAGCAAGGCGCTGCTGCTCGCCCGGGACACCGAGATCACCGACTCGACGATCGTCTCCCAGATCCGCCACCGGTAGCCGGCGCCGTGCCTCCGGTGGTCGCGGCGAGCCGCCGGAGGCACGGTCCCCGGGAACGACCCAGGCCGAAGAGGGCTGGTCGGGGCGGCCCGCGGACGACATGATCGGATCACCCTGCCCCGACCAGCGATACTTACGGGAGAGCCGTGTTCGCGCTGCCGCTGACCACCGACGTCGAGCTACGTCCGATCGAGCCCTGGCGGGCCGAAGAGTTCCTCGCCCACCTCGACCGCGCCCGCGAGCACATCGCTCCCTGGGTGGGGCCGTCCTTCGTGGCCACCGACCTGGAGTCGGCCCGGGCGGTGCTCCAGCGGTACGCGGACCGTCGGGCGCGCGACGCCGGGGGCATCTGGGGACTGTGGCGTCATGACACGCTCGTCGGCGGGGTCATGTTCGTCTCGTTCGACGTCGCGCTCGGCCTGTGCGAGGTGGGCTGTTGGCTCGAACCGTCCGCCCAGGGCCACGGGCTGGTCTTCCGGGCCGTACGTCACGTCGTCGACTGGGCGGTGCGGGAGCGTGGCATCCACCGAGTCGAGTGGCGTACCAAGCCCGACAATGTACGCAGCATCGCGCTGGCGCGCCGGTTGGGCCTGCGTCTCGACGGCACGCTCCGCGAGGTCTACCCGGGCCCGTCCGGCCGGATCGACATACAGATCTGGTCGGTGCTCGCCGACGAGTGGCGGGCGACGTTTACCGCCGGGAGCGGTGGCTCAGACGCAGGCCAGCACCCCGTCGAGTGACCGGGGCACCCGGCCCAGGTCGAGCGCGTCGACCAGCAGCCGGGCGTACCCCCTCTTGCGTCCGGAGCGGGTGCCGAGGAACCTGCGCAGCTGGGCGTCCACCGGGCGTCCCTGTTGGGCCGGCTGCCGTTGGAAGAGCCGGAACGAGCGCAGCTCGCCCTCGGCGGCGACGACCTCCTGCACCGCCTCGACGCCGACCGCACGGATCAGTTCGTCCTCCAGGTCGGCGACGCAGACGTGGAAGCCCAGCGCGGTCATCGCGTCGCGGGACAGCTCCGCCCCGTATCCCGCCCGATGCAGTCCGCGCCGGACGTAACCCTCCTCGGCGTGGTCGTAGAGCCCGGCCAGCCGCAGCCCCTGACCGGCCGGGCCGAGCAGGTCGAGGAAGTGGCCGATGTTGGTGACACCACCCATCGGCACCACCCGTACGCTCTCGGCGGCCAGATCCCGTCCGCGCCGGACGGCCAGCGTCTCGAGGGCCACCCGGTCGCTCTCGCCCTCGACGAGGACCACGGTGTGTGCGTCGCGGGCCACCGTCGCGTCGAGCAGCACGGGCACCTCCACCTCCTCGGGCACATCATCGCGTGGCGGCCGGTCGACGACCCAACGGTTTTCCGGTGTGAGTTTCTGTCGTACCCCCGCGGCAACATGCATCCATGGCTGTCTCCGCGCTGACCCCTCACTCCGATCAGCCGCGCTCCCTGCCGTTGCGCGAGGCGCGCACCCGGTTCACCCAGCTCGTCGCGCTCGCCGAGCTGACCGACACCGTCACGGTGGTGACCCGCGACGGCGATCCGCGTCCGGTGGCCGCGATCGTGCCGGCCGGCGCCGCGCGCACCCTGGCGCAGGCCAGTGCCGACGCCGACCGGCTCGCCACGGTCACCTCCGGCTGGGCCCGTCGCCTCGACGAGCAGCGCCGGCAGAGCAGCCGCCGGCACGCCGCCGAGCTGCGTGCGGTTCGTGCCGCGTTGGCGCAGGCGTGGGCCGAGCTCGACCGCCGCACGCCTGCTGGCGATCCGGTCCTCGCCCGGCTCCGGGCCGCCCACGCCGACCTGCTCGCCGACTGATCCAGTCGCCACGTCACCGGGGCGAAGGGCGCCGGATGGGGTCAGGCCCGGCGGGTGGTCCGGCCCTTGAGGTGGCGGCCCAACTCCCGGGCGATCTCCCGGTTGGCGTCGCGTTCGGCGAGGGCCTGACGCTTGTCGTACGACCGGCGGCCCCGGGCGAGCGCGAGTTCCACCTTGGCCCAGCCGTTCTCGAAGTACATCGACAGCGGCACGAGCGTGAAACCGCCCTCCCGGGTCTTGGCGAGAATGCGCTCGATCTCCACCCGGTGCAGCAGCAGCTTGCGGGTGCGCCGCGGCTGGTGGTTGGTCCAGCTGCCGAAGCCGTACTCGGCGATGTGCAGCCCGTACAACATAATCTCGCCATCGCGCTCCTGGGCGAACGCGTCGACCAGCGACGCGCGCCCCTCCCGCAGCGACTTGACCTCGGTGCCGGCCAGCACGATCCCGGCCTCGTACGTCTTGAGGATCGTGTAGTCGTGCCGCGCCTTCTTGTTCGAGGCGATCAGCCGGCGCTCGGGCTGCCTGGAGGCGTTCACCCGGCCGAGGATATCCGGACGCGGTGCCGCCGCTCGAATCGTCAGCGGCGAGCCGCCTCGGTTCCGCGCGCAGGGAGGAGTCGGCCCGGTACACCCCGACGTCGCGCCAGCGGCCGCGCCGCTGGCGTCAGCCGGGTCGTGTGGCCGGCCGGGCCCGGCGGCTGCGGGCGGCCCGCCCGGTCGGGTCCGGTGGGGTCAGAGCGTGGCGGCCACCTCGGCCAGGACGGGGAGCAGCGCGGCCACCGCGGGGGAGCGGTGGCGGTGGGCGACCGTGGCGGCGTACACCCGCCGTGTCGGCGCCTCGTCGGGGTGGAGTCGGAGCAGGGCGAGATCGGTCGGGGCGGCCCGGACAGCCAGCGCGGGCACCAGCGCGACGCCGAGGCCCGCGCTCACGCAGCCCAGCTTTCCGGTCCAGTCAGCGGCGACGATGTCGATACGCGGCCGGAAGCCGGGCGGCATGGTGGCCCGCATGAACGGGTCCGCCCAGTCCGCGGATCCCGCGATGAAGGACTCCCCGGCCAGTTCCGCCAGGCGTACAGTGTCGCGCCCGGCCAGCGCGTGCCGCCGGGGTACCGCCACCAGCAGGCGCTCATCGAGCAGGTGGTGCAGGTCGAACCGTACGCCGTCGAGTGGCTGATCGGGTGGCGCGCTCACCACGGCGAGGTCAGTGTCGCCGGCGAGCAGTCGCTCCAGCAGGGTGGGCGTACGGCCCTCCAGCAGTGAGAGGCCGACCTCGGGGTGTGCGGCACGGAAGGCGGCCAGGGCACGGGGTACCAACGCGGCCACCGCGGTCGGGAACGCGCCGACCCGGAGGCGGCCGCCACCCAGCCCGCGCAGCGCGTCCAACTCTCGGCGGGCGGTGGTCAGTCGGTCGAGCACCGCCTCGACGTGCGGGAGCAGGTGCCGGCCCTCCTCGGTCAAGGTCACACCCCGCGGCAGCCGGTCGAAGAGCACCACCCCGAACTCCGCCTCGAGCGCGGCGATCTGCCGGGACACCGCCGACTGGGTGTAGCGAAGCTCCTCTGCGGCTGCCGTGATCGACCCGTGCCGTACGACGGTTCGCAGCACGTCAAGCGCCTCGATCTGCATGCGGTGCACGGTAGCCGATGACATGCGAGATACGCATGTCAGGCATTCCAACTATTCGCTGGTCGCATGTCAGGCACCCGCCTACGGTTCCAGGCATGTGGAAGATCGCCGTACTCGGCACCGGGCGGATGGGCGCGGCCATCGCTCACCGCCTGTTCGCCTCCGGGCACTCGCTGACGGTCTGGAATCGCACGGCCGCCCGTACCGAACCGCTGAGCCGCATCGGCGTGGCGGTCGCCGGCTCACCCGCCGACGCCGTCGGCGGGGTCGACGTCGCCCTCACCATGCTGGCCGACCCGGCAGCCGTCGACACCGTCCTGTTCGGGCCGGGCGGCGCCGCGTCGGCTCTCGCGCCGGGCGCCTGCCTCGTCGAGATGTCCACCATCGGTCCGGCTGCGGTCCGAGCCCTCGTCGACCGACTCCCCGAGGGGTCCCTCGTCGATGCCCCGGTCGCCGGGAGCGTCACCGCCGCGTCGTCCGGGCGACTCCGGGTGTACGCCGGTGGACCGACCGTGGCCGTCGAGCACGTCCGCCCGCTGCTGGAAACTCTCGGCACCGTACGCCACCTGGGTCCCGTCGGCAGTGGCGCGGCGGCCAAACTCGTGCTCAACGCGGCGCTGTTGATCGGGGTGGGAGGCGTCGCCGACACGCTCGCCGTCGCCCGATCCGTCGGGGTCGACCGGGACGTCGCACTCGACCTACTCGGCACCGGTCCACTCGGCGCGGCGCTCGCTCGGGCCACCACGGCCGACGCCGACTTTCCGGTCGCGCTGGCCGAGAAGGACCTCGGCCTGGTGCTGGACGAACTGGCCGGGACTGCCGCCCCTCTGGTCCGTGCCGCCCGGGCGGTGCTGGCCGCCGCACCCGACCCGACCGCTGACATCGCCGCCCTCACCACCCTGGAGCGTCCGTGAAGCTCACCCTCGACAACCCGAACACCGTCGCCGCGCCCTTTGGGGACCGGTTCGCCCACGTGGCCCGGCTCGACCTGGCCGGCGGCACCCTGTTGCTGCTCGCCGGGCAGGTCGGCGTCGACGACGACGGCCGGGTGGTCGCGCTGGGTGACGTCGTCGCGCAGTCCGAGCGGATCTTCGAGATCGTCGACGGCGTGCTCGCCGCGCACGGCGCCGGCCTCGCCGACGTGCTGCACGTCCGCAGCTTCCTCACCGACCTGGATGATCTGCCCGGGTACGCGGCCGTCCGGCGGCGGCTCTTCACCGGGGCTCCGCCACCGGCCAGCACCACCGTCGAGGTGAGCCGGCTGTTTCTGCCCGGAGCGGTGATCGAGGTCGAGGTGACCGCCGCCGTACCGGCCGAGCGGCCACGCTGACCCGGCCCGTGACCGTCGCCCCGCCGCTGATCGACTCGCCTTCCCTGAAGCCGGGCGTCCTGGACACGCCACGACAACCCGCCTTCGAGGAACCCGAGTTGATCACGGCGGCGCCGACCTGCCCGGCGACGGGCCGGTGGAGACGGGGAAGGTCAGGAGGTCTCGGTGCGCAGCCGCTCGGCGAGTTCCCGAACCGACTCGGTGAGCCGGTCGTCGGATTCGCCCGGCCAGTGCCCGAAGATCGGCGGTGGCACGCTGTCGCTCGGCGGAGGAACCACGTCGCGCGGGTCGATCTGCCGCCGGTCCACCGTCGCCGCCGGGTCGTCCGGGCGTGTCGGGTCGCCCGGCCGGTTAAGGGAGAAGATCCAACTGCCGATCTGGTCGGTGTCCCGCCAGATGTTGATCCACCGCCAGCCGACCCGCCTGCCCACCTCCCGGAGCACGTCCTCGTCGACGTACGCGGGGAACAGGGGGCCGTAGAGCCGGCGCAACGGCGAGCCGTAGGTGAGCAGGGCGACCCGCTTCCCCACCCGTTCCGGCAGTTGCAGCACGGTCGCCGCGAGCAGCACCGACCCGTGGCTGTGCCCGGAGAGCAGCACGCGGTCGCCGCGCCCGACCAGGTAGGTGATCCGTTGGGTCAGCTCGGGTACCGCCCGCTCGGCGTAGCAGGGCGGGGCGAAGGGGTGGGTGCCGCGGGGCCAGAACGTGCCCAGGTCCCAGATCACGCCGACGTACCGGCGGAACTCGACGGTCCGGTAGGCGAAGATGCCGCCGACGAGCAGGCCGAGGAGGATGGCGGCGATCACGTAGCTGCCCGTGCCGAGGAGAAAGTTCACCAGGTCGCCGGGAACCCCGATGTAGCCCTGGACGATGTCCGCCGGGTACCGCCCCATGAGTCCGAAGATGCTGGTGGCCAGGCCCAGCCCGATGAGGCAGGCGTAGGCCATGGTGATCGGCTCCAGGTGCTCGGTGAATCGGGCCCGGGCGATGGTTCGCTCGACCTGCCGCAGCCGTGGCCCGGCCTCCGGCGGAGCGTTGGGGAAGTCCCGAGCGACGATCTCGGCGGCGATGCGGTACCTGCTCCGGACGGAGATGACGGTCACCAGCCCGGCGACGAGCAACGTGCCGAGCACCGCCAGCACGAATCCGAAGATCGCCCACTTGTACGCCGGTGGTGGGCTGATCAGGAGGCGTGCCGCGGTCGGCTGGTCGCGGTTCAGCAGGTCCGCCACCCGGTAGACCAGCTCGGAGGAGAACGCCACCGCCAGCCCGGTGGCGACGGCCGCGATGGCCGGTGCTCCCCAACCGCTCCGGGTGGCCCGCATGCCCCGACCGCGCAGCACGACGAGCCCGATGCCGGCCAGCAGCAACGTCTGGGCGGCGAAGATCCACGCCAGGGTGGCCCCGTAGCGGGGCAGACCGATCCCCGCCGGCCACGGCGTCGGGTCGACCAGGACGACCACCACGACCAACACGGTCAACCCGCAGGCGATCGTGCGCAGGGCCCGCATGACGAGGTTCGCCCTAGGGCCGACTTTTGGCCTTTCTATCAGGTTGTGGGCGCAAACCAGCACCACGCAGGCCACCAGGACCGCTCCGACCAGCACCGCCAGCACCAGCGACGCGACGGAGGCGCCGGGCCCGGCGCGGGCGGCGAGCAGGCTCGCGTCGAGTGTGGCGAACGCGGTCGCGACGTGGATCGAGCGCAGCCGTCCGACGATCGGGGCGAAATTCTGTTTGCCCGCCGCACCGAGCTGATACTTTCCGGACTCGGTGCGCGTGGTTGGGCGGAATGCGCTGAACGGCCGGCCGGGCCGTGCGCCGAGCCACCAGATCAGCGCGATGGCCCCGGCCGGGACCAGGCTGAGCACCGCCAGGCGCAGCCCAGTCGGCTGTGCGCCCAGCCAGGAGAGCCAGTCCCGGTCCCGGACGCAGCGCGGGGAGGCCATGCACTGCCAGGCGACCAGATCCAGTGCGACCCCGACGATGGAGAGCACGTAGAGCGCGGTCAGGGTGAGCCCGAGTACCCGGCACAGCGTCTTCATCAGGGCATGGGATTCGGGAGGTGTCGGACGCATCCAGGCCGCCACGTTGCAGAGCATGAACGGAAGCAGGAAGACCAGCGACAACGTCCGCACCGCGGTGCCGGAGGGCAGATCGCTCCAGCGGTACGCCTCCACCGTGACGCCGCCCGGGCCGGAGCTGTCCGGGTAGCCGGGCCGCGGGCGGAAGAAGCCGCCGTTGCTGTCCCCGGCGACCTGGTACGCGTGCGGCCGGTCCAACACCTGCTCGGGGCCCGCCCCCGAGACCCCGTGCACCCGCAGCTCCACGACCTCGCCGGTCTCCGCCGGCCCGGCCGTTGACGGCGTCTCCGACATAGGCCCCCCGGAGGTGTCTACGGCGGCCCGGGCCGCGGCGCCCCGCCGGCGCCCGGCCCCGGTTACCCGCCCGGACGCCCGCCAATCGTCGTGCCGCCCCGCTATCACGCCTCTTTCCGGGTGCGCCTCGCCGAGGTGCCGGTGACCGATGGTGAGCGAGGTGGTTTCATGGGCGCCATGGCGAATCCGGTGATCCTGACCGTCGACGACGACCCGGTGGTCTCCCGTGCGGTGGCGCGCGACCTGCGTCGACGCTACGGCGAGCGCTACCGGGTGATCCGTGCCGGGTCGGGCCCGGAGGCGCTGGACGCGCTGCGCGAGATCAAGCTGCGCGGTGAGCAGGTGGCGTTGCTGCTCGCCGACCACCGGATGCCGGAGATGACCGGCATCGAGTTCCTTGAGGCGGCGATGGACCTCTTCCCCGCCGCCCGGCGGGTGCTGCTCACCGCGTACGCGGACACGGACGCCGCGATCGAGGCGATCAACGTCGTCGACCTGGACCACTACCTGCTCAAGCCCTGGCACCCGCCGGAGGAGAAGCTCTACCCGGTGATGGACGGGCTGCTGGAGGCGTGGGCGGCCACTCCCGACGCGGCGCTGACCGAGATCCGGGTGGTGGGACACCGCTGGTCCGCCCCCTCGTTCAAGATCCGTGACTTCCTGGCCCGCAACCTCATCCCGTACCGCTGGCTGCTCACGGACGACCCGGAGGGCGTCCGACTGCTCGCCGCCGCCGGCGCCGGCGAGACGGACGTGCCGCTGGTGGTGACCGCCGAGGGCAAGACGCTGATCGCCCCGTCGGCGGCCGAGCTGGCCAGTGTGGTGGGGCTCGCCGTGGAACCGACCACCGACTTCTACGACGTGGTGGTGGTCGGCGGCGGCCCGGCCGGCCTCGGCTCGGCCGTGTACGCGGCGTCGGAGGGCCTGCGTACGGTGCTCGTGGAACGCCGCGCCACCGGCGGGCAGGCCGGGCAGAGCAGCCGGATCGAGAACTACCTGGGCTTTCCCGACGGCGTCTCCGGTGCCCAGCTCACCGACCGGGCACGCCGGCAGGCGCTCAAGTTCGGCGCCGAGCTGCTCAGCACCCGGGAGGTGACCGGGTTGACCGAGGCGGGCGGGGCCCGGCTGCTCCGCTTCGGCGACGGCACCGAGATCGCGGCGCACACCGTGGTGCTCGCCACCGGCGTCTCCTACCGGGTGCTCGACGCCCCGGGCGTGGGCGACTTCACCGGTCGGGGGATCTTCTACGGAGCCGTCTCCACCGAGGCGCCGAACTGCGTCGACCAGGAGGTCTACATCGTCGGCGGGGCGAACTCCGCCGGTCAGGCGGCGGTGTTCTTCTCCCGTTACGCCGCCCGGGTGCACCTGGTGGTCCGGGGGCCCGACCTGACCGCGTCGATGTCGCGTTACCTGATCGACCAGTTGGAGCAGAGCGACCGGATCACCGTGCACCCGCACACGCAGGTGGTGGGCGCGGCGGGCGGCGACCACCTGGAGCGGATCACGCTCTGCGACTCCCGTACCGGCGAGGTGCGTACCGCCGAGACCTCCTGGCTGTTCGTCTTCATCGGCGCGGAACCGCGGACGGACTGGCTGGACGGGGTGCTGGCGCGTGACGAGCGCGGCTTCATCGTCACCGGGCCCGACCTGGTCACCGATGGGAAACCGCCATCCGGCTGGTCGCTGTCGCGCGACCCGTACCACCTGGAGACCAGCCTGCCGGGGGTCTTCGCCGCCGGCGACGTGCGCTCCCAGTCGGTGAAGCGGGTCGCCTCCGCCGTGGGCGAGGGAGCCATGGCCGTCTCGCTGGTGCACCGCTACCTGGAGGCGCAGTGACCACCCCGAACGGCCGGTTGGGGCCGGAGCAACTGCGTACCCTGTTCCTGTTCGAGACGCTCGACGACGACCAGCTGGCCTGGCTCGCGGAGTGCGGCCGGGTGGAGCAACGGGCCGGCGGAACGCTGGTCTACGGCGAGGGGGAGGCCGCGACCTGTTTCTTCGTCCTGCTCTCCGGCACGGTGACGCTCAGCCGGCGGGTGGCCGAGGACGAGGTCGAGCTGAACCGCACCTCGCAGCGGGGGGTGTACGGCGGAGCCACCCAGGCGTACATCGTCGAAGAGACCGAGCAGGTCTACCGCAACACGATGCGCGCGATCACCGACGCCGAGTTCTTCGTGCTCCCCGCGGAGAACTTCGCGCGGGCCGTGCGCACCTGGTTCCCGATGGCGATGCACCTGCTGGAGGGGCTGTTCATCGGGATGCGGAACAGCCAGACCCTCGTCGGTGAGCGGGAGCGGCTGCTCGCCCTCGGCTCGCTCTCGGCCGGCCTCACCCACGAGCTGAACAATCCGGCCGCGGCGGCGGTCCGGGCGACCTCGGTGCTGCGCGACCGGGTGGCCGGTATGCGGAGCAAGCTCGCGATGATCGCCGACGGTCGCCTCGACGGCAGCGCCCTGCACCGCCTGGTGGAGTTGCAGGAGGAGGCGGTGGCGCGGGTGGTGACCGCGCCGAAGCTCAGCCCGATGGCCGCCTCCGACGCCGAGGACGCGCTCACCGACTGGCTGGACGAACGTGGGGTACGGGCGGCCTGGGACCTGGCGCCGATCCTGGTCGGTGGCGGCGCGGACACCGAGTGGCTGACCCGGGTACAGACGATCGTCGGGTCGGCCGACCTGGAGGCGGCCATCCGGTGGCTCACCTACACGGTCGAGACCGAGTTGCTGATGCGGGAGATCGGCGAGGCGGTCACCCGGATCTCCGGCCTGGTCGGTGCCGCCAAGCAGTACTCGCAGCTGGACCGGGCGCCGTTCCAGGTGGTCGACGTGCACGACCTGCTCGACGCCACGCTCGTGATGTTCAAGGCGAAGATCCCGGCCGGGGTCAAGCTCGTCAAGGAGTACGACCGGAGCCTGCCGCAGGTGCCGGCGTACGCGGCGGAGCTGAACCAGGTCTGGACCAACCTGGTCGACAACGCGCTGGGCGCGATGGGGGACAAGGGGACGCTGACCGTACGCACCGAGCGGGCGGGTGACCTGCTCGCCGTGGAGATCGCCGACACCGGGTCGGGAATCCCGCCGGAGGTGCGTCCGCGCATCTTCGAGCCGTTCTTCACCACGAAACCGGTGGGCAGCGGCACGGGCCTCGGGCTGGACATCTCGTACCGGATCGTCGTGCACAAGCACCACGGCGACATTCGGGTACGCAGCGAGCCGGGCGACACGGTCTTCCGGGTGCTGCTGCCGCTGACCGTCGAACGCCCGCCCACGCCGGATCCGCTTCCCGCGCCCTGACCGTCCGTCCGGGCGGGACGCGGTTTCAGCCGGGCCGATGCGGCGGGTGGTTCAGCCGGCGCGGTGGGCGGCCAGGAAGTCGGCGAGCACCCGGGTGTGCGTGTCGAAGGCCAGCTCGATCGGTTCGGTGAGGACCAGCCACTCGGTGGCCTCCTCGGTCGGCGCCGAGGCGGGCAGGTCTTCGGCACGCTGCTCGGGCAGCACGCCGAAGACCATCATCGTGCCGCCACGGGGCGCGGAGTGCACCGCGAAGAGCGTGGCGTCCTGGGCCGCCGCGATCAGGCCGGTCTCCTCGCGCAGTTCCCGGACCAGCGCCTCGTTCCACTCCTCGCCGTACTCGATGAAACCCCCGGGCAGGGCGAGCTGCCCGCGGGCGGGCTCGATGTCCCGCCGGACCACCACCACGCCGACGCCGGAGGCGGTGCGGACCGGGAGCACCGCGACCGCGACCGGGAGCGGGTTGCGCCAGACCGTCTGCCCGCAGACCGGGCAGACCCGCGGCCATCCGGCCGACGCCGGGTAGGCGGCTCCGCAGAAGGAACAGTGGGAGTACGGCGCACCGGTCATGCCGCAGCACGTTACCCGCGGTCCGCCGTCCACTTCGACCAAGGTCGACTCGATATCCATGAAGTCGGGCTGTCCGGGCGCGCAGGACAGCCCGACTTCATGAAGGACGAGTCGATCACGCCGCCCGCGCCGCCCGCGCCGCCCGCGCCGCGCGGGCCGCGCGCCGTGCCGTGCGGTAGCTCAGGCGGGGACGCCGGTGTAGAAGGCGGTGACCCGGTCGGCGGCGGCCCGGGCGGCGTCGGGGTCGGTGCCGGCGGCGACGCTCGCCTCGCACCAGCGCTCGCTGGCCAGCGTCATGAACGCTCGCCCCTCCGCCGAGGCCGACCACGCCTCGGCGTCCTCCGGGCGTACGCCCGCCCCGGCCGCACCGAAGTACGTCGCGAGGCCGAGCAGTCCGAGGTCCCAGCCGATGCCGACCGCGCCCGGGCCGAACTGCGCCCACCGGTCGTCGTCGACGTGTGCGATGTGGTCCAACTCGAAGCGGGTGCGGTCACCCTCCTGCGTGGTCAGGCGGACCTCGATCCAGCTGACCTCGTTGCCGTACTCCCAGGTCGCCGTGAAGCTGTGCGGCGGGTCGCAGGTCTCCACGACGCCACCGGCGTTGCCCTGCAACTGGTAGCGCCCGCCCAGCCGTAGCTCGCCGGAGACCGGGAGGAACCAGCGGGGGATCCGCTCGGCGTTCGTGCAGGCGTCCCAGACGTCCTCGATCGGCGCGTCGTACGTCTGGCTGATCGTGGTCACCCGCGCCTCGCCCGCCTCCAGCGTCCGGCTGCCGACCTGCCGTCGGACCGCGTTGATCTGCTCGCTGGCATCGATCATCGTTCTCTCCTCTTGTCGGGAAAATCCGTGGCCCGCCGGCGTGCCCGCTCGTCGGGGTCGGCGGGTGCCGACCGGCGTGGCCGCTCGTCCGCCCGCGCCGCTGATTCGGCGTGGCCGTGGTGGTCGGACTCCTGCGGTGGCGCCCCGTCGGGCGTGGTGCCGGACTGTTCGCGCAGTCGCCGCTCGCGCTTGCCGCGGGCGAGCTCGGTGGCCAACGCGTTCAGTGGTGGGGTCCAGAACCGGCGGAAGTGGTCGAGCCACTCGTCGACGTCGCGCAGCGGGCGCGGGTCGACCGCGTAGAGCCGCCGCGTGCCGTCCGGCCGGACGGTGGCGAACCCGTTGAGCCGGAGGACCTTCAGGTGCTGGGAGACGGCCGGCTGGGAGATGCCGAACTCGCGCTGGATCACGACGCAGACGTCGCCCGCGCTCGTCTCGCCCTCGGCGAGCAGCTCCAGGATCCGGCGCCGCACCGGGTCGCCCAACACGTCGAAGGCATGCACCCGGAAGTTATATCAGCGATCTATTAATTAAGTAAAGGGTGATGTGCCGATGAGTTTGTCGAGCCGGATCGGCAGGTCCCGCACCCGTACGCCGGTGGCGTGCCGGACGGCGTTGGCGATCGCCGCGGCCGTGCCCACGATGCCGATCTCCCCGAGCCCCTTCACCCCGGCGGGGTTCAGGTCGGGGTCCTCCTCGTCGACCCAGTACGCCTCGATCTGCTCGACGTCCGCACACCCGGTGATGTGGTACGTGGCGAGGTCGTGGTTGACCCAGTCGCCGTACCGCTCGTCGAGCAGCCCCTCCTCGTGCAGCGCCATGGAGATCCCCATGGTCATGCCCCCGATGAGCTGGCTGCGCGCGGTCGTCGGATTCACCACCCGCCCGGCGGCGAACACACCGAGCATGCGGTTCACCCGCACCTCGCCGGTGTCCACGTCCACCCGCACCTCGGCGAACTGGGCGCCGTACGCGTAACGGGCCATCGGCTGCTGGGCCCGCACCTCGTCGGCGGTGCTCGCCGCGACGGTCAACCCCTCGGCTGGCAGCGTGCCGGAGTGGTGGCCGAGGCGGTCGCGCAGCTCCTGGCAGGCGCGTACCACCGCCCAGCTCCACGAGGAGGTGCCCATCGAACCCCCGGCCACCCCGGCCGGCGGCAGGTCGCTGTCGCCGATCCGGATGTCCACCCGCTCCGGCGGCACGCCCAGCGCGTCCGCGGCGACCAGCCAGAGCGCCGTGCGCGCGCCGGTGCCGATGTCGGTCGCGTTGATCCGGGCCAGGTAACGGCCGTCCGGGAACGCGGTCGCCGTGGCCGCGGAGGCGCGCGCACGAGCGGGGTAGCTGGAGCCGGCCACTCCGGTGCCGATCAGCCACCGGCCCTCGCGGCGGGTGCCGGGGCGCAGGTCGCGGTCGGCCCAACCGAACCGGCGGGCCCCCTCGGTGAGGCACGCGACGAGGTTTCGGCTGCTGAACGGGTGACCCTGGTCCGGGTCGACCGTCGGCTCGTTGCGGATCCGGAGCTCGATCGGGTCGATCCCGCAGGCGGAGGCGAGTTCGTCCATCGCGGACTCCAGGGCGTACGCGCCGGGGCACTCGCCCGGTGCCCGCATCCAGAACGGAGTCGGCACGTCGAGGCGGACCAGCCGGTGCGTGGTGCGTCGGTGCGGGGCCGCGTACATGCTGCGGGTGTAGACGGCGGTCTGCTCGGCGAACTCGGTGAGCGTCGAGGTCTGGCTGATCGCGTCGTGGCAGATCGCCGCGATCCGGCCGTCCGCGTCGGAGCCGAGCCGTACCCGTTGGATCGTCGGAGTGCGGTATCCGATCGGGCCGAAGAGCTGTTGACGGGTCAGGGCGAGCCGGACCGGCCGGCCCACCTGCCGGGCCGCGAGTGCGGCGAGCACCACGGCGGCCTTCGGGTAGCCCTTGCTGCCGAACCCGCCGCCGACGTGTTCGCTGATCACCCGGACCGACTCGCGGGGAATCTCGAACAGCTCGGCGAGCGCGGCCTGCACGGCCGTCGAACCCTGATTGCTGTCGTGCAGGAGCAGTTGCCCGTCCCGCCACTGTGCCGTGGTGGCGTGCGGCTCCATCGGATTGTTGTGGTAGGCCGGAGTCCGGTAGGTGGCGTCGACCCGCACCTCGGCGGCCTCGAACGCGGCGTCGAAGTTCCCGTCGGTGGTGTCCGTCGGATAGCTCGGGTTGACCTTCTCCGGCCGGTACAGCCCGGGATGGTCGGCGGTGAGCACGGTGCTGTGCGGTTCGGTGTCGTACTCGATCAGTACGTGCCGTGCCCCCTCTCGGGCCGCCTCGATGCTCTCCGCCACGACCAGGGCCACCAGTTGGCCGCGGTAGTGGACCGTCGGATCCTGCAACAGGTGCAGCTCCGCTTCGACGCCGGAGGCAAGCCGGGGGGCGTTGCCGTGGTGCAGGACGGCGAGCACGCCCGGCACCGCGAGCGCCGGGTCCGGGTCGATCCGGGTGATCCGGCCGCGCACCGCCGCGGCGGGCACCGCCCATCCGTACGTCACGTCGTCCAATGGGTACTCGACCGCGTACCGGGCCGTGCCGGTGACCTTCTCGCGGCCCTCCAGCCGCGGATGGGCCCGGCCGACCGCACCCGCGCTCACGCGCGTGCTCCGGCGTTCACGTCGGCGGCCCGGATCATGCCCGCGACTCCGCCAGCTCGGTGAGCGCGCGGACGGTGACGGCGCGGATTAGCCGCACCTTGAAGCCGTTGTGGCTCAGTGGGCGTGCCACCGCGAGTTCGGCGTCGGCGGCCTGCCCGGCCAGCTCCGGTGTGAACGGCCGGCCACGCAGCTCCGCCTCGGCCCGGTAGGCCCGCCACGGCCGGTGCGCGACCGCACCGTAGGCGAGCCGGACGTCACGCACCACGTCGCCGTCCAGGTCGAGCACGGCGGCCACCGAACCGACCGCGAAGGCGAACGAGGCCCGATCGCGCACCTTGAGGTACGCCGACCGGCGCGCGGCCGGCAGCGCCGGGAGCCGTACGGCGGTGATCAGTGCGCCCCGCCGCAGGGTGGTCTCCCGCTCCGGGTGCTCCCCCGGGGACCGGTGCAGTTCGACGAAGGGTACGTCCCGCGTACCGTCGGGCTCGGCCACCTCCACCACCGCGTCGAGCGCGGCCAGCGCCACCGCCAGGTCCGAGGGGTGGGTGGCGACGCACTGCTCGGACCAGTCCAGGATGGCCAGGTCGCGGTTCTGCCCGTGCCGGGCCGCGCAGCCGCTGCCGGGCTCCCGCTTGTTGCACGCCTTGCCGGTGTCCTGGAAGTAGTAGCACCGGGTGCGCTGCAACAGGTTGCCGGCCGTGGTCGCCATGTTGCGCACCTGGCCGGAGGCGGCGGCGAGCAGGGCACGGGCGAGCACGGGATAGTCCCGCCGTACCACCGGGTGAGCGGCGAGGTCGCTGTTGCGTACGGTGGCGCCGACGCGCAGGCCGCCGTTGGGCAGCGGCTCGATCGCGTCCAGCGGCAGCCGGGTGACGTCGACCAGCAGGTCGGGTCGCTGCACGCCGAGCTTCATGAGGTCGACGAGGTTGGTGCCGCCGGCCAGGTACGCCGCCTCGGGGTCCCCGCCGAGCAGCGCCACGGCCTCGTCGACATCGGCCGGGCGACGGTACCGGAACTCCCTCATCGCTCTCCCGCCGTCTCCCGGATCGCGGCCACGATGTGCGGGTACGCCCCGCACCGGCACAGGTTGCCGCTCATCCGTTCGCGTACCTCCGCGTCGGTCAGCCGGGCCGCGCCGGTCAGGTCGTCGGTGACCGCGCTCGGCCACCCCGCGGCGACCTCGTCGAGCATGCCGCGGGCGGAGCAGAGTTGCCCCGGCGTGCAGTAGCCGCACTGGAAGGCGTCATGGGCGATGAACGCGTCCTGCAACGGGGAGAGCGGGTCGGACCCGGCCAGCCCCTCGACGGTGGTGATCGAGCAGTCGTCGAGGGTGACGGCGAAGATGAGGCAGCTCTTCACCCGCCGGCCCTCCAGCAGCACGGTGCAGGAGCCGCACTGGCCGTGGTCGCAGCCCTTCTTCGCGCCGATGAGGTCCAGGTGCTCGCGCAGCGCGTCGAGCAACGTCGTGCGGTTGTCCAGCGTCAGCTCTCGACGGGTGCCGTTGACGGTGAAGGCGACCCGGGACGAGCGTTCGTCGCCGGCGACCGTGGCGCTACCGGAGCCGTTCTGCACCCGCCCATAGTAGCTTTGTTCGTACTAATCAGAAGAAAACCGGCGAATCGTTCACGGTGTGGGGGCGGTGTGGAACAGGGGATCGTGGCCGGGCTCCTGCTCGCCGCCGGAGGCGGCCGCCGCTTCGGCCGGCCGAAGGCGCTCGTCGAGTTCGACGGCGAGCCGCTGGTGCGCCGCGCCCTGCGCCTGCTGGCCGCCGGCGGCTGCGCCCCGGTGCACGTCGTGGTCGGTGCCGGGGCGGACGACCTGCCGCCGCTGCCGGAGGCGGTCCTCGTCCGCAATCCCGACTGGTGTCAGGGGATGGGCCTGTCGTTGCGCCTCGGGTTGGCATCGCTGCCCACGCACGTGACCGCGGCCGTGGTCGTCCTCGTCGACCAGCCGCTGCTCACCCCGGCGGCGGTACGCCGGGTGCGGGCCGCGTACGCCGGCGGCGCGGTGGTCGCGACGGCCACCTACGCCGGGCGCCCCGGGCACCCCGTCCTGCTCGGGCGCGACACCTGGCCGTTGCTCGGGCGGTACGCCACCGGGGACCGGGGCGCGCGCGACCTGCTGCGCGCCCAGCCCGACCTGGTGGTCCGGGTGCCCTGCGACGGCGTCGGCGTCCCACTGGACCTCGACACCCCGGCCGACCTCGCCCGCGTCACCCCGCCGTGACGAGCGCCGGGGCCGCCGCGAACCCGTCCGCGGCGGCCCGGATGAGCGCCGGTCAGCGGCGCCACTTCTGGTTGGGGCCGCCCGTGCACTCCCAGATCTGCAGGCGGGTACCGTCGGCGGAACTCACTCCGGTGGCGTCGAGGCACTTGTTCGCCTGCGGGTTGACGATGTCCCCGGCGGCGGTGAAGACCCAGCGTTGCGCGCCGGTGCCGTTGCAGTCCCAGAGTTGCACCGGTGTGCCGTTGGCGGTGCCGCCACCGGTGGCGTCGAGGCACTTGCCCAGTGCCCGCACCGTGCTGTCGCCGGCCCAGGCCCAGCGCTGCGCGGCGGTGCCGTTGCAGGTCCAGAGCTGCACCGCCGTACCGTTCGCGGTGTTCGCGCCGGCCACGTCCACGCACTTGTCGCCGTACCCGACGATCGGCGCGCCGCCGCCCCCGCCGCCGGTGTCCCAGGCCTGCACCCGCACGTAGTCGACGACCATCTGCTGCGGGAAGACCGTGGTGCCGTCCGGGGAGCCGGGCCAGTTCCCGCCGACCGCGACGTTCATGATCATGAAGAAGGGGTGGTCGAAGACCCACCGGTTGCCCCGCAGGTCGGCCGGGGTCTTGCGGGAGTACTGCACACCGTCGAGGTACCAGGTGACCGAGTCCGGCGCCCAGTCGACGGTGTACGTGTGGAACGCGTCGGCGAGCGCCTGGCCGCCCGGCAGCGAGGTCTGCCCGGTGACGGCGTTGCCGCCGGAGTAGCCCGGCCCGTGCAGCGTGCCGTGCACCGTGGACGGCTCACGCCCCACGTTCTCCATGATGTCGATCTCGCCCCGGTCAGGCCAGGAGTCGCTGCTGGTGCCGAGCATCCAGAAGGCGGGCCAGAGCCCCTGCCCCCGAGGGATCTTGATGCGCGCCTCGAACCGGCCGTACGCCTGGGCGAACGTGCCGGCGGTGAGCAGTCGGGCCGAGGTGTACTGGCAGCTGCCGTACCAGCAGTTGTAGTTGGCCGGGTTCTCCCGGCGGGCGGTGATCACCAGGTTGCCGTCACCGTCGAGCGCCGCGTTGCGGGTGCTGCTCGTGTAGTACTGCAACTCGTTGTTGCCCCAGCCGCCACCGCCGATGTCGTACTTCCACTTGTTCTGATCCGGTGCTGTGCCGGCGGGGCCGTTGAAGTCGTCGGACCAGGTCACCGCGCCGGGCGCGGCGGTGGCGGGCACGGTGGTGGGCACCGTCAGTGCGGCGCTCAGCCCCACGACGGCGAGCGCCAGTGCGGCGGCGGCACGAAGTCTGCGCATGGGAGGCCTCCCTGCGGTCTCGGCTGTCAGGGCCCTCGCCCCATCCGACGCGCCGACCCCGGACGGGAACTCTAAGGAAACCGGGGAAATAGATTGTCACCAATCTATTGGTGGGCCTCCACGGTGTCAAGAAAGCGCCCTCTCACCCGCCGCGCGGGAACAACCGGCCGAGCGGCCCCGCCCGGAATCCCTCGCTGGTGACGGCGTGGTAGACGATCATGACGATGATGCCGATCAGCCCGACCACCGGATCGACGAACCAACCGAGCAGGCCGCTCAGCCCGTACAGGATCAGGCCGGTGATCGGCCGGACGCGTTGGCTCCGGACATGCTCGGGGCCGACCTCCCGGGCCCGCAGGGTGGGATGACGGTGCAGATAGCTGAAGAACGCCAGCCAGGGAGCGGACATCAGGGCCGCCGCGATGGCGTAGAACGCCACGGCCGTTCGCTGGTCGGCGCTGTCACCCTCGCTGAAGGCCGAGGCCAGCACCGCGGTGGGGAACGGGATGATGACAGCGCCGAAAAGGATGGCGAGGTTGATCCAGTTGAGCGCCAGCGTGGTTCCGCGCACCAGGCGGATCAGCGCGTGGTGGTTGAGCCAGATCACTCCGATGTAGCCGAAGGACACCACGAACGCGAGATATGAGGCGCCCTCATGGCGCAACCCGGTCAGCAGGCCGCCCGCGTGGTAGTCCGGGACGCGGAGCTCCAGCACGAGCAGTGTGATGACGATGGCGAAGACCCCGTCGCTGAAGGCCTTCACGCGATCGGTCTCCGACACCCCGACCTGGCCCTCGGGCGGCCGGGAGCCCTCTTCCGCTGCGGCCATTGCCGCAGGCTATCCGCCCCGGGCCGGGGACGGCGGCGGTTCGCCCGGACATGATCGGGCCGCAGGTGCCGGTCCGCCTCCCCGGGCAACCGCTGGTGCGGCGCCCGGAGAGGCGGCACGTCGTACCCGCTCAGGCCCCCGGCGCGGCGGCGCCCGTACCCGCCGACCGGTGGCCGCGGATCAACTCGGCGTACCGGTGTCCGCTCGCCTTCATCGTCCGCCGCTGGGTGGCGTAGTCGACGTGCACCAGCCCGAAGCGCTTGTCGTAGCCGTACGCCCACTCGAAGTTGTCCAGCAGTGACCAGACGAAGTAGCCCGCGAGCGGTACGCCCCGCGCCACCGCCGAGGAGCAGGCCGCCAGGTGCTCCTCCAGGTGGTCGGTGCGTTCCTTGTCCTCCACGGTGCCCTCGGCGGTGACCTCGTCCGGCCACGCCGAGCCGCTCTCGGTGACGATGATCTTCGCGGGCCGGTACTCCGCGTTCACCGAGACCAGCAGCTGCTCGAGCCCGGGCGGGTAGACCTCCCAGCCCATCGCGGTCTCGACCGCGCCGGGGACCGGCACCTGCCGGGCGTACGGCGCCGGCCCCGCCGGGTCGTCCACGACCAGCTGACGGAAGTAGTAGTTCACACCGAGGAAGTCGGTCGGGGTGGCGATCACCGCGAGGTCGCCGTCGCGCACCGGCGGCTCGATGCCGTACGTGGCGATCATGTCGGTCGGGTAGCCGCGCCCGTGGATCGGGTCCAACCACCAGCGGTTGACGTGGCCGTCCATCCGGCGGGCCGCCGCGACGTCCTCCGGCCGGTCGGTGGCCGCCTCGATCGGGCTGAGGTTGAGCACCAGCCCGACCGACGCCGGTCGGGTGGCGTTCGCCCGTACGGCCTGGGTGGCGAGGCCGTGCCCGAGCAACGTGTGGTGGGAGGTGCGCACCGCGCGGCCGAGGTCCCGCTCCCCGGGGGCCATGTTGCCCTCCAGGTGGCCGATCCAGGAGACGCAGAGCGGCTCGTTGACCGTGCACCAGTCGGTCACCCGGTCGCCGAGGCGGGACGCGACGATCGCGGCGTAGTCGGCGAACGCCTCGGCGGTGGCCCGCTCCGGCCAGCCGCCCCGGTCCTGCAGGGCCTGCGGCAGGTCCCAGTGGTAGAGCGTGACGAACGGCCGGATCCCCTCCGCGAGCAGCCGGTCGACCAGCCGGTCGTAGAAGTCCAGCCCGGCCGCGTTGACCGTGCCGGTCCCCTCGGGCAGCACCCGCGGCCAGGCCACCGAGAACCGGTACGCGTCGACGCCGAGCCGGCGCAGCAGCGCCACGTCCTCCGGCCAACGGTGGTAGTGGTCGCAGGCCACGGCCCCGGTGTCACCGTTGTCGACGTTCCCCGGGATGGCCGAGAAGGTGTCCCAGATGGACGGGGATCGTCCGTCGACGTCGACGGCCCCCTCGATCTGGTACGCCGCGGTGGCGACGCCCCAGAGGAAGTCGGGCGGCAGCTTGGACAGGTCCGGCACGGGTCGGTTCTCCTCTGCGGTGGATCGAATCACTTGACCGCGCCGGCGGTGAGGCCGGCGACGAAGTAGCGCTGCAGCGCCAGGAAGCCGGCGACGACGGGCACGCTCACCACCAGCGAGGCGGCCATCACCTGGTTCCAGTAGACGTTGAACTGGGTGGAGTAGCCCTGCAGGCCGACCGCCAGGGTGCGGCTGCCCTCGTCCGTCATGACCGAGGCGAAGAGCACCTCACCCCAGGCGGTCATGAACGCGTACACGGTCACCGCGACCACGCCGGGCACGGCCGCCGGCAGGATCACCCGGAACAAGGTCCGCAGTGGACCGGCCCCGTCGACCTGGGCCGCCTCGTCGAGCCCGCGGGGGATCGAGTCGAAGTAGCCGACGAGCATCCAGATCGAGAACGGCAGCGAGAAGGTCAGGTACGTGATGACCAGACCGGTGCGGCTGGCGTACAGCTCGATCCCGGTGGCGTTGCCCAGGTTCACGTAGATGAGGAACAGCGGCAGCAGGAACAGGATGCCCGGGAACATCTGGGTGGACAGGACGGTCACCGAGAAGACGCCCCGGCCGCGGAAGCGGTACCGGCTCACCGCGAACGCGGCGAAGATGGCGACGGCCACCGAGCAGACCGCTGCGATGCTCGACACCACCAGGCTGTTCACCAGGTAGTGGGCCAGCGGCACGGTGCTCCACATGTCGATGAACGGTTGCAGCGTCGGGCGGCTCGGCCACCAGGTGAAGCCGTTCTGCACGTCCTGCAACGGTTTCGCGGCCGAGGTGACCATCACGTACAGCGGAATGACGACGAAGAGGGTGAGCAGGGTCAGCACGATCCGCCGGCCCCAGCGCTCACCGGCGGTCTCACGCATGGTCCCTCCGTCGGTTGGTGATCAGCAGGTAGCCGGCCGAGACGACCAGCAGGAAGAACAGCAGCGCCACGGACATCGCCGAGCCCGACCCGAAGTCCCAGGTCTTGAAGGAGCTGCGGTAGATGTGGATGGAGATCAGGTCCGCCTGTTCCGGCGCCGAGCCGCCGAAGAGCACGTACGGCGTGTTGAAGTCGTTGAAGGTCCAGAGGAAGAGCACGAGCAGCAGGACCAGGTTCACCGGCCGCAGCATCGGCAGGGTCACCGAGCGCAGCCGGCGCCAGAACCCGGCGCCGTCGATGGCAGCAGCCTCGTAGAGCTCGTCCGGGACGTTCTGCAGACCGGCCATGAGGCACAGGAACGCGAACGGCCAGTTGCGCCAGACCGAGACGATCAGCAGCGACCAGAAGCTGTTGTCGCCGATCAGCCAGAACGGCTTGTCGTCCAGGAGCCCGAGCTGGTCGACGAGGACGTGGTTGACCAGACCGGTGTCGCGCTGGAGCAGGAAGCTCCAGGTGATCACGGCGGTGTAGACGGGCAGGGCGTACGGGGTGAGGAACAGCGCCCGCAGGATCGCCCGGCCGCGGAACGGTCGTTGCAACACGACCGCGCCGGCGATCCCGAGCAGCCAGGCCAGTCCCACCGAGAGCAGGGTGTAGAGCAGCGTGATCCAGAACGAGTGCAGCAGCTCGCGGCCGGCAGCTGTGTGGAAGTTCAGCGTCGGCTTGTAGTTGTCCAGCCCGATGAAGGGCGCGGTGGACCAGTCCCGGATGTGGAACTGGGTCAGCTCCAGCAGGCTCATCCAGACCCCGACCAGCATCGGGATCACGTGGATGCCCAGCTCCAGTACGACGGCCGGAACGAGCAGCAGATACGGCAGGAACGAACGCCGGGGCCGGCGCGGCCGCCGGGCAGGGGCCGGTACCGGTTTGCCGGCCCGGGGATCGCGCCGGTCGGGGCGGGCACCCGGCGCGGTGGTGCTGGTTGCCATCAGGGTCCTCTCGCCAGATGGTGGCCGTGGCGGGCACGGAGGGGCGCCCTGCCACGGCCACCGGTGACGCCGGGATCAGCGCATCTTCTGCTGCGCGTCGCTCAGCTTCTTCTTCACCGATTCCTCGGTGACCGGGCGGCCGCTGGCCGCGTCGGCGAACAGTTCCTTGATGGCGGTGCCGACCAGGGTCTCGAAGGTGCTCTCGTCGGGCACCTGCGGCAGCGGGGCCGCGGTGGTGGACAGCGTCTCCTGGAGCACCTTCTGCTCCGGGGCGCTGAACGCCGGGTCGGTACCAACGGTCTTCACCGCGGGCAGCGAGCCGTACGTCTTGTTGAGGATGGTCTGCTCCTCGTCGCTGGTCATGAACTTCACGAAGTTCAGCGACGCGTCCTTGTTCTTGGTGTGCTTGAAGACCGCCATGTTGATGCCGGCGACCATGCTGTTCACCTTCTTGCCCCCGGCCGGCGGGGTGGCCAGGAACGGCACCGGTGCGACTCCGTACGCGTCGGCCGGCATGTTCTGGGTCTTCAGGTTCGACCCGGCGGCCTGCCACAGCAGCATCGCCGCCTTGCCGTTGGCGAAGTCGGAGACCGACTGGTTCTGCGCGTACTCGGCGTTGCTCGGGTTGGTGATCTTGTCAGTGGCCATGAAGTCGACGTACCGCTTCACCGCCGAGACGTTCTGCGGCGTGTCGAACGTCGGCTTGCCGGACGAGTCGAACCACTCGCCGCCGTACTGCTGGCCGAAGGCGAAGGCGTGGTGGGCGTTCTCGTTCGGGTTGGCCCCCTCGATCGCGAGCCCCCACCTGTCGCCGGTGCTGAGCTTCTTGCCGTACTCGGCGAGCTGCTCCCAGGTGGTCGGCGGGGCGGTGATGCCGGCGTCGGCGAACGCCTTCTTGTTGTAGTACAGCGCGTACGCCAGGCTGTAGAGCGGCACTGCGGCCGGCGGCTTGCCGGGCGCTCCGGCGGCGGCCAGCGCGGCGGGCACGAACCGGTCCTTGCCGCCGACGGCCTGCAGCGTGGCGTCGTCGAACTCGACGAGCGCCCCGGTGGCCTGCAACGACGCCGACCAGGTGTTACCGATGTTCACCACGTCCGGGCCCTGACCCGAGGTGGCCGCGGCGAGCAGCTTGTTGAGCAGGTCCGACCAGGGGACGACCTCAAGATTGACCTTGATGCCGGTCTGCTTCTCGAACTTGTCCAGCTCCGGCTGAAGGATCGTCTTGTCGGCCTCGATGCTGGCGCCCTGGTTGCTGGCCCAGTAGGTGAGGGTCTTGCCGGAGCCACCGGCGTCGTCGCCGGAGCCGCCGCAGGCGGTCAGCGATGCGGCCGCCAGGACGGCGGCGGTGAGTATCCCGAGGTGACGTCTCGTGGACACGATCAGCCCTTCCGATGCAATGGTGGGGGTGGAGGTGGGGGTTACATAAAGCCTTAAATTATGTCGTCATTAAAGTGTTCGCCGGTTGGGTCGTCAAGCACGGGGAGCCGTACAGTCGCTCCGGACGACCGACGAGATCGAGGTGACGAGTGGAGCTGGCGCGAGCCACCAACCGGAGCGTGCGACTGCGCAACCGGGGGGCCCTCCTGACGAAGCTCTTCCTCGACGGGCCGCTGACCCGGCAGGACCTGGTGCGCAGCACCGGCCTGAGCCAGCCGGGAGTGAGCAACGTGGTCAGCGACCTGGTCGAGGAAGGGCTCGTGGTAGAGGCGGGCGCCGCCGAGTCCGACGGAGGCCGGCCCAGCATGCTGCTCCGGATCGCACCTCGGTTCGCGTTCCTCGTCGGGGTGGACGTCGGCGAGACCCGGGTCCGGGTCGAGTTGTTCGACTTCGCCATGGCCCTGCTGGCCAGCGTGGAGTACCCGCTCGACCCGGCCCGGACCGAACCCGCCGAGGTGGCCGGCCACGTGCTCGCCGGGATCGACGCGGTCACCGGCACGGCCGGAGTCTCGCCCACCGACGTGCTCGGCGTCGGGATCGGCGTCTCCGGCGTGGTCTCGCAGGGCGAGCATGCCGTGGTGCACGCCCAGGCGCTCGGCTGGGACGCGGTGCCGTTGGAACGGCTGATCGCCGCCGGCACCGACCTTCCGCTGCACATCGACAACGGGGCGAAGACGCTCGGCCAGGCCGAGATGTGGTTCGGCGCCGGCAAGGGCGCCCGGCACGCGGTCTTCGCCCTGGTCGGTTCGGGCGTCGGCGCGGCCGTGGTGGCCGGCGGCGCCACCTATCGCGGCGCCTCCAGCAGCGCGGGGGAGTGGGGCCACACCACCCTGGTGTACGGCGGGCGGCAGTGCCGCTGCGGCGCCCGCGGCTGCCTCGAGGCGTACGTGGGCGCCGAGGCGATCATCGACCGTTACCGGGAGGCGCGTGGTGGCCGCCCGGTGCCGGGCGACGACGAGGAGTCCCAGCTCAACGCGCTGATCGAGGCGGCTGCCGGCTCCGCGACCGCTCGCCGGGTGCTCGACGAGACCGCCGCCTACCTCGGCGCCGGCGTGGCCAACCTGATCAACCTGTTCAACCCGGAGCGGGTCGTGCTGGGCGGCTGGGCGGCGATGGCGCTCGGCGACCTGCTGCCGGCCGTACGCGAGGCCGCCGGCCGGCAGGCACTACGCCAGCCGTACGAACAGGCATCGATCGAGCTGTGCCGGTTGGGTGTGGACGCCGTCGCCCTCGGCGCGGCGACGTTGCCGGTCGCCCGCTTCCTCGCCGACGGCGGCGTACGCCGCTGACCCTGGTGTTCCGGCCACGACTGTCGGCCGGAACGCTGTCCCAGTCCGGAGGTTCGGGGCGGGCCCACGGGGTGAGGGCGGGTGTGCCGCGACGCTGTCGAGCTGCCCCGGATCTGGGGCAACGTCTGTTGGTCGTCCGCGCTGGTGGTGTGGTCCGGGTCGGCGGTGTCCTCCCGGGCTGGCGGTGTCGTCCGATCCGGCGGCATCCCGGTGGCCGGCCTCTCCGCCGGCGCGGTGGTGCTCGTGGTCCCGGACCTGGTCCCAGGAATGGGGCAGCTCGACAGGGAGCGCGATACGTCCAGTCGCAGGCGAGGCGCACCCCGGCGGACCTCGGGAACCCGGCCGCGGAGGACCGTCCCGTCCGGGCCTCGCTCGGCTGCCGCCGCGACCTGCGGCAGCAGCCGGGCCAGGGCGTTTGCCGGTCGGGTGCGGCGGGAACGCGGGGGCAGCCGGTAACGCGACGCCCGGGGCGTCGCCCGACGAAACGGACGCCGAACGCATGTCGTACCGTCCGATGGTCGCCACCGCGGTGCCCGACCTCACCATGCTGACCCTCGGCGTGGAGGAGGAGTTCCTGCTGCTGGACCTGCGGTCCGGGGAGAACCTGCCGGTCGCCCAGCGGGTGCTGACCGCGTTGCGCGGCCCGGCGCGCGACCAGAGCCGGCAGGAGTTCCGGCACAGCATGGTCGAGATGGTCACCCCGGTCACCGCCGACCTGACCGAGCTGCGCGCGCACCTGGTGGCGCTGCGGCGCTCCGCCGCCGAGGCGGCCGAGTCGGCCGGCGCCCGGCTGGTCGCGGTGGGGGCGACCCCCATGCACGAGCCGCACCGGACGGTCCCGGACAAGCCGCGCTACCACGCCATGTCCCGGCGGTACGGACCAGTGGCGCACGACCCGGCGGTCTGCGGCTGTCACGTGCACGTCGGGGTGCCGGACCGGGAACTCGCCATCCAGGTCTGCAACCACCTGCGTCCCTGGTTGCCCGTGGTGCACGCGATCGCCACCAACTCGCCGCTGCACGACGGCGCCGACACCGGGCACGCCAGTTGGCGTTCGATGCAGCTGGAACGCTGGCCCAGCCTCGGCCCCACCCCCTACTTCGCCTCGGCGGCGGACTACGACCGTACGGTGGAGGAGCTGATCTCCGCCGGCGTCATGCTCGACTCGGCGATGGTCTACTGGTACGCGCGGCCGTCCGCCGCGTACCCCACAGTGGAGATCCGGGTCGGCGACGTGTGCCCGACCGTCGACGACACCGTGCTGGTCGCCGCGCTGTTGCGCGCCCTGGTCGCGACGGTCCTCGACGAGGCGCGGGCCGGCGTGCCGGCGTCACCCGTGCGCGATTGCCTGGTGTCCGCGGCGCACTGGCGGGCCGCCCACGACGGCCTGGACGGTACCCTCATCGACCTGCGCCGCGGCGGTGCCCGGCCGGCGTGGGAGCTGGTCGACGAACTCTTCGCCACGGTCTCGCCGGCGCTGGTCCGGCACGGCGACCTGGGTTACGTGCTCGACCAGCTGACCCGGCTGCGTGGAGAGGGCACCGGCGCCACCCGGCAGCGGCGGATCCTCGACGAGACCGGCGACCTGCGCGCGGTCCTCGCCGAACTGGCCGCCTGGACCACCGCCAGCTGATAGTCAGCGGATGTCGTGGGACTGGAGCCAGAGTTCGAGCAGGCCGAGCTGCCAGAGCTTGTTGCTGCCGGCGGCCGCGGCGGCCCGGTCCGGCTCGGCCAACAGTTGCGCCACGTACTCGGGACGGAACAGGGCACGTTCGCGGGCGACGGGGGACTGCAACGCCTCGACCACCAACTCGCGCACGGCACCGTCGACGTTGCGCAGCGCGGGCACCGGGAAGTAGCCCTTCGGCCGGTCGATCACCTCGGCCGGCAGCACCTCCCGGGCCACCTCCTTGAGCACGCCCTTACCGCCCCGGGCCAGCTTGTACTCCGGTGGGCAGTGCGCCGCGAGGCTCACCAGGTCCTGGTCGAGGAAGGGCGTACGCACCTCCAGGCCCCAGGCCATGCTCATGCTGTCGACCCGTTTGACCGGGTCGTCGGGGAGCATCAGGTGGGTGTCCAGCCGCAGCACCGCGTCCAGCGCTGTCTGTGCCCCGGGCGCCGCCAGGTGCGCGTCGAGCAGGTCGCGGCTGACGTCACGGTCCAACGCGTACGCCGGGCCGACCACCCGGTTCAGCTCGGCGTGGTCCCGGTCGAAGAACGCGGCGGCGAACTCGTCCGCGGCAGCCTCCCGGGGCACCTCCGCCAGCGGCTGGTGGTAGCCGTAGCCGGCGAACACCTCGTCCGCGCCCTGCCCGGACTGGGCCACCTTGACGTGCTGGGCCACCTGTTCGGAGAGCAGGTGGAAGGCGACCACGTCGTGGCTGCCCATCGGCTCGGTCATCGCCAGCACGGTTCGGCGTACGGCGGGGACCAGGTCGTCGTCGGCGAGCCGGACGCGTTGGTGGTCGGTGTCGAAGGCGCGCGCCACCAGGTCGGAGTAGTGGAACTCGTCGCCGGCTTCGTCGCCCCGGCTGTCGAAGCCGATGCTGAACGTGCGCAGGTGTCGCTGCCCCGCCTCGGCGAGCAGCGCCACGATGAGACTGGAGTCCAGGCCGCCGGAGAGCAGCACTCCGACCGGGACGTCCGCGACGAGCCGCCGGCGTACGGCGGTGCGCAGCGCCTCCCCGACGGCGGCCTGCCAGTCCCGCGCGCCCATGGCCGCTTCGGCGGGTTCCCGTACGTAGTCCGGTTGCCAGTACCGCTCGTCGCGGCTGCGCCCGTCCGCCTCCACGATGCGCAGGGTGGCCGGTGGCAGCTTGTGCACGCCGCGCAGGACGGTCCGGGGCGCGGGCACGATCGAGTGCCAGGAGAGGTAGTGGTGCAGCGCCACCGGGTCGATGCCGGTGTCCACGTCCCCGGCGCGCAGCAGCGCCGGAAGGCTGGAGGCGAACCGTAGCCGATCGGGTGTCTCGGCGAGGTAGAGCGGTTTGATGCCGAGGCGGTCGCGGGCCAGCACCAGTCGCCGCCGCACCTGGTCCACCAGGCCGAAGGCGAACATGCCGACCAGATGGTCGACGAACCGCTCACCCCAGTGGGCGTACGCCACCAGGATCACCTCGGTGTCGCTGGTGGAGCGGAATTCGTAGCCGGCGTTGCGCAGTTCCTCGCGCAGCTCGGGGTAGTTGTAGATGCAGCCGTTGAAGACCAGGCCGAGCCCCAGGTCCTCGCGGACCATCGGTTGGGCGCCGGCGTCGGAGAGGTCGATGATGGTGAGCCGCCGGTGCCCGAGGGTCACCCAGCCGTCGCTCCACAGCCCCTCGCCGTCCGGACCGCGGGAGCGCATGGCCTCGGTCATCCGGGTCACCGCCGCGTCGTCGGGCCTCGACCCGTCGAACCGGGCCTCCCCACCGATGCCGCACATCAGCGTCGGCCGCCGGTCGCACCGTTGAGCAGGCGTACCACGAGGCCCTCCCGTCACCCGCCGGTCCCGTCGATCGGACGGGCTCGGCTACCCGCCCGGCCGGTGACCAAACCCGGCCAGGGGCCGGCCACGGCCCGCGCCGCCGGTCATCCCGGGACGCGCCGCACGCCGGGCGGTCAGCCGTGCAGCGTACGCAGGATGCGGGCGAGCTCGTCGCGGTCGCCGGGGGTGAGTTCGGCGAACAGCCGCTCCGCCTCGGCCTGGCGGGTGGTCCGGATGGCGGTGCTCGTGCGTACGCCCTCGGCGGTGAGCGCGACCAGGGTGGCCCGCCTGTCGTTCGGGTCGGGGCGGCGTTCGACCAGCCCGCGCCGCTGCAGGTCGTCGACCACCTCGGTGGCGGAGCGGGGTGCGATGCGCAGGTGCTCGGCGAGCGCGCCGGGACGCAGTACGCCGTGCCGGGCCAGGACGCCGAGGGCGCGTGCCTGGCTCGGGCTGACGTCCCAGGGCGCGAGGGCCGCCCGGGTGCGATGACGTAGCAGTCGCGCGACCTTCCAGAACGCCTCGGCCAGGGTGTCGTCGTCGCCGTCCGCCTCGATCACGCGGAATACGGTAGCAGGAGTTACGGTTGTTCCCTCATGATGAGGCAACCTCAGTAAAGTGCGACGGAAGGCAGCCGCTCTTGGAGCCCACCCCCCTCGGCCGCGACCGCGGCCCCCGCACCGTCAGCTCGGCGGAGAAGGCGCAGGCCCGGCAGGTGCCGCTGCGGCGCGTCGCCGGGCTCTTCCGCCCCCATCGGGCGCCCCTCGCCGTGGTCACCGCGATCATCGTGGCCTCCTCGGTCATCGCCATGGCATCGCCGTTCCTGCTCCGGCACGTGATCGACAGCGCTCTGCCGGAGCGCGACCTGCGCCTGCTGGTCTGGCTGGTCCTCGGCATGGTCGCGGTGGCGGCGGTCACCGCCGTGCTCGGCGTGGTGCAGACCTGGATCTCCACCCGGGTCGGGCAGGAGGTCATGCACCGGCTGCGCACCGAGGTGTTCACCCATCTCCAGCGGCAGTCGTTGAACTTCTTCACCCGCACCCGGACGGGCGAGGTGCAGTCGCGGATCACCAACGACATCGGTGGCATGCAGTCGGTGGTCACCTCCACCGCCACCTCGATCGCGTCGAACCTGACGACGGTGGTCGCCACCGTGGCGGCCATGGTCGCGCTCTCCTGGCGGCTGTCCCTGGTCTCGCTGGTCATCCTCCCGCCGGCCATCTGGCTCACCCGCCGCGTCGCCCGGCTGCGCCGTGAGATCACCGCCCGACGTCAGCGGGAACTCGCCGACCTGAACGTCACCGTCGAGGAGAGCCTGTCGATCAGTGGCGTGCAGCTCGCCAAGACCCTCGGCACCGCGCCGGCGCTGATCGAGCGCTTCACCGCCTCCTCGGCCCGCCTGGTCGACCTGGAGCTGCGCAGCGAGCTGGCCGGACGCTGGCGGATGGCCTCGATGAGCATCGTGTTCGCCGCCGTCCCGGCGCTCATCTACCTCGGCGCCGGTCTGCCGGGTACCGCCGGCACGCTGAGCATCGGGACCCTGGTCGCCTTCACCGCGCTGCAGAACGGGCTGTTCCGCCCGCTGATGATGCTGCTCAACGTGGGTGTCTCGGTGACCTCGTCGCTGGCGCTGTTCGCTCGGATCTTCGAGTACCTGGACCTGCCGGTCGAGGTCGCCGAACCGGCCGAGCCGGTACCGGTCGACCCGGGCCGGGTCCGCGGCCACCTGCGCCTGGAGGAGGTCACCTACAGCTACCCGGGCAGCGACACCGCGGCGGTCGTCGGGGTCACCCTCGACGTGCCCGCCGGCACCGGACTGGCCCTGGTCGGGGAGACCGGCTCCGGCAAGAGCACCCTCGCCGCCCTGGTCAGCCGGCTGCACGACCCGACCAGCGGTCGGATCACGGTCGATGGGATCGACCTGCGTGACATGCGCCTGGCCGATCTGGCCGCGGTGGTCGGCGTGGTGAGCCAGGAGACCTACCTGCTGCACACCACCGTGCGGGAGAACCTTCGGTACGCCCGGCCGGACGCCACCGACCCGGAGATCGAGGCCGCCGCGCGCGCCGCGCAGATCCACGACGTGATCGCGAGCCTGCCGGACGGGTACGACACAGTCGTCGGCTCGCGGGGCCACCGCTTCTCCGGTGGTGAGAAGCAACGGCTGGCGATCGCCCGCACCCTGCTGCGGAACCCGCCGGTGCTGATCCTCGACGAGGCCACCAGCGCGTTGGACACCGAGACGGAACGGGCCGTGCAGCGGGCGTTCGACGAGCTGGCCCGGGGCCGCACCACGATCACCATCGCCCACCGGCTCTCCACCGTCCGGGGCGCCGACCAGATCGCGGTGCTCGACCACGGTCGCATCGTCGAGTGCGGCACCCACGACAACCTGCTGGGGCGCAACGGCCGTTACGCCGCCCTGGCGGCCTGAATGCCGGCGAGTACGCGAAGGTGGCCGCAGGGCGAGCCCGCGGCCACCTTCGGTGCGCTCAGGTGAGTGTTCAGTTCTTACGCAGGTGGGCCAGCGCGGTGCTCCACGCGACGACCTGGTCGATCATGGTGTTGAGCGCGGGCTCGTGGACCGGGTTCGGCTTGAAGACGCTGTAGTTCTCGAAGTCGCTGTGCAGCGACAGCGCCACCTGGACCCGCACGTCGGCCATCATCAGCTCACCGGCGACCAGGCGCAGGTGCTCGACCGCGCGGGCGCCGCCGACGGAGCCGTAGCTGACGAAGCCGACGGCCTTGTTGTTCCACTCGGCGAAGAGGTAGTCGATGGCGTTCTTGAGCGCGCCCGAGGTGGAATGGTTGTACTCCGGGGTGACGATCACGAAGCCGTCGTACTGGGCGATGGTCTCGGCCCAGCGCTTGGTGTGCGGCTGGCTGTACTGGCCCATCGAGGGCGGGATCGCCTCGTCGAGGTGCGGCAGCGGGTGGTCGAGCAGGTCGATGAGGTCGAACTCCGCGTCCGAGCGCTGCTTGGCGTGCTCGAGGACCCAGCGGGCAACCGCCTCGCCGTTGCGGCCGGGGCGGGTGCTGCCGAGGATGATGCCGATCCTGGTCATGGGTGTGGTGCCTCCAGAAGTCGTGGTGTTACGGCACCACACGCTAGACAGTCATTGTTTGGTCAAGCAAATATGCGAGCTATGGTTGGCGTCACACCGGCTCGGACGGCATGCCCGCGCCCGGAACTAGGATGGTGACCATGCTCGGTGTCCCCGGCGAACCCCTGAAGCCTCTCGACCAGGACGAGGAGGCACTGGTACGCAACCTGTACCGGGTGATGTATCTCCTGCCCCGGGCGATCGACGCCGACATGGTCTGCGACCGGCAACTGCCGCTCACCGAGTACACCGCTCTCATGCACCTCTCCGAGGCGCCCGAGCGGCAGCTGCGGATGAGCGAGCTCGCGTCCGCCTGTCACCTCTCGCTGAGTGGGATGACCCGGACCATCACCCGCCTGGAGACGCAGGGCCTGGTGCGTCGGGTGCGCAGCCAGGAGGACGCCCGAGGCTGGAACGCCGTCCTCACCGACGCCGGCTTCGCGCGGCTCACCGAGTCCTGGCCGAGTCACCTGGCCGCCGTCCGCCGGCGGTTCCTCGACCACTTCGAGGGCATCGACCTCGCCCGCCTGGCTCGGGTGTTCGAGCGGGTGGGAGCCGCCGACGAGTTCTCCGGCAGCACCGATGCGCCCGTCGCGGAACAGTCTTGAAACTGTCTCTAAACAGTCTCGTTACTGTCCCCGGCCTGCGCCAAATGACGGTAGACGGTGGCGCGGGAGACGTTCAACGCGGCCGCGATCGCATCCACCGAGTGGTTGCCGGCGGCGTACATCCGCCGTGCCGCCTCGATCTGCTCGCCACCCAGCGCGCGCGGTCGGCCCGGCCTCCGTCGCGGACCGGCCCCGGCCACCGGGCGCGCGCCTGACCCTGCCACGCCCCACGTCGGGGACGCGGTCGTCGGGCCGGCCCCGGCGGTGTCCGTCGGCGCGGCCAGCAGCCGGCGTACGCCGTCGAGCATGTCGGCACGGAGCACCTCGTCGGACACGTCGGTGAAGAAGACGACCGGGTCGCTGCACATGGCGACGGCCTGCACCGCGCGCACCCGTTCCCAGCGTCCCGCCCGCGGGCCGGCGATCACGTCGATGGCGTGCATGGCGATCCGCATCAGACGGTGGTACGTGTCGCCACGGGTGATCAGGGCGATGTCGTGGAAGAGCATGCCGAGCGGACGGCGGTGGGCCAGCATCGTGTCCACCCAACCCTCCAGCACCGCCTGGCGGGCCCGCTCCGCAGGCAGCCCCTCCGCGGCGTCCAGCAACCCCTCTAGATCGGCCAGCAGCGGCTCGACCAGCGCGGCGAGCAGGTGCTCCTTGGCGGGGAAGTGGTAGAGGATGGCGGCCTTGGTCAGCCGCAGCCGCTCACCGATCTGCCGTAGCGAGGTGCGCTGGTAACCGTGCTCGGCGAAGAGGTCGAGCGCGGCGCGCAGGATCCGCGACCGGGTGTCGTCCGCGGGCTCGGCCGTCATCCCGCCAGCTTAGAGGGAGCTTTCGGTCGCGCTTCCGACCGACGGGCGAACACCGTTGATCCGCCTGACCATCGGTCAGTACAGTGTGGTTGTCGATGTGTCACCCGCCCGGGGAGGGGCCATGGCCGTCATCGCGATCGACGAACTGGTCAAGACGTTCGGCGCCGTCCGCGCCCTCGACGGGCTCGATCTGCGGGTGGAGGCGGGGGAGGTGCACGGCTTCCTCGGCCCCAACGGCGCCGGCAAGTCCACCACCATCCGCATCCTGCTCGGGCTGCTGCGCGGCGACTCGGGCGAGGCGCGGGTGCTCGACGCCGACCCGTGGCGCGACGCCGTACGCCTGCACCGCCGGCTGGCCTATGTGCCCGGTGACGTGAGCCTCTGGCCGAACCTCACCGGCGGCGAGGCCATCGACCTGCTCGGCGAGCTGCGCGGCGGCCTCGACCGGCGCCGCCGCGACGAGCTGCTGGACAGCTTCGACCTCGACCCCACCCGCACCTGCCGCACCTACTCCAAGGGCAACCGGCAGAAGGTCGCCATCGTCGCCGCGTTCGCCTCCGACGTGGAGCTGTACGTGCTCGACGAGCCGACCTCCGGTCTCGACCCGCTCATGGAGTCGGTGTTCCAGGACCAGGTCCGGCGGATCCGGAACGAGGGCGGCACCGTGCTGCTCTCCAGTCACGTGCTCGCCGAGGTCGAAGCGCTCTGCGACCGGGTCAGCATCATCCGCGAGGGACGCACCGTCGAATCCGGCAGCCTCACCGAGCTGCGTCACCTCACCCGCACGGCGGTGACGGTGGAGACCGCCAGCCCGCTCACCGGCGTCGCTGAGCTGCCCGGCGTGCACGCCGTACGCGAAGCCGGCGGGCGCACCCAGTTGGAGGTCGAGCCCGCCCACCTCGACGGGCTGCTCAATCACCTCGTCCGCTTCGGCGTACGCTCGCTGACCAGCGCCCCACCCACCCTCGAAGAGCTGTTCCTGCGCCACTACGGCGCCGGCGAGACCACCGAGGACGGTCACCGCGACACCGAACCCCGGGCGGCCCTGCGATGAGCGCGTTCACCGGCACCGGACGGCTCGCCCGGCTCGCGCTGCGCCGCGACCGGATCCGGCTCGGCATCTGGGTCCTCGGCACACCCCTGCTCGGGTACGCCCTCGCCGCCAGCGTGGCCGGCGTCTACCCCGACGAGGCGGCCCGGCACGGCTACGCCACCACCTCGGCGTCCAGCCTGGTCGCCCGCGCGTTCAACGGCCCCATCGCCGGCACCGACCTCGGCGCCGTCGTGGTCGCCGAGACGTACGCGACGCTGGCGGTCCTCGTCGCGCTGCTGAGCACCTTCGCACTGGTCCGGCACACCAGGCAGAACGAGGAGACCGGCCGCGCCGAACTGCTCGGCGCGTCAGTGGTCGGCCGGTACGCGCTGCTCACCGCCGCCCTGCTGGTCGTCGTCGGGGCGAACGTGCTCGCCGCCGCCCTGCTCGCGGTCGCCCTCACCGGCGCCGGGCTGCCCCTCGCGGGGTCCGTCGCCGCGGCCGCCGCGATCGGTGGCGTCGGGGTGGCCTTCACCGGCGTCGCCGCCGTCACCGCCCAGCTCACGGTCACCTCCCGAGGCGCCAACGCGCTCGCCTCCGCAGCCGTCGGCCTCTCCTTCCTGCTGCGCGCCGCCGGCGACGTGTTCGGCGAGGTCGACGCCGGCGGCACTCGGGTGGACAGCGCCTGGCCGTCCTGGCTGACGCCGCTGGGCTGGGGCAACCAGGTGCGCGCCTACACCGGCGAGCAGTGGTGGACCCTCGCCCTGCCGGTCGCCCTGCTGGTGGCCACGGTGGCGCTCGCGTACGCGCTGGCACAACGCCGCGACCTCGGCGCCGGCCTGCTCGCCGCCCGCCGCGGACCGGCGCGCGCCGCGACGTGGCTGCTCAGCCCCGCCGGACTGGTGTGGCGGCTGCAACGCGGCACGCTGCTCGGCTGGGCGGTCGGGGTGGGCATCCTCGGCATCTCGATGGGCGTCGCCGCCGACGAGTTCAACGCCATGATCGCTGAGAACCCGGCCGCCGCCGAGGCCATCGCCGCGATGGGTGGCGGCGCCGACCTCGTCGACGCGTACCTCGCCGCGATGCTCGGCCTGTACGCGCTCGCCATCGGCGCGTACGTCGTGCAGGCCCTGCTGCGGGTACGCGCCGACGAGGCCGACGGGGTGCTGGAGGCCGTCCTCGCCACCGGGGTGAGCCGCAGCCGATGGCTGGGCACGCAGGTGGGTGCGGCCGTGCTCGGCGCGACCGCGCTGCTGCTGTTCGGGGGGATCACCACCGGCCTCGGCTACGGCCTGGTCGACGGCGACCCGGTGGGGAAGGCGCTCACGCTGGGCGGCGCCGCCGCACTTCGCCTACCGGCCCTGCTCGTCGTCGCCGGTGTGGTGACCGCCCTGTTCGGACTGCTGCCCCGCTGGTCGGTGGTGCTCTCCTGGGCGGCGCTGATGGCGTTCCTGCTGCTCGGGCAGCTCGGCGCGGTGCTGGAGCTGCCGCAGGCCACACTCGACCTCTCGCCGTACACCCACGTGCCGTCCGCCCCCGCGGTCGACCCGACGGCGCTGCCCCTGCTGATCCTCGCCGCCGTGGCGGCGGCCCTGCTGGCGACCGGCGTCGCCGCCTTCCGCCACCGCGACGTCCCCCGCTGACCAGCCCCGCCCGCGCCCGCTGCGCCCGCGCGCCCATGATCCGCACAACTTCAGGGATGTTGTCCCCTCCAGCGCCCCTGGAGGCCACAACTTCCCTGAAGTTGTTGGGCACGCGCCGCATCTCGATGAACGCGTTGGCTGCACCTCAGGGCGTCGGTGCATCCGTTGCTGGCTGCTGGCCTACATGCGGCCTGGACGTCGGCGGGCTGGCCGTGCCGTTCCACCGGTCAGATCGGGAAGACCACCGTTCTTGAGCCAGTCGGCGAGCTCGCGCCGCTTCTCCCGATTGACCACAGCCTCAAGAGCCGCGTTGACCGTCGCCGTCTTCGTCGTTGTCCCGAGGGGTGCCATGCGAGAAGTGCCGGACTACTGGCGCATCGCCGACGATGTGATCGCCGACGTCAGATCCAACAAGCTGAAGCCGGGGGAGAAGCTGCCCTCGATCGCCGAGCTGCGCGACCGCTACGACGTCAGTCATGGGACCGTTCAGATGGCCTACGCCCGGCTCGAAGCGCTACGGGTGATCCGGCGACAGCAGGGCAAGGGCGTCTTCGTCACCGACCCGAAGACCTGGATGCGCGAGCCCTGATTGCGTGTGCGCACGCGACCTTGGGTGTGCGATCGTCGCACCGGACTGACGGCTGGCAGTGACCGCTCAGCTTGGCGGCGGGTGCGGCCGAAGGTCAGGCCAGCAGGACGGTCACGCCGGCCGTGCGCAGGTCCGCCACGATCCGCTCGTCGGCGGCGTCGTCGGTGACCAGGGTGTGCACCGCGGACGCGTCGCAGATCTTGGCGAAGGAGTGCCGCCCCAGCTTCTCCGAGCCGGCCACCACGACCACCTGGCGGGCCCGGCTGACCATCAGCGCGTCGATGCCCGCCTCGCTCTCGTCGTGGCACGACGTCCCGTCCGTTGAGAAGCCGTCGACGCCGAGGAAGAGCACGTCCAGCCACAGCGACCGCATCACCATGCTGGTCAACGGCCCGGTCAGCTCGTACGACTGAGGCAGGGCGACCCCACCGAGGATGACGGTGCGTACGGACGGCCGGAGCACCATCTCGGTGGCGATGTTCAAGGCGTTGGTCACCACCGTCAGGGCCGGCCGGTTGGTGACCTGCGTCAGCTCGGGCCGGGCCGCGAGGTGCCGGGCGGTGGCCGAGGTCGTGGTGCCCCCGTTCAACCCGACGACGCTGCCCGGCTCGACGAGCCCGGCGGCGGTCGCCGCGATGCGCTCCTTGGTGCTGCGGTCCCCGCGGTACCGGTAGCGCACCGGTAGGTCGTAGGCGACCGAGCTGGCCACGATCCCGCCGTGGGTGCGCGTCACCAGCTGCTGCTCGGCGAGGGCGGTGAAGTCGCGACGGACGGTCGCCTCGGAGACCTGCAGGGCGGCCGCGCCCTCGGCGACGGAGAGCCGCCCATCCCGCGCGGCCAGGAGCTCCAGCAGCGCCTGCAACCGGCGGGACCGGTCGGCCATCCCACCTGCGGCGGCCCCCGGCGTGGTCTCGGTCGAGGTCACGGCACGACCCCGGTCGACGCCAGCCCGCTGTCGGCCCCGGCCGCCGCGTCGGCGGACACGATCCGGCAGAAGCGCGCCACGCACTCGGCCATCGCCTCGCGGGCCGGTGCCAGCCAGCGCCGCGGGTCGACCATTTCCGGGTGTACGTCCAGGGTGGCGCGCACGCTGCCGGTGAGGGCCACGTTCAACGCCGTACCGATGTTCACCTTGCCGATGCCGCCGGCGACGGCCCGGCGCAGCTCCTCGTCGGGGACCCCGGACGAGCCGTGCAGCACCAGCGGCACCGCGATCGCCGCCCGCAGCCGCCCGATCAGGTCATGGTCCAGCACGGCGTTGCGCACGGTCATGGCGTGCGCGGAGCCGACCGCGACCGCGAGCGCGTCCACACCGGTCTGCGCCACGTAGGCCACGGCCTCGGCCGGTTCGGTACGGGCGCCGGGAGCGTGCGGGTCGGTCGGAGGCTCACCGTCCTTCCCGCCGACCGTGCCCAGCTCGGCCTCGACCCAGAGCCCGTGCGCATGGGCGAAGTCGGCCGCCTCCCGAGTGGCCGCGACGTTCTCCTGGTACGGCAACCGGGATGCGTCGATCATCACCGAGCCGAAGCCGTGCTCCGGCGCCTGGCGCCACAGGTCGGCCGAGACGACGTGGTCGAGGTGCAGCGCCACGTCGACGGTGGCGGTCGCCGCGACGGCCCGCGCCGCGGCGGCGACCGGTGCGAGCCGACGATGGAACCGTACGGCGTTCTCGCTGACCTGGAGCACGACGGGCCGACCGGCGGCCTCCGCACCGGCGACGATCGACTCGGCGTGCTCCAGAGTGATCACGTTGAACGCGCAGACCGGTCCCGTGGCGACGACCTGCCCGGTCGGGACGAGTGGCATCACATCTCCTTGACGATCACGGCCCGGCGCAGCTGCCGGTAGTCGGACAGGTCCACGCTTCCCGCCACCGGCGCCCGGACCGCGGCGGCCGACAGCGCGACCGCCTCGGCGAGCCGTTCCGGCCAGGGACGCTGCCGGAGCAGACCGCGGGCCAGCGCGGCGACACAGGCGTCTCCGGCGCCGGTCGGGTTGCCGGCCACCGGCTGCGGCACGTACGCGTGCCAGGCGCCCTCGCCGGTCACCGCGAGCAGCCCGTCCGGGCCGAACGAGGCGACCACGGTAGGGGCGTCGAGCGCGCGCACCGCGTCGAGCGCGGCAGCCGGCCAGGGCGGTGCGGCCCCGACGAGGCCGGCGAGCTCCTCGGCGTTCGGTTTGACGAGGTCCGGTCGGGCGGCCAGACCGTCGCGCAACGCCTCCCCGCTGCTGTCCAGCACGGTCCGCGCGCCGGCACGCCGGGCCGCCTCGATGAGCGTCCGGTACGCGTCGACCGGCACCCCGCCGGGCAGGGAGCCGGAGAGCACAACCGCCGCGACGCCGCGTACGAGTTCGGTGAACCGGGTGCGGAAGGCGTCCCACTCGTCCGGGGTGACCGTCGGCCCGGGTTCCCACAGCCCCGTCGCCGAGTTCGGCTCCGCGACGACCACGGTGCGCCGGGACTCGGCCGCGATCGGCACGAACCGCTCCGGCACCCCCTCGTCGGCGAGCAGGGACCGGACCCGTGTGCCGCACGCGCCGCCGGCCAGGCCGGTGGCCACGACGGGGACGCCGAGGGTGTGCAGCAGGCGGGCGACGTTGACGCCCTTGCCGCCCGCTCGTTCGTCCACCCTGGCCACTCGGTGGGTGGTGCCGGGCGTCAGGGTGGGCACGTGGTACGTCACGTCCAGCGCCGCGTTGAGGGTGACGGTGAGGATCCGTCCGGCCGGCGTACCGCTGCTGTCCGCGTCCTCGCGGCTCACGTCAGGATCACCGAGCGGGTCAGGTGCCGAGGCTCGTCCGGGTCGAGCCCCCGTCGCGTGGCCAGGCCGACGGCGAGTCGCTGCGCGAGGACCAGCTCCGCCATCGGGTCGCGCGCGCTGTGCACGAAGGTGGCGCCGGTGGCGGCCACCTGCTCGGCAAGTCCCGCCGGAACGGCTCCGAATGCCCAAACCGCGCGGCCGGGGCCGGCGACGGCGATCGGGCCGTGCCGGTAGTCCATCGCCGGGTACGCCTCGGCCCAGAAGCCGGCGGCTTCGCGGCACTTGAGCGCCGCCTCGTGCGCGAGGCCGACCGTCCAGTCCCGGCCGAGGAACGTGACCTGCTCCAGGGCCGCCGGATCCAGCGGCAGGGAAGCGGTCAGGGCCTCGGTCGCGTCGCGTACCGCCTGGTCGATGTCCTGGCCGAGGTGCGCCCGCAGCGCCGCCAGCGTGGTCGTCGCGAACCGGGTCTGCACGACGGACTTCTCGTCGGCGTACGGCAGGCAGACCGGTTCGTCCACCAGGGACACCGCCGGCGACCGGGGATCGCCGAGCACGGCGGAGCTGGGCGTACGGCCCCGGACGGCGCGCAGCACGTCCAGCACCTCGGTGGTCGTACCGGAGCGGCTGATCACCAGCACCCGGTCGTAGCGGCGCCGCGCCGGGAACTCCGACGCCGGATAGGCGTCGGTCTCGCCGAGGCCGGCTCCTTCCCGGAGCCTGGCGTACGCCATGGCGATGAACCACGATGTGCCGCAGCCGACGACGGCGACCCGTTCGCCGTGGCGTGGCAACCGTCCGGCGTGACCGTCGGCCTGTGTGACTGCTCGTTGCCAGCATCGGGGCTGGCTGGCGATCTCCTGCTCGACGTGTGTCATGGCGCTCCGAACCGCTGCCCACGGCGCATCTCGCCCGGCGCGAAATCGCGCGATCTGACGGCCATGCGAGCGTAAACGGTCATCCTCATGCATGGCAATCCACGAATTCTTATCCAGTCAGGTCACGCTGAAGGCGGCGGACCACCCCTTGCCATCGATGCCTGTCTGATCGACACTGCTCACTGAACGACGCAAGCAGGCAAGTTCGATCAGGTCCCCTTCAGGTAGGGAGTGATCACGTGACCCCGCCAGCCCAGTTCAATCCGTCCCGCCGTGACCTGCTCCGGTCCGGTGCCGTGCTGGGCGCCGCAGCCGGTCTCACCGGTGCCGTGGGCGCCCCCGCCGACGCCGACCCGGGCGGACACGAACCTGCCCGCGGCCGCGACGAGAAGAGCATGGTCGACGTACCGTTCGAGGGCTTCGAACAGGTTCGCGTCGGGCTCATCGGTCTCGGTAACCGCGGTGGCGACCAGGACCGCCGGTTCGGTGCGGTGGCCACCGTCACCGCCGTCTGCGACATCCGCCCCGACCGGGTCGAGCGCACGATCAGCCGGATCATGCAGCAGGGCTTCCAGGACAAGCCTCCCGCCGGTTACTCCGACGGTGAGGAGGACTTCCTCAACCTCGTCCGGCGCGACGACATCGACCTCATCTACATCGCCACTCCCTGGGAGTGGCACCACCCGATGGCCAAGGCGGCCATGGAGCACGGCAAGCACGTCGCCGTGGAACTGCCGATCGCCCCCCACCTCGACGACATCTGGGACCTGGTCCGCACCTCGGAGCGGACCCGCAAGCACTGCATGCTGCTGGAGAACGTCAACTACTTCCGGCCCGAGATGGCGATGTTCAACATGGCCCGGCAGGGGATCTTCGGCGACCTCCAGCACGCCTCCGGCGGCTACGTGCACGACCTGCGCTGGCCGTACCTGTTCGGCGGCGCGTACTACCCGGAGCACTGGCGGCGTCGCTGGCAGACCCGGATGAACGCTCTGCACTACCCGATGCACGGTCTGGGTCCGGTCTCGGCCGCCCTGGGCATCAACCGCGGCGACCGGTTCGAGGAGTTGCTGGCCGTGGCGTCCGTGCCCAAGGCGCTCGCGCTGTTCCGCTCCGAGGACCCGCGGGTCGAGCCGGACCACTCGTCCTGGGACGACCGGCCCTACATCTCCGGTGACCGGCACACCTGTTTCGTCACCACCACCAGCGGCCGGTTCATCCGGGTCGAGCACGACGTGAACTCGCCGCACCCGTACAGCCGCGAGACCACCCTCACCGGCACCCGAGGCTCGATCGAGCTGGACAACTCCCGGGTCTACCTCGAGTCGCTCGGCCACGACAACCACACCTGGCGGACGGGCAACGATTACAACGCCATCCTGCGGCAGCACGACCACTGGCTCTGGCCCACGCTGGAGGAGCTGGCCGACCAGTACGGCGGTCACGGTGGCGGCGACTTCGTCTCCATCTGGCGTCTCGTCCAGCTGATGCGGCTCGGCATGACCCCCGACATCGACGTGTACGACTCGGCGGCCTGGTGCTCCGTGATCCCACTCAGCCACGAGTCGCTGAAGACCGGCCGGATGCGCCCGGTCAAGATGCCCGACTTCACCCGCGGGCACTGGCAGCGGGCGCGGCCCACGTTCGACCGGCCGAAGCCCGAGGACCCGTGGTTGAAGAACGGCTGAACCGGCCTACCGGCGCCGCGCCGTCCCGCTGAACGGCGCGGCGCCCAGCCGTACGCGATCACGTCTGGACGGTCGGATCGCCGTCGGCCGGGGCGTCGTTCTGCGCCGAAGCCGATGGCGGCGCCGGCTGCCGGGGCACGTCACGGGGCGTGTCGCGGCGTGCCTCGCGGGGCACGTCACGGGGTGCGTCGCGGGGCTCGTGCCGGGTCCGGCGCGGTGCCTGAGGCGGTGCCGGAGGCGGTTCCGGCACGGGCGGTGGCAACTGGTCGAACCAGTTGGCGGCGCGAGGTCGCTCGGCGAGCAGATCCTCGATCCACTGCGCGGCGATGCGTTGCAGGCCCATCATCCGGCGGGCCGCGTCGATCAGCCCCTCCTGCGTCTCCGGGCCGGCCTCGGCGGCGGTGTCGGCGTACTCGCGCAGAATGGTCGCCCAACGGTCGGCGAGCTGCTGCGCGCTGCGGGCCCGCGCGAGGTGCAGCTCGTACTCGGATTCGAGGGTGACCCGCCGTTGCGAGTAGGGCAGCAGCGCCTGCTGGACCCGCTCGTCGAGCCGCACCCAGGCGTCCGGCTTGCCGGTCACTGTCCCCTGTGCGTGGGGCCAGGTCCAGCCCGCGCCCGCGATCGCCCGCTGGAGCTCCACCTCGAGCTCGCCGGCGTGGTGTGGCGCGGTGGTGCGGGCGAGGTCCGCGGCGAGGCGGGTGAGCTGCTGCACGGCGAGCGGCTGGAGGTGCTGAGCGTGCCAGCTGAGCAGCTCCGGGCGGAGATTCTCGGCAGACCAGGCGAAGCTGGCCCGGATGACGAACGCGTAGATGTAACCCTGCGCGGGCACGGCGATCTCCGCGTCCCGCCGTTGGGTCAGCCGCACGGGCGCGGCCTGGGGCGGAGGCGCGTACGCCGTCGTGGGCTCCAAGCCCCGAAGCAGGTCCACGGTCTGCTGCCAGCGCTGCGCCAGCCACTTCCCGGCGCGGGCCCCGGTCCGGCGGCTCCGGTCGAGCGCGCTCGCGGTGGCCCGCCGCCACCGGTTGCCGGGCACCGGCTTCGGGTCGGGGGCGTCCGTCATGTCACCCCTTTCCAACGCGATCGACGAGGAGGCTCGCGCGGACGCGCGCCGAACGCAGTCGGCCACCGACCCGCTCGGTGAGGGTTCCGTCCTCAAGGTGAACAACGGTCGGTCGACCCCACGAAGTGACGGGCTCCCGACCGGCATCGGCGGACCTGGCGATGCGGTACGCCCGGTCCGGTCGACCGGTCTCCGTCGTTCAGTGCCTGAAGCGGCCGATCAGCGAGCATCTCCGGTCCATCGGACGTCATGGAGTAGTTACCGCAGCCTGCCGGACCTGTACTGTGCGGACCCTGTCGAGCTGCCCCAAATGTGGGGCGGGCCGGCCGACCCGGATCTAGGTACGCGACATCCCACGGGCGGGTCGCGGTGATCGACTCGGGATCCGCAGGGATCGACTCCGGACCCGCAGGGATCGACTCGGGATCCGCAGGATCGACTCGGGATCCGCGGTGATCGACTCGGAGTCCTTGAAGTCGGGGTGTCCCGCCGCCAAGGAGACCCCGACATCAGTGAAGGCGAGTTGATCGTGGCTGCCCCAGATCTGGGGCAGCTCGACAGGACCCGGCGATGGTGCCGACCGGACACGACGGGCCGGGTTTCAGGCGAGCGGCGCGCGTTGCCAGGTCGGGTCGAGACGGGCTCTGCGTCCGGTCGGCCCCGCCGGCGTGGGGCGGAAGGCCGTGCTGGGCCGGCCGGCGTGGAGCGGAAGGCCGCGCCGGGCTGGCCGGCGTGGGGCGGAAGACCGTGCCGGGTGGAGGGCGGCGTCGGGCGCAATGCGAGTGCCGAGCGCAACGGCAGGTCAGCGCGTCAGTGGTTGTGGGCGGGCTGGTCCAGGATCGCGCTGAACCGCTCCTCGGCCAGATCGAGCTGGCCCAGGATGTGCGCCTTCACCTCGGCCGACAGGGGAGTGTCGGGTCGGGTGACCAGCTCCCGGTAGACTGGGACCAGCGGCCGGTACTTGCGGGCGGAGGACTCCACCTTCGGCCCCACCGTGTGGATCACACCCACTCCATTGTCGGTGAAGTCCGACACCTTGATCACCCGTGCCCAGGGATCCCGGTCGAGGCTGGCGGCCACGTGCTCGCGGTACTGCTCGTCGCGGTCGCGCGTCGGGTCGTACCGCGGATTGGTGACCGCGGCGACCAGGCGGGCGACCCGCGGCCCGAACCGGGCGGCGAGCGTGGCCAGCGCCGCGGGCGTGAGGTCGTCGCCGGCCGCGACGTCCCCGGCCAGCTCGGCCGGGTGGTCCTCAACCGTGTCGTGCAGCAGCCCCGCCACGATCACGTCGACGTCGCGCACCTGGTAGTGGTGCATCATCCGGATCGCCACCCGCAGGAGGTGGTTCAGGTACGGCTCGCGGACCCGGCGGTCGTCGCGGTGCAGCTCGGCGGCGAGGTCCAGGGCGGCGGTCAACCGCTCCCGAGCCGCCTCGTCGAAGGACCGGATCTCCAACCGGAAGCGCTCCAGCAGGCCCGGCTCACCGTGGATCTCGGTGATCGCGTGCATCGGCATGCTGCCCAGGTACGGGGGGAAATCCATGCGTCACTTATAGCCGATCACCATCGGGCGGGCTGTCCCGCAGCGCGCTCGCTAGGCTCGCGTCGTGATCACAATCGCCTGCGTACTACTGGTCGACCGAGACGGGCGGCTGCTGATGCAACTACGTGACGGGAACGCCACGTTCCACCCGAACGCGTGGGGCCTGCCCGGCGGGCACGCGGAGGCGGGCGAGACGCCGGAGCAGACCGCCGAGCGGGAGCTGTGGGAGGAGACCGGGCTCCGCGCCGAGCAGGGGCTGCGCCACTTCGCCCGGCAGGAGGTGCCCGAGGTCGGCCGGGTCAAGCACTACTTCTGCGGTGCCACCCGGGCCCGGCAGGAGGACGTCGTGCTCGGCGAGGGCGCCGCGATCGTCTTCGTGCCGGCCGCCGAGCTGTTCGACGGGCGGCCGTACACCCCGGGCACCGCCGAGGTGCTGGCTCGCTTCCTCGCCTCACCGGAACACGCCCGCCTGACCGCCGCCGCCATCGGCTGACCTGCGCCGCGGCCGCGGCCGCGGCCGCCCGGGCCCGTGCGCCTGGTGAGCTGCGCCGCACCCACCGCGGCCTGCCCGCCCGGCCGGTGGGCGGTCACCGTCCGGTTGGTGGACGATCAGGTGTCGGTTTACGGGCGTGGGCGAGGGGACGGTGATGGCCCGGATGGGCTGGTTGCGGGTGGCCGTCGGACGGCTGCGCCACGGCTGGCGCCCGGTGGTGGAGGCGACCCTGGCCGCCACGGTCGCCTGGATCCTCGCCACCCGGCTGCTCGGGCACCCGGAGCCGTTCTTCGCACCCGCCGCCGCCCTGATCGTTCTCGGTCAGGCCCGAGGGCAGCGGTTGCGCCGGGCCGTCGAGGTGGTGCTCGGGGTGGCCGGCGGCGTGCTCGTCGCCGACCTGGTGATCCAGGCCCTCGGCCGCGGCAGTACCGGGACGGTCTTCACCGTCATCCTGCTCACCGTCGTCCTCGCCGCAGCGGTCGGCGCGACCGGGGTGAGCCTGGTGCAGGCCGCCGTCTCCGCCCTCTACCTGGTGGTCGTCGCGCCGCCGACCGAGGGGCTCGTGCCGTTCCGGTTCGTCGACGCGCTGATCGGGGGCGGGATCGCGCTGGCCGCCAGCCAACTGGTCGACGCCCGCCGCCCGCTGGCTCCGCTGGTCGCCGAGGTCCGCAGCACGTTCGACGAGATGGCCGGGCTGCTCACCGACATCGCCGACGCGCTGAACCGGCACGACGAGCCGGCCGCGCGAGCCGCGCTGGGCCACGCCCGCGAGATGGACGCCCGGGTGGACCGGCTGCGCGAAGAGGTGCTCGCCGCCGGGGAGGCGCTCTGGTTGCACCTGCGCCGACGTCGGCACATCGGCCGGCTGCGTTCGGTGGACACCTCGATCCGGCAGGTCGACTACGCGGTACGCAACGTCCGGGTGCTCGCCCGAGCCGGGGTGACGCTCACCCGCCAGCCCACGGCGGTGCCGGCCGATCTGGGTGTGGCGCTGCGCTCGCTGGCGGCGGCGGTCCGCGCGGCCGGAGAGGCGCTCGCCGCCGACCTTCAGGGGCGTGACGACGTCGCCGACCGGCACGCCGCGCGGGCCGACCGGGCGGCGCTCGTCGCCGTACGCACCGCCGGTGGTCTCTTCACTCCGGGCCGATCCCTGCCCCTGGTCATGATCATCGGGCAGGTCCGCGCGACCGCCATCGACCTGCTCCGTGGCGTCAGCGCCGACGACGACCGCACCGTCCTCGGCCGCGTCGACGAGGCCGTCGGCCTCCCCCCGCTCTAACCCACCCCCACCATCCCCCCGGTCGCTCCACTCCGGTGATCATGAAGTTATTGCGCTCCAGCCCGGTGTGTCGAGGCAACAACTTCATGATCAACGCGTGTCGCGGCGGGGGGTCAACCAGTCGGCGGCGGCGGTGCGGATCTCCTGAGGGACCTCGTGGCCGCCGGGGAACTCCTGGTAGGTGACGTCGTAGCCGAGGTCGTGCAGGCGAGGAACGAGCCGGCGGCTGCACACGTCGATCGGAAGCACCCGGTCGTCGACGCCGTGCGAGACGAACACTCGTGGCCGGCCGTGCGTGACCAGCGGCGCCGAGAAACCGGGGGAGAAGGCCACCACGCCGGCGACCAGGTCGCCGTTGGTCAACCCCAGCGAGAGAGCGTACGACGCGCCGTCTGAGAAACCGCCGAGCACGACGTCCTGGACCGGATAACCGGCGAAGACGGACTCCAGCAGGCCGTCGATGCGCCGTACGTCGGTCCCGAACCCCTCGGCGATGAGGTCCCAGCTGCTCGCCGCCGCCTGCGGTGCGAGCAGCAGCAGGTGGTGCGCGTCCGCGACGGGGAGCAGCAGGTCCAGCCCCTGGCGTGCCGACCCGCCGGCCCCGTGCATCATCACCACCAGCCGGTACGGCCGGTCCTCGGACGGTGCCGGGGCGTACAGCAGGGCGAGCATCCCGCCGTCGGAGTCGGTCATCGGGATCAGGCCGATGGTGGCCGGACCGACCGGCAGGCCGGGTCGGGCGGTGAGCCGACCGTGCCGGTGGTTCTCCTCCGGCTGCCGGTGCGGCGGCGCGGGTTCGGACACGGGTCACCGCTCCTCGCTGTCGGCGAATGTGCGCGGCGGTTACCCGTCGAGTTGCCGGTTAACCGCCCCACCACGGCCCCCTTGTCGCCTCGTCGGCATCGAGCGCAGGGCTCCCCCTACGGATGTGACGGCCGGTACGGTCGGAACCGGCTTGTGGTGAGAGCGTTCTCAGGTGTCCGATCGAGCCGAGACGCCGTCCGATGGAAGGAAAAGACCCCCGTGAGTGCCGCCACCGCATCCCCAGCCGATCCGGCGACCACGTCGGCCGTGCCGCGGGTGGTCCGGTCCGCGCGCAACGGGGTGGCCATCGTGTTCACCCTCAACGGTCTCGCCGTCGCCACCTGGTTCTCCCGGGTGCCCGCCGCCCGCGAGCAACTGGGGCTCAGCGCCGGACGCCTCGGGCTGCTCCTGCTGGCCGTCTCGGCGGGCGCGCTGCTCGCGATGCCCACTGCCGGGTTGCTGACCCAGCGGCTCGGCACCGCCCGATCGGTACGGCTGGCCACCCTCGTGGTGGCGCTCGGCCTCGCCTGGGCGGGACTGGCCGCCGGCCTGACCGGTTCGGCGCTCGCCGTCGCGGTCGGTCTGTTCGCCTTCGGCTACGGCTCCGGCACCTGCGACGTCGCCATGAACGTCGAAGGCGCGGCGGTCGAGCGGCGGTTGGGCCGTACGATCCTGCCCCGCTTCCACGCCGCCTGGAGTCTCGGCTCGGTGGCCGGGGCGGGCCTGGGCGCCGGTGCCGCGCGGCTCGACGTTCCGGTCGGCGCGCACCTCGCCGTGATCGCCGTGCTGGTGCTGGCCGGCACGCTGTACGCCGCAGGGCTCTTCCTGCCGCCGGCGGAGACCGGAGTCGGCGCCGCGACGCAGGCCGGCGCGGCGGCCCGACGCCGTGTCCTGCTCGCCGTGTGGCGGGAGCCGCGAACCCTGCTGATCGGCCTGCTGGTGCTGGTGATGGCGTTCACCGAGGGCAGCGCCAACGACTGGCTCGCGGTGGCCTTCGTGGACGGCCACGACCTCAGCGAGGCGGCCGGCGCCGCGGTCTTCGGCGTCTTCGTGGTGGGCATGACCCTCGGGCGCACCGTCGGCACGATCGCCCTCGACCGGTGGGGCCGCGTGCCGGTGCTGATCGCGACGATCCTGCTCGCGGCGGTAGGGGCCGTCCTCGCGGTCCTAGCCGGCTCCGGGCCGGTGGCCATCGTCGGGGTCGCGCTCTGGGGCATCGGGGCGTCGCTGGGCTTCCCGGTAGGCATGAGCGCCGCCGCGGACGAGGAGGAGAAGGCGGCCGTACGGGTCAGCGTGGTCGCGGTGATCGGCTACACGGCGTTCCTCGGCGGGCCACCGCTGCTCGGCATGCTCGGTGACCGGGTCGGCATCCTGCACGCATTGCTCGTGGTGCCGCTGCTGCTCGTGCCGGCGCTGGCGTTGGTGCCGGTGATGCGCCCGCCCCGCCCGAGCGCTGGTTAGGGTCACCGATGCCTATCGACGAGACCACCGCCGCCGCGGGCACCTGACGCCGGGGGGACCACAGCCTACCGGGAGGACGACGGATTCGTCCGGCTCTGCGGAGAACGCGGCGGTGGAGTCCGTGGCCCGCGCGCAGGGTGGCGGCGTTCGGGCCGGGGATGCCCACGACCGTGATACCTGAGAGGCATATATATGCCTCTCAGGTATCACGGTCGTGAGGACGGTGGCGTGCCCGGCGTCGGGAAGCGCAGCAGGACGTACCGCGTTGGCGGTGTCGGGTTCGTCGGGGCAGCGGCGCCGGCGGTGCCGGGTTCATGAGGGCAGGGACGCTGGGGCGTCGGGCTCATCCGAACGGTGGTGCCGGGGCTCCTCAAGGAGGGCGGTGCGGGTCAGTCGCGTACCCACACCCGCAGCGGCCCGGCGGTCATGAAGCCGGCCCGCAGCGCCGGGGCGAGGTCGTCGCCGGCCTCGTAACCCACCAACGCGGTACCGGCGGCGGCGCGGAGGCGCGCCCAGATCGGCGACACGTCGCCGGCGACGGTGAAGACGTTGGACACGCCGGTCACCGGGCCGCTGCGGTTGAGTATCGCGCCACCGGTCACCGTGCCGTCGTCGGCGTACCGGGCGAGTACGGTCACCCGGGGGTCGCGCAGCAGCGCCGGGCGGAACAGCTCACCCCCGCCGTGGGCCGCCGCCCAGGTGGCCAGCCCGTCCGGCGTGCCGACCGGGGTCAGCGGCGATCCCGGCTCACCCGTCGGCTCGGTCGGCCGGTGAGCGGCCGGCGAATGGATCCAGTCGGCGGTGAAGAGCACCCGGAAGCCGTACGGCCGCAGGTCGAGGTCGGCGAAGCTGTCCTTGACCGATGCGCCCGGCCCCCGGTCGATCCGGCCGAGCAGCGTCTCGGCGGCGACGCCGGGCCGCAGGGTGACTGCGTCCGGGTACCAGGGCGGGGAGCGGCGCGGCACCGACCAGGCGTCGGCGTCCGTGCGGCCGGGCAGGCCATGACTTTCGCAGACGATGTCACACCACTCGGCGTTGTTGCGCGCCGCCGCCGCGCGCTTCCCGGACACCGCCCGACCCTAACCGCCGCCGCGCGCTACCCGGGGCACCCCCCGACCCGCCGTCGGCGGCCAGCGTCCTCCCATCCCGCTCGCAGCGTATTGACAGGTGGCGGTGCTGAACTGGAGGGACGCCGAGGGAGAGGAGCCGGGCATGGGCTGGTTCAACCGGCGGCCCCGCGCCGCCAACGGGGGGACCCCGACGAAGCTCGACCGGGAAGCGACCCGGGACGACCTCGCCGCGCTGGAGGCGTTCATCGCCAGCCGCCGCGGCGTCGAGTTCTACCTGGAGCCGGAGACCACCGCGACCGACACCACAGTGGTTGCCGTCGCCTACGACGGGGAGTGGATCCGCCGCCGTACCGGCTCACCCCGGGCGGCGGCGGCCATCGCACGACGGCACGCCGTTCCGCTGTACGAGGCCGCCCGCACCGGCTACCCGGAGCGGATGCGTGCCTGGAACCGGGCCCACCCCGAGCGCCGGCTCCGCTGACGGCGGATCCGGTACCTGTCGACACGGTTCAGCCGGCGCCGGCCTCGGACCGGGCCTGCGTGAGGGTCATCGGTTCGCCGTGGCTGTCGACGTACCAGTCGTAGTCGTCGTCGAGCAGCCGGCGGACGAGTGCGAGGTCGGGGCCGTCGTCCGGCTCGCGCAGGTGCGCCGGCGGCGGGTAGAAGCTGTCACCGAGGAGCATCACCCGCGAGTCCGGCACCAGCACCACCGTCGAGTCCGGCGCGTGCCGGCCACCGACATGGCGCAGGAGCACCCCCACCGGCAGTTCGTCGGAGTCGGTGAACGTACGGGTCGGAGGCAGTACCGCGAAGTCGTCCCACGAGTCCACCGCGAACGCGCGCGCCCGGAAACTCGGGGCGAGCCGTGGGTTGGCCCGGACCTGCTCGCGCAGGTAACGGTGGCTCCAGGGCCGGGCGGCCTCCGCGCGTAGCAGCTCCTGGCCGGTCACGTGCCCGACGATCTCCACGCCGGGCCAGGCGCAGGCGCCCCACACGTGGTCCCAGTGGTGGTGGGTGTAGACGAGCCAGCGCGGTTCCGGCAGCCCCGCCTCGCGCAGGGCGGCGCGGATCTCGCGGGCGTGTGCCGGGCTCTGCCCCGCGTCGATCATCACACTGCCGCGTTCGTCGGCCACCACTGCGACGCCGGCCTGGACGGCCGCCGGGTCGGGATCGCCGGGGCAGACCCACACCCGCCCGGCGAGACGGTGGAACCGCATACCGATGATGGCGATCTCCCCCCGGATCGACCGTGGACGCTTGCCCTTCGACGGTCGATCGTAGGCCGTGCGGCCCGTCATCTGCCGACCGGCCAGCGGTTACGCGCCGCCCCGCCGCTGTCGGCGTCGGTACCGGAGGAGGCCGCCGGAGGTCGGTGGCGGAGGTCCCGCGAGCGTCGAGGCGATAGGCGTCGGACACTACGTCAGGACGACGAACCTCGATGCCTTTCGCCGACGTGTGGGGATGCGCTCGGTGCTGGTCGCCCGGTCGGGGCGGCGTTGACCGGCCGCGACGGGTGTGGCAGCATTCGCGGCCTGACGGCAGTGAAGGAAGCCGGTGCGATTCCGGCGCGGTCCCGCCACTGTCACCGGGGAGCGATCCCCCCTCGTGAGTCACGGCCGTGCGTGCGCGGTTGGAAGGCCGGGGGTGAGCATCGATCCGGGAGCCAGGATACTTCGGCCGTCGGGATGTGACCCCAGGGCGTGGAAACCCGAGGAGGACCCGATGACGCACCGCGTCCACCGCGCCGACGGCGATTGCCGTGACCGGCCCGCAGCCATCAGCGCACCCTTGCGATATCGCGCCCGCCGCGCCGCCGACCCCGGCGCTGCCACCTCGACCGACCACATCGGACGGTCCGCGGGCGCTTCCGGCCGCGCCGGTTGACCCGTACGGCACGTCGACGGTGAACGGCCGGCCCCGGCCGGCTGGCCGCCTCCGCTGAACCCCGCACCATCCACTCCCTCAGCCCGACCGCCGGTACGGCGACCCGGGCGTCACTCTCCGGAGCCATCCGTGCGTACCCTGTTGCTCTCCACCTCCGACACCGACCTGCTCGCCGCCCGCGCCAGCGGCGCCGACTACCGGCTGGCCAACCCGGCCCGCGTCGACGCCGAGTCCGTGCCCGCGCTGCTCGACGGGGTGGACGTCGCCGTCGTACGGCTCCTCGGCGGCCGACCGGCGTGGCCGGACGGCCTGGCCACGGTGCTCGGCTCCGGCGTGCCGACGGTCGTGCTGAGCGGCGAGCCGACGCCGGACGCGGAGCTCATGGCGGCCTCCACCCTGCCCGCCGGCGTCGCGACCCAGGCCCTGGCGTACCTGGTCGAGGGTGGCCCGGAGAACCTCGCCCAGCTGGCCCGGTTCCTCTCCGACACGGTGCTGCTCACCGGCGAGAGCTTCGCGCCGCCCGCGCCCACCCCGGCGTACGGCGTCCACGGGGACCGGGCCACCGAACCGGACCGGCCGACCGTCGGCATCGTCTTCTACCGGGCGCACGCGCTCGCCGGCAACACCGCCTTCGTGGACACCCTCGCCGACGCGGTGGAGGCGGCCGGCGCGAACGCGCTGCCCGTCTACTGCGGATCGCTGCGTGGCCTGACCGAAGGCGCCGGTCCGCTGGCGCTGCTCGCCCGCTGCGACACACTGCTGGTCACGGTGCTCGCGGCCGGCGGCGCGGTCGCGGCGGACGCCTCCGCCGGCGGCGACGAGGACGCCTGGGACGTCGGCGCGCTCGCCGCGCTCGACGTGCCGGTGGTCCAGGCGTTGCTGCTCACCAGCACCCGCGAGCAGTGGGCCGGCTCCGACGCCGGGCTGACCCCGCTGGACGCCGCCATGCAGGTGGCCGTACCGGAGTTCGACGGCCGGATCATCACCGTGCCGTTCTCGTTCAAGCAGATCGACGCCGACGGCCTCTCCGTCTACGCCGCGGACCCGGAGCGCGCCGCCCGGGTCGCCGGCATCGCGGTGCGGCAGGCCCGGCTGCGCCGGTTGCCGAACGCCGACAAGCGCCTCGCGATCGTGCTCAGCTCGTACCCGACGAAGCACTCCCGGGTCGGCAACGCCGTCGGCCTGGACACCCCCGCCTCGGCGGTGCGGCTGCTCGGCGCACTGGCCGACGCCGGCTACGACCTGGGCGACGCGCCACCACCGGACGACGGCGACGCCCTGATCCACGCCCTGATCGCCGCCGGAGGCCACGACGTCGAGTGGCTCACCCCCGAGCAGCTCGCCGCCGCCGAGGCGCGGGTGCCCGGCGAGGTCTACCGACGCTGGTTCGACGAGGTGCCGGCCGCGCTGCGCGAGCGGATGCGCACGCACTGGGGCGAGCCGCCCGGCGAGCTGTACACCGACGGCGGCGACGTCGTACTGGCCGGGCTGCGCTTCGGCAACGTGGTGCTGCTCATCCAGCCGCCGCGCGGCTTCGGCGAGAACCCCATCGCCATCTACCACGACCCGGACCTGCCGCCCAGCCACCACTACCTGGCCGCGTACCGGTGGCTGGCCGCCCCGCCCACCGACGGTGGCTTCGGCGCCGACGCGGTGGTGCACCTCGGCAAGCACGGCACCCTCGAATGGCTGCCCGGCAAGGGCCTCGGGCTGGCCGCCGACTGCGCCCCGGACGCCGTCCTCGGCGACCTGCCGCTGGTCTACCCGTTCATCGTCAACGATCCCGGGGAAGGTACGCAGGCCAAGCGCCGCGCACACGCGGTGGTCGTCGACCACCTGGTACCGCCGATGGCGCGGGCCGAGACGTACGGCGACCTGGCCAAGCTGGAGCAGCTGCTCGACGAGTACGCGACAGTGCAGGCCCTCGACCCGGCCAAGGTGCCGACCGTGCAGGCGCAGATCTGGCAGCTCGTGCGCGCCGCCGAGCTGCACCACGACCTGCACACCGAACAGATGCCCGCCGCCGAGGACTTCGACGACTTCGTGCTCCACCTCGACGGGTACCTCTGCGAGGTCAAGGACGTGCAGATCCGCGACGGTCTGCACGTGCTCGCCGCCGCGCCGACCGGCGACGTCCGCGTGAACCTGGTCCTCGCCGTGCTGCGGGCGCCGCAGGTGTGGGGCGGCAGTCGCGCCCTGCCCGGGCTGCGGCAGGCCCTGGCCGCCGGCTACGGGCTGGACGAGGCGGCGTTGCTCGCCGCGCCGGGCGCACGGCTGGACGTCCCCGCCGCGCTGACCGACACGGTGACCGGGCCGGCCGTCACCGCCGCCGACGCGGTCGACCTCATCGAGGCCCTCGCGCGTCGGCTCGTCGTCGGCATGGAGACCCTCGGCTGGGACGTCGAGAAGGCCGACGCGGTGGTCGCGGAGGTCACCGGCCGGGATCTGCCGGACGCGACCGCCCTGCTGCGCTTCGCCGCCACCGAACTGGTGCCCCGGCTCGACCGGACCACCGACGAGCTGGCGCACACCCTGGCCGCCCTGGACGGCCGGTTCGTGCCGCCCGGGCCCTCCGGCTCGCCGACGCGTGGCCTGGTCAACGTGCTGCCCACCGGGCGCAACTTCTACTCCGTCGACCCGAAGGCCATCCCCAGCCGCAACGCCTGGGACGTCGGGGTGGCGCTCGCGGACTCGCTGCTGGCCCGGCACCTCGCCGACACCGGCGAGTACCCGCGTTCGGTCGGGCTCACCGTCTGGGGCACCAGCGCCATGCGTACCCAGGGCGACGACATCGCCGAGGTCCTCGCGTTGATCGGCTGCCGCCCCACCTGGGACGACCGCTCCCGCCGGGTCACCGGCGTCGAGGTGGTGCCGCTGGCCGAACTGGGCCGCCCCCGGGTCGACGTCACCGTACGGATCTCCGGCTTCTTCCGGGACGCCTTCCCGCACGTGGTCGCCCTGCTCGACGACGCGGTCCGGCAGGTCGCCGCCCTCGACGAGCCGCACGAGGACAACTTCGTCCGCGCCCACGTCGCCGCCGACGTGGCCGAGCACGGCGACGAGCGCCGGGCCACCGCCCGCATCTTCGGCTCGAAACCCGGCGCGTACGGGGCCGGCCTGCTGCCGTTGATCGACGCCCGGAACTGGCGCAGCGACGCCGACCTGGCCGAGGTGTACGCGGTCTGGGGCGGGTACGCGTACGGCCGGGGGCTGGACGGGCGGGAGGCGCGGGTCGACATGGAACGCTCCTTCGCCCGCATCGCGGTCGCGGTGAAGAACCAGGACACCCGCGAACACGACATCGTCGACTCCGACGACTACTTCCAGTACCACGGCGGGATGGTGGCGATGGTGCGTCACCTCACCGGCGCCGCGCCGGCCGCGTACGTGGGCGACTCGGCGATGCCGCACGACGTGCGTACCCGGACGTTGGGCGAGGAGACCCGCCGGGTGTTCCGCGCCCGGGTGGTGAACCCGAGGTGGATCGCCGCGATGCGCCGGCACGGCTACAAGGGCGCGTTCGAGCTGGCCGCCACCGTGGACTACCTGTTCGGCTACGACGCGACCGCAGGTGTGGTCGACGACTGGATGTACGAGCAGCTCGCCGCCGCGTACGTCTTCGACCCGACCACGCGGGAGTTCCTCACCGAGTCGAACCCGTGGGCGCTGCGCGGCATCACCGAGCGGTTGTTGGAGGCCGCCGATCGGGGGCTCTGGGCCGAGCCCGACCCCGCGACCCTGGAACGGCTCCGGGAGACGTACCTGACCAGCGAGGGTGATCTGGAGGACCGGGCATGACCACGTTCCCGTTCAGCGCCGTGCTCGGCATGGACGACATGCGGCTCGCCCTGCTGCTCAACGCGGTCAGCCCGGCCATCGGCGGCGTGCTGGTACGCGGCGAGAAGGGCACCGCCAAGTCCACCGCGGTGCGGGCGCTGGCCGCCCTGCTGCCCCCGGTGGACCAGGTGGCGGGCTGCCGGTTCCAGTGCGACCCGGGCGCTTCCGACCCCGGCTGCCCGGACGGTCCGCACCCGGCCGACGCCGTCGCCGAGCGGCGTCCGGCGCGGCTGGTGGAGCTGCCCGTCGGCGCCGCCGAGGACCGGGTGGTCGGTTCGCTGGACCTGGAGAAGGCGCTCGGTGAGGGCGTGCGCGCCTTCGAGCCGGGACTGCTCGCCGCCGCGCACCGCGGGGTGCTCTACGTCGACGAGGTCAACCTGCTCCACGACCACCTGGTCGACCTGCTGCTCGACGCCGCCGCGATGGGCCGCAGCCACGTCGAGCGGGAAGGCGTCTCGGTCAGCCACGCCGCGCGGTTCCTGCTGGTCGGCACGATGAACCCGGAGGAGGGGGAGCTGCGTCCGCAGCTGCTCGACCGGTTCGGTCTCACCGTCGAGGTGGCCGCGAGCCGCGAACCCGCGATCCGGGCCGAGGTCGTCCGCCGCCGGCTCGCCGCCGACGCCGACCCGGCCGGCTTCGCCGCTCGCTGGGCGGACGCGGACGCGGAGATCGCCGGCCGGGTGGCCGGGGCGCGGCGGCGGCTCGGCGCGGTACGCCTGCCGGACGCCGCGCTGCGGCAGATCGCCGAGGTCTGCGCCGCGTTCGACGTGGACGGCATGCGGGCCGACATCGTCACCGCGCGTACCGCCATCGCACACGCCGCCTGGCACGGCCGGGACCAGGTCGGCGTCGAGGACGTGCGGGCGGCCGCCCGGCTGGCACTGCCGCACCGGCGGCGCCGCGACCCGTTCGACACGCCGGGGTTGGACGAGAAACGGCTCGACGAGGCGCTCGAACGCGCCGGCGACGACGAACCCGACGACGATCCGCCGGGTGGACCGTCCGGCGGCGCTCCGGACGGCGGACCGTCCGGCGGCGGGCCCGGTGGTGGCCCGGGCGACGGGCATCCGCCGGGCGACGCGACCGGACCGGCGGGCGGCGACGCAACGGCCGGCCGGGACGGGCACGGCCCGACCGGCGGGGAGGCCGAGGCCTGTGCGGACGGCGGGGAGGAGCCGTCCGCGCCGGACCCGGACGCGCGGGCCGAGTCCGGCCCCGCGGAGGGAGCGGGGCCCGTCGAGGCGACCGGCACCTCGGACGGTGACCCGCGCTCCGGCGGTCAGCCGGTCGCCGTACCGGTTCCGGGCCTGAAGGCCCGGCTGCTCACCGCGCCCGGTGTCGGCGACGGCGTGCCCGGCCGGCGTTCGCGCGCCCGCACCGGACGCGGTCGCACCACCGGCGCCCGGCTGCCGGCCGGTCGTCCCGGCGCGCTGCACCTGCCGGCGACCCTGCGCGCCGCCGCCCCGCACCAGGTCGGCCGGGGCCGCCGCACCGGGCCGCTGCGGCTGCACCCGACGGACCTTCGCGAGGCGGTCCGCGAGGGACGCGAGGGCAACCTGGTGCTCTTCGTGGTCGATGCCAGCGGGTCGATGGGGGCCCGGCAGCGGATGTCCGCCGTCAAGGGGGCGGTGCTCGCGTTGCTGACCGACGCCTACCAGCGGCGCGACAAGGTCGCCGTGGTCGCGTTCCGCGGCACCGGGGCGCAGACCCTGCTGCCCGCCACGTCGTCGGTGCTCGCCGCCTCGGCCCGCCTGGCCGACCTGCGCACCGGCGGGCGTACGCCGCTGGCCGAGGGTCTGCTCGCGGCCACCGAGCTGCTGCGGGTGGAGCGGCTGCGCGACCCGCGTCGCCGCCCCCTGGTGCTGGTGCTCACCGACGGGCGGGCCACCAGCGGTGAGCGTCCCCTCGATCGGGCCGCCCGCGCGGCGACCGTGCTGGCGGCCACCGGCGCTCCCTGCGTCGTCGTGGACTGCGAGTCCGGTCCCGTACGTCTCGGCCTCGCCCAGCGCCTCGCCACCCAGCTGGGCGGTGACCACCACCCGCTGGACCGGGTGGCCACCGACCCGCTCGTCGGCCTCGCCACCGCCCGCCCGGCTGCGCCGGGCACCCCGGCACCGGGGCAGACCGGCAGCTCGTCCACCATCCGCCCAAGGAGCGCCGCCTGATGCCGCAGGGAAAGCCCACCAACGTGCCCGCCGACGGGCTCACCACCCGGCAGCGCCGGAACCGCCCGCTGCTCGTCGTCCACACCGGACAGATGAAGGGCAAGTCGACAGCCGCGTTCGGCATGGCCCTGCGCGCGTGGACCGCCGGAATGCCGATCGGGGTGTTCCAGTTCGTCAAGAGCGCCAAGTGGCGGGTGGGGGAGGAGAACGCCCTCCGCGCGCTCGGCGAGGTGCACGAGCGTACCGGCCAGGGCGCCCCGGTGACCTGGCACAAGATGGGCGAGGGCTGGTCGTGGATCCAGCGCGGCGACCAGGCCGACCACGCCGCCGACGCGCTGGAGGGCTGGCGGCAGATCCAGCGCGACCTCGCCGCGCAACGGTACGGGTTCTACGTGCTCGACGAGTTCACCTACCCGATGAAGTGGGGCTGGGTGGACGTCGACGAGGTGGTCGGCACGCTCGCCGACCGCCCCGGCTTCCAGCACGTGGTGATCACCGGCCGGGACGCCGACCCGCGGCTCGTCGAGGCGGCCGATCTGGTCGCGGAACTGACCAAGGTCAAGCACCCGATGGACGCCGGTCAGAAGGGCCAGAAGGGCATCGAGTGGTGACGCCCGCCCCGGCCGTCCCGACCCCGGACAGCTCGGGCGTACCGACGGGGCGACCCGCGACGCCGTGGGCGCTGCCCCGGGTGGTTCTCGCCGCGCCCGCCAGCGGGCACGGCAAGACCACGGTGGCCACCGGGCTGCTCGCCGCGCTGCGCCGGCGCGGGCTGACGGTGAGCCCGCACAAGGTCGGCCCGGACTACATCGACCCCGGCTACCACAGGCTCGCCGCCGGCCGGCCCGGCCGCAACCTCGACCCCTGGCTGGTCGGTGAGGAGCAGATCGCGCCGCTGCTGCGGCACGGGGCGAGCACCCCGACGCCGGCCGACATCGCGGTGGTGGAAGGAGTGATGGGGCTGCACGACGGCGCGGTCGGCCGACGTGGTTACGCCTCCACCGCGCACGTCGCCCGGCTGATCGACGCCCCGGTGCTGCTGGTGCTGGACACCACCGCCCAGGGGCGGTCGGCCGCCGCGCTGGCGCTGGGCATGGCCGCCTTCGACCCGGCCGTGCGCATCGGCGGCGTGATCCTCAACCGGGTCGGCTCGCCCCGGCACGAGCGGCTGCTGCGCGACGCGCTCGCCGAGGTGGACGTGCCGGTGCTCGGGGCGGTCGCCCGAGCCGCCGAGGTCGCCGCCCCGTCGCGGCATCTCGGGCTGGTGCCGGTCGCCGAGCGCGCGCCGGAGTCCGTGGCCGTCGTCGACGCGCTGGCCGACCTCGTAGAGTCCACCGTGGACCTCGAAGCGGTGCTGGAGCTGGCGCGCACCGCGCCACCGCTGACCGCACCCGCCTGGGACCCGGCCGCGGCCGTCGGCGGCCCGACCGGCGTTCACCCGGTCGTAGCGGTGGCCGGCGGGCCCGCCTTCACCTTCTCGTACGCGGAGACCGGCGAGCTGCTCGCCGCCGCGGGCGCGCACGTCACCGTCGTCGACCCGCTGCACGACCCGGCGCTGCCCGCCGGCACCCGCGCGGTGGTGATCGGCGGCGGATTCCCCGAGGCGTACGCGGAGCAGCTCGCCGCGAACACGTCGCTCCGCGCCGAGCTCGCCGACTTCAGCGGCCCGGTGGTCGCCGAGTGCGCCGGCCTGCTGTACCTCGGCCGCGCCCTGGACGGGGTGCCGATGTGCGGGCGGCTCGACCTCACCGCGCGGATGACCGGCCGGCTCACCCTCGGCTACCGGGCGGCGGTCGCCGCCACCGACTCCCCGCTCGCCCGTTCCGGCGCGCCGGTGAACGGCCACGAGTTCCACCGCACCGTCACCGACCCGGGCCACGGCGAACGCCCGGCGTGGCGTTGGGACGGCGCCGCGCACGGCTTCGCGGACGACCGGGTGCACGCGTCCTACCTGCACACCCACTGGGCGGGTCACCCGGACGCCGCCCGGCGGCTGGTCCAGGCGGCGGCCCGGTGAGCGCCCCGGTGAGCGCCACGCTGACCGGGGTCGGCGTGGGACCGGGCGACCCCGAACTGCTGACCGTCAAGGCGGTACGGGTGCTGCGCGAAGCCGACGTGGTGTTCGTACCCGTGCTGGACCGGCTGGCGGCCGACGGCGCCGCGCCGCCGGGCCGGGCCGAGACGACCGCCCGCGCGTACGCCGATCCGGCGCGCCTTCGCCGGCTGCCGTTCGCCCTCGACGACCGGGGCGGGGTGACCGCCCGCCGCGAACGCGCCTGGGACGAGGCCGCCGCCGCGGTGGTGGCCGCGATGGATGCCGGCGCCCGCTCGGTCGCCTTCGCCACCATCGGCGACCCGAACGTCTACTCCACCTTCGGGTACCTCGCCCAGGGGGTTCGGGAGCGGCGGCCCACCGTCGAGGTACGCACGGTGCCCGGCGTCACCGCGATGCAGGACCTCGCGGCACGCGCCGGTGTGCCGTTGTGCGAGGGCCGTGAATCGCTCACGCTGCTGCCCGCCACCGCCGGGGTGGCGGCCTTCGAGGCGTGCCTTGCCGGCCCGGGCACCGTGGTCGCCTACAAGGGCTGGCGCCGGCACGCGGAACTCGCGGCCGCGTTGCGCCGGCACGACCGCCTGGCCGACGCGGTGCTCGGCGAGGCCCTCGGCCTGCCCGGTGAGCGGATCGGCCCGGTCACCGGGCCCCACGAGGAGCTGCCCTACCTGTCGACGCTGCTGGTCCCGGCCCGCCGGGACCGCCGGGGAGGAAAACTGTGAAGACCGGCACCGTGTGGTTCGTCGGCGCCGGCCCCGGCGCCGCGGACCTGCTGACGCTGCGCGCAGCTCGCGCGATAGGCGTGGCCGACATCGTGATCTGGGCGGCCAGCCTGGTGCACGCCGACGTGCTCGAACACGCCCGGCCCGACGCGGAGATCGTGGACTCGTCGCAACTGCCCATCGAGGGTGTGCTGCCGCTCTACCGGCGGGCCGCCGCCGAAGGGCTGACCGTGGCCCGGATCCACTCCGGCGACCCGGCGCTCTGGGGCGCCATGCAGGAACAACTCGACCTGTGCCGGGCGCTCGGCCTGGCCGTGCAGGTGGTACCCGGCGTGTCGTCGTTCACCGCGGTCGCGGCGATCGTCGGGCGGGAACTCACCATCCCCGAGGTCGCCCAGTCGGTCATCCTCACCCGGTTGGAGGGTGGTAAGACTCCGATGCCGCCGCGCGAGCGGGTACGCGACTTCGCCCGGCACGGCACCACCATGGCGTTGTTCCTCTCCGCCGCCCGGTCCGGGCAGGTGCAGGCCGAGCTGCTCGCGGGCGGCTACGAGCCCGACACCCCGGCCGTGGTCGCGTACCAGGCGACCTGGCCGGACGAACTGGTGGTGCGCTGCACCGTCGGCACCCTCGCCGCCACGGTGAAGGAGCACCGGCTGTGGAAGCACACGCTCTTCCTGGTCGGTCCCGCGTTGGGCGCGGCCGGCACTCGTTCGCACCTCTACCATCCGGGGCACTTCCACACGTTCCGTCGGGCCGAGCCGGCCGCCCGCGCCGAGCTGCGCCGGTCCCGCGGCGCGGCCGGGGAGCCGGCGTGACGTACGCCGAGCCGCCACTGCGCGAGCCGGACCTGCCGCGTACCGCCAAGGTCCGGCCCACCGCGCTGCGTACCGGCTGGACGACCGGGGCGTGCGCCACTGCGGCGGCGAAGGCTGCGGTGGCCACCCTGGTCAGCGGGGTGCCGCAGCGGGAGGTGGAGATCGGTCTGCCCGCCGGCCGCCGGGTCCGCTTCCCGGTTGCCCGCTGCGAGCTCACCGCCGGTCCGCCCGCCCGCGTCGAGGCCGTGGTGGTGAAGGACGCCGGCGACGACCCGGACGTGACCCACGGCGCGGAGCTGACCGCGACGGTGGACTGGCAGAGCGAACCGGGACTGCGGTTGGCCGGTGGGTCCGGCGTCGGCGTCGTCACCAAGCCCGGGCTGGGCCTGCCGGTCGGCGGGCCCGCGATCAACGACACACCACGTCGCATGATCGCCGCGGCTGTCGGTGAGGTCGTCGACCTGAGCACGGTAGGCGTACGGGTGGTGATCAGCGTCCCGCGTGGCGAGATCATGGCCCGCAAGACCACCAACCGGCGGCTCGGCATCCTCGGTGGCATCTCGATCCTCGGCACGACGGGGATCGTCCGGCCGTTCTCCACCGCCTCCTGGCGGGCCAGTGTGGTACAGGCGGTGCACGTGATGGCCGCCCAGGGGGAGCGGACCGTGGTGCTCTGCACCGGCGGGCGCACCGAGCGGGGTGCCCGGACCCTGCTGCCCGACCTGCCGGAGGTCTGCTTCGTCGAGGTCGGCGACTTCACGGGAGCCGCCGTGACGGCCGCCGTCGCCGACGGTATGACCCGGGTGGTCTTCGTCGGCATGGCCGGCAAACTGGCCAAACTCGCCGCCGGGGTGCTGATGACCCACTACACCCGCTCCAAGGTGGACCTCTCGTTGCTCGGTGCCGTCACCGCGGAGGCCGGGGGCACGCCCGAACTGGTCGCCGCGGTGACCGAGGCGAACACCGGGCGGCACGCGTACGAGCTGTGGGAGGCCGCCGGGCTGCTGCGCCCGGCCGGGGACCTGCTCTGTCGTCGGGTCCGTCAGGTGCTGCGCCGATTCGCCGGGGACGCCGTCGACGTCGACGTGGCCATGGTGGACTTCGCGGGTTCGGCGCTGGTCGCGTCGTCCGGGCGGTGGGACGGGTGAGGCCCAGCTTCGTTCCCGGCCCCGAGACTGTGACGCTGCGTGAGCCCGGACGGTGGCAGGTGGCTCACGAGCTTGATACCTCTCAGGCATATTTATGCCTGAGAGGTATCAGGCTCGTCGGCGTGGTCGCGGCGTCGGCACGACACGCCGGGCGTTCGCGAGGCACCGCCGTCTCGCGCGGGGCCGTCGTTCCGCGCGGCGTCGTCGTCTCGCGCGGTGCCGTCGTCTCGCGCGGTGCCGTCGTCTCGCGCGGTGCCGTCGTCTCGCGTGGGGCCGTCGTTCCGCGCAGTGTCGTCGTTCCGCGCGGCGTTGCCGTTCCGCGCGGCGTTGCCGTCTCGCGCGGGGCGGTAGCCGTGGCGCGCTGCCGTCCCGCCCGGTGCGGTGGCCGCCCGGCGGTTGGTCGGGCGCGGCGGTGGGTCGCGTGAGGAACGCATCCGTGCCGGCGGAGCCCCCGGCACCGGCGATGTTGACCGTCGTCGGCATCGACGCGGCCGGCGGTCCACCACGTCCGGGGCTGGCCGAGGCGCTGCACGGGGCGGGCTTGGTGGTCGGCGCGGCCCGGCACCTCGCGGCCGTGCCGGTGCCGGCCGGCTGCGCCACCGTCACCCTGGGTCCGCTCGCGCCCGCGCTGGAGCGGATCGCCCGCGCGGTCACCGACGGCATTCCGGTCGTCGTCCTCGCCAGCGGCGACCCCGGCCTCTTCGGCATCGTCCGCCGGTTGCGCGCCGCCGGCCTGACGCCACGGGTACTGCCGGCGGTGTCCAGCGTCGCCGCCGCGTTCGCCCGGGCCGGACGGTCGTGGGACGACGCCGCAGTGGTCAGCGCGCACGGCCGGGACCTGCGGCCGGCGTTGAACGCCTGCCGCGCGCTGCCGGCGGTGGCGGTACTCACCGCGCCCGGCGCCGGGGCGGCCGAGATCGGCGCCGGTCTGCTCGGGTGGTCCCGACGGCTGGTGGTGGCCGAGCAGCTGGGCACCGATGCGGAACGGGTCGTCGAGACCACGCCCGCCGACGCCGCCGCGCGGACCTGGTCCGACCCGCACGTGCTGCTCTGCCTCGCCGAACCGGCCGACGACCGCTCGCCCGGCGCGGACGCCACCACGCCGGTCGTCGCGACGGGCCCGCGGCGGGACAACCAGCCGGCCGCGGCTCCCACGGGCGGCTGGGCGCTGCCCGAATCGGCGTACGCGCACCGCGCCTCGATGATCACCAAGTCCGAGGTGCGCGCCCTGGCGGTCGCCCGCCTGCGTCCCCGGCTGGGCCGCCTCGTCTGGGACATCGGCGCCGGCAGCGGCTCGATCGGCGTCGAGTGCGGCCTGCTCGGCGCCGCGGTCGTCGCCGTGGAGCGGGATTCGGACGCGGCCGCGCTGATCCGGCGCAACGCCCAGGCGCACCGGGTCGACGTGCGGGTGGTCACCGGCGCCGCCCCGGCGGCGCTGGCCGGCCTGCCGGAACCGGACGCGGTCTTCGTCGGCGGCGGCGGACCGAGCGTGCTCGCCGCCGTGGCGGAGCGTCGCCCCGCGCGCATCGTGGTGACCCTCGCCGCCGTCGACCGGGTCGGACCGGCCGTCACCCTGCTCCGCGCCGCCGGGTACGCCGTCGACGGCGTGCAACTCTCCGCCGCCCGCCTGGCCGACCTGCCCGGCGGCTCGATCCGCCTCGCGGCCACCAACCCGGTGGTCGTCCTCACCGGGGAGCGCCAGTGACCGATCCGAGCACCGACACGTCGACCCCCGAACGCATCGGGTTGGTCGCGGCCACCGCGGCGGGTCGCCGGCACGCCCACGTCCTCGCCCGCGCGTGGCCGCAGGCCCACCTCGTGCCCGGGGCGAGCGTCGCGGACGCGCTGCGTGCCGCCTGGGCCGAGTGCGACGCGGTGGTGGCGTTCCTGGCCACCGGGGCGGTGGTGCGAATCCTCGCTCCGCTGCTCGGCGACAAGCGCACCGACCCGGCCGTGGTGGTGGTCGACGAGGCGGCGCGGCACGCCGTGGCGCTGCTCGGTGGGCACGCCGGCGGCGCAAACGCGTTGGCCGTGCGGGTCGCCGCGCTGCTCGACGCCGAGCCGGTCGTCACCACCGCCACCGACGCGGTGGGCCTGCCGGGGCTGGACACGCTCGGCTGGCCGGTCGAGGGGGCGGTCGCCGCGGTCGCCCGCGCCATCCTGGACGGTGAGCCGGTTCGGCTGATCGCCGACGCCGCCTGGCCGCTGCCCGCTCTGCCGGAGAACGTCCACGCCGACACCGCCGACACCCCCGACCCCGCCGACGACGGCGCCGGTCGCGGCCGCGAGGGTGCCGCGTACCGGCTGCTGGTCACCGATCGGGTGGTGCCGCTCGACGGGCGGACCGCCGTGCTGCGGCCGCCGTCGCTGGTCGCCGGGGTCGGCGCCAGCCGGGGCGTACCGGCCGCCGAGGTGGCCGACCTGCTGCGCCGGGTGCTCACCGACGCCGGACTCAGCCCGGCCAGCCTGCGCTGCCTGGCCAGCGCCGACGTGAAGGCCGACGAGGCGGGCATCGTGGCGACCGCGCAGGCGCTGGGCGTACCGCTGGTGACCCGGCCGGCGGCGCAGCTCGCGGCGGTCGACGTGCCGCATCCGAGCGAGGTGGTCCGCGCGGCGGTCGGCACACCGAGCGTCGCGGAGGCCGCCGCGCTGCTCGGCACCGCCGACCGGCCCGCCGACGCGGAGCTGCTGGTGCCGAAGACCGCCTCCGCCATGGCCACCGTCGCCGTGGCCCGGCACGCCCCACGCGGCCGGCTCGCCCTCGTCGGGCTCGGCCCGGGCGCGCCCGACCTGCGTACCCCGCGGGCCGTCGCCGAACTGCGTCGGGCCGCCGTCGTGGTGGGTCTGGACCAGTACCTCGATCAGGTGCGCGACGTGCTGCGACCCGGCACCCGTGTGCTGGCCAGTGGCCTCGGCGCGGAGCAGGCCCGCGCTCGGGCCGCGGTGTCCGAGGCCGCCGCCGGCCGGGCGGTGGCGCTGGTCGGCTCCGGCGACGCCGGGGTGTACGCGATGGCCAGCCCTGCGCTCGAGTACGCCGACGAGCGGATCGACGTGGTCGGCGTGCCGGGGGTGACGGCCGCCCTCGCCGCCGGCGCGCTGCTCGGCGCCCCACTCGGCCACGATCACGCCTACCTGAGCCTCTCCGACCTGCACACCCCGTGGGAGGTCATCGAGCGCCGGCTCACCGCCGCCGCCGAGGGCGACTTCGTGGTGCTGCTCTACAACCCGCGCAGCCGGGCTCGGGACTGGCAGCTCGGCGCGGCGTTGAAGATCCTCGGCCGGCACCGTCCACCGTCGACCCCGGTCGGCGTCGTCCGCAACGCCAGCCGACCCGATGAGTGGGTGCACCTGGCCACCCTCGCCGACCTCGACGTGACAGTGGTCGACATGTACGGCGTCGTGGTGGTCGGCAACAGCGACACCCGCGTCGTCGCGGGCCGGATGGTCACCCCGCGGGGGTACCGGTGGCGGTCGTGACCATCGGCCCCTGCCAGGGCTGCGGCGCCTGCCTGCTCACCTGCCCGGTGCACGCGATCCGGCCGGTTCCCGGCGGTCTCGAGGTAGGCCCCGATCGCTGCACCGGCTGCCTGGAATGCCTGGAGATCTGCCCGGTGGACGCAATCCGCGTCACCGGGCCCGAGCCTTTCGAAGGAGTCCGATGAGTTCCACTCCCTGCACGTCTGCCACCCCGAGCGGCGGCCGGGACGCGGGGCGGGACCGGTGAGTCGCGTCGTGCACCCGATCGAGCAACTGTCGTACCAGATCCTGCGGGAGCGGGTGGACCTCAGCCACCTGCCGCCGTTGAGCCGCGCGGTGACCGAGCGGGTGGTGCACGCCAGCGCGGACCTCGACTACGTCACCGATCTGGTCTGCGACGAGGCGGCGCTGACCGCCGGGTTGGCCGCCCTGCGCGGCGGCGCGCCGCTGGTGACCGACGTGGCGATGGTCGCCGCCGGCATCACCGGCCGGGCTGCGATCTGCCCGGTCGCCGAGCCGGCGGTCGCCGAGCTGGCCCGCTCGGCGGGGATCACCCGGTCTGCGGCGGCGGTCCGTGTCGCGTACGACCGGGTCGGCCGGGGTGCTGTGTGGGCGGTCGGTTGTGCCCCCACCGCGCTGACCGAGCTCATCGGCCTGGACGCCGAACCGGCGATGGTCGTCGGCCTTCCGGTCGGCTTCGTCGGCGCCGCCGAGGCCAAGGCGGCGCTGCGGGCCAGCGGTCTGCCGGCCGTGTCCAACCGCAGCGAGAAGGGCGGCTCGGCGGTCGCCGCCGCTGCCGTGAACGCCATGCTCTACACCTCGGAGCAGCCATGACGCCGTTGGTCATCGTCGGGCACGGTACCCGAAGCACGGCCGGGGTCGACCAGTTCACCGCGCTCGTCGAGCGGGTCCGGCGGCGGGCCGCCGGCATCGACGTCGAGGGTGGCTTCATCGAGCTGTCCCGCCCGCCGCTCACCGACGCGGTCGGCGCGCTGGTCGGGCGGGGGCATCGGAAGCTGGTCGCGCTGCCGCTGGTGCTGACCGCCGCCGGGCACGGCAAGGGCGACATCCCCGCCGCGATGGCCCGCGAGCAGGACCGGCACCCCGGTCTGGCGTACTCCTACGGCCGCCCGCTCGGCCCGCACCCGGTCCTGCACGACGTGCTGGAGCAGCGCGTCGACGCGGCCCTCGCCGGCGCGGACCGGGGCGGCACCTGGGTCGCGCTCATCGGCCGGGGCTCCACCGATCCGGACGCCAACGCCGAGGTGGCGAAGGTGGCCCGGCTGCTCTGGGAGGGGCGCGGCTACGCCGGGGTCGAGCCGGGCTTCATCTCCCTCGCCGAGCCGTCGGTGCCGGCGGTGCTGGACCGGCTGCGCCGGCTCGGCGCCCGGCGGATCGTGGTGGCGCCGTACTTCCTGTTCGCCGGTGTGCTGCCCGACCGGATCGTGGCCCAGTCGGCCGCGTACGCCGCCGCGCATCCGGACCTGGACGTGCGGGTGGCCGACCTGATCGGCGACTGCGACCCGCTCGCCGACCTGGTGCTCGAGCGGTACGCCGAGGCGCTGCGCGGTGACATCCGGATGAACTGCGACACCTGCGCGTACCGGGTGCTGATGCCCGGCTTCGCCGACAAGGTGGGCCGGCCGCAGACCCCGCACGACCATCCCGACGACCCGGTCGGTGGCCACCACCATCACCACGGCCCGCACGACCACGCGCACCACGACCAGGCCCACCACGACCACGATCAGCACGACGGCGCCGGTCGCGGCGGCGTCGCCCTGGTCGGCGGCGGTCCGGGGCCGGACGACCTGATCACCGTACGGGGGCAGGCGCTGCTGGACGCGGCGGACGTGGTCGTCGTCGACCGCCTCGCCCCGCGCGGGCTGCTCGCCGGGCTGCGCCCAGACGTGCTGGTCGTCGACGCGGCCAAGGTGCCCCGCGGACCGGTGATGGAGCAGGACGACATCAACGCGACCCTGGTCGAGCACGCCCGTGCCGGACGTCGGGTGGTCCGGCTCAAGGGTGGCGACCCGTACGTCTTCGGTCGTGGTCACGAGGAGGTCCAGGCCTGCGTGGCGGCCGGTGTGCCGGTCACGGTGGTGCCCGGTGTGAGCAGCGCCCTCGCCGGCCCGGCGCTGGCCGGGGTGCCGGTGACCCACCGGGGGGTCGCGCACGAGTTCACCGTGGTCTCCGGGCACCTGCCACCCGGGCATCCGCAGTCGCTGGTCGACTGGGCCGCGCTGGCCCGTGCCCGGGGCACCCTGGTCCTGCTCATGGCGGTGGAGACGATCGGCAAGATCGCTGCCACCCTGATCGAGCACGGCCGGACGCCGGACACCCCGGTGCTGGCGGTGCAGGACGCCGGCCACGCCGACCAGCGGACCGTGCCCGGGTGCCTCGACGAGATCGCCGCCGTCACCGCGCGGGCCGGTCTCCGCCCGCCGGCCCTCTTCGTCGTCGGCCCGGTGGCCGCCCTGCGTGAACCCGCGCCCTGATCTCGGCGATCACGAGGTTGACGGCGGGTTCGGAGATCGGACACGCCGCCAACCTCGTGATCGACCAGGGGGTCAGCCGGTGAGGGCGCGGGCGAGTGCGTAGCCGACGGTGGCGGCGGCCAGGCCGGCGGCGACGCTGCCCAGCACGTTGGCCAGGGACCGCGGCCCCCCGCCGGACCGGGCCAGCTGCAGCGTCTCGTAACTGAGCGTGGACCAGGTGGTGAGCGCCCCGCAGAACCCGGTGCCGACCAGCGCACTGACCGCGGGGGGGATCGGCAGTCCCACCACGACGCCGAGCACCAGCGAGCCCACCACGTTGACCGTCAGGGTGCCCCACGGGAAGGCCGAGCCGAAGCGGGCCTGCACGGCCCGGTCGGTGAGGTAACGCAGCGGGGCGCCGAGGGCCGCGCCGAGCGCGACGAGGAGCACGTTCACCGGCCGCTCCGCCGGAGCAGCCGCCCGGCGGCCGTGTCGCCGGCCCAGACGGCGAGCAGCGCGCCCACGACGGTGCCCACCAGGTACGCGAGGGCGACGCCCGGTGCCCCCGCGACGAGCGCCTGGTGCACGTCGACGATGTACGTGGAGAAGGTGGTGTAACCGCCGAGCACGCCGACGCCGAGGAACGGCCGGGCCAGCGGCGGCCCGCCGCCGGCCGCCCGTAGCACCGCCATCAGCACCCCGATGAGCAGGCACCCGGTGAGGTTGATGCCGAAGGTCGCCCAGGCGAAGGTGTCCGGCCCGTGTGGAAAGGCCGCCTGGAGGCCGGCGCGGGCCAACGAGCCGAGCACCCCGCCGACGGCGACCGCGCCGACCACCGCCGCCGGGTGCCGGGCCAGCTCCCGCCGGTCGCGGGGTACCCGCAGGTCGACGTCCGGGTCGACCCGCCGACCCGCCCGCTCCGTCACCTGCCACCCTCCCGTCGCCCACCGGGCACGTCCGCCTGGCCCGCCGGTGCGTCGGCGTGAGCCGGTGGTGATACCGCCGTGGGCGTGAGGAGAGCCCCGCCATGTGAGGAGCGAGGGCCCCCTTCCTGCGACGCTGCCCTGCGTTCTGCAAGATCAAGGAGTTTCAGGATACGCCCGGGCAGCCGCGCGGGGTCAGCGGAGGGCGACGACGGCGGCGTCCGCGCCACCGCGCCACAGAGTGCCCACCTCGTGGTAGCCGGCGTCGGTCAGCGCGGCCAGGTGCCACGAGACGGGCGGCGTCCACTCGGGGCTGTGACCGGCGGGGTAGATGGCGTGCCGGCGCTCGACCAGCGGGGCGAGGGCCGGGTCCTCGCCCGCCCGCTCCCACCACTGGGGCCAGGAGAGGGCCGCACCGGCGGCGTACCGGGCGGCGTACCGGGCGTGGGCCCGGGCGGCGAGCCGCTTGGTGAGCTCCGGCAGGGCGTCGTCGGGCATGTGGTCGGCGTTGACGAGGATCCCGTCCGGCCGCAGCACCTCGCGGATCTCGCGGTAGAGCCGGGCGAGCCGGTCGGCCGGCAGCCAGTGCAGGGCGGTGGCGGTGAGCACGGCGTCGTACGCCCGGTGGGGGAGGGCGGCCACCCAGTCGGGGCGGCCCAGATCCGCGGTGACCACGGTGGCCCGCCCGGCCAGCGAGGCCTCGGCGATGGCCAGTAGCGCCGGGTCGAGCTCGAGCACGGTGACCCCGGCGTCGGGAAAACGGGCCAGCGTTCGCAGCGAGATGGTGCCGGTGCCGCCGGCGAGGTCGAGCACCCGCGGGGGCACGCCGTCGGTGACCGCGTCGACCGCGTCGAGCATCGTGGTGAACCGATGCTCACGGTCCGGCAGGTACGCCTCCTGCTGCCGGTCCCAGCTCTCCTGCCAGGCGGCGGCGTCAGTGATGTAAGGGCTCATAGCCCACGAGGCTAGTTACGTCGCGCGGCGACCGTCCAGACCTTGTTGCCAATAATTGGCAACAAGGGGATGATGGTGGAGCGATGATCACCCGTCGGGTCGTTCCGTCCTGACCCGGCGGGGCGCGCCCGCCGGCGGTGGGGCGTCGCCTCGCCTCGCCGCCGGCCGAGCCGTCACGCCGCGCCGACCGGTTCCCGCAACTCCGCCGTGGTCGATCGTTCCGGTCGCCGGGCGGCCAGTCGCAGCGAGAAGAGCAGCACCGCCAAGCCGCCCAGGGTGAGCGCGGCACCCGCCCAGATCGGCGAGGTGTAACCGAGCCCGGCGGCGATGGTCAGTCCACCGACCCAGGCGCCGAGCGCGTTGCCGACGTTGAAGGCGGCGATGTTCGCCCCGGAGGCCAGCGTCGGCGCCTGCTGCGCGTAGTGCATGATCCGCATCTGCAGTGGCGGAACGGTGGCGAAGCCGAAACCGCCCATCAGCAGCAGAGCGACGATGGTCAGCGCCTTGCTGTCGGCCGTCAGGGCGAACGCGGCCAGCACCACGGTGAGCGCGGTGAGGACGACGACCAGGGTCCGCGACAGCGAGACGTCTGCCGCCCGGCCGGCGAGCAGGTTGCCGGCGAACAGGCCCACCCCGAAGAGCACCAGCAGCCACGGGACCGAGCTGGACGCGAAGCCGCTCACCTCGGTGAGGGTGTAGGCGATGTAGGTGAAAGCGCCGAACATTCCGCCGAAGCCCAGAACGGTGATCACCAGCGAGAGCCAGACCTGCGGGTGGGTGAAGGCGCGCAACTCGCCGCGGAGCCCGCCGGCCGGGGCGTCGGCCGTCCCGGCCGTCCGCCCCGGGACGAGCAGGGCCAGGCCGATCAACGCGACGACACCGATGGCGGTGATCGCCCAGAACGTCGAGCGCCAGCCGAGGTGCTGACCGAGCAGCGTGCCGAACGGCACGCCGAGCACGTTGGCGATGGTGAGCCCGGCGAACATCATCGCGATGGCGCCGGCCCGGCGGGCGGGGGCGACGAGCCCGGCGGCGACCACCGCGCCGATGCCGAAGAAGGCGCCGTGGCAGAGCGCGGCGACGACCCGGCCGACCATCATCATCGAGTAGCTGCCGGCCACGGCCGAGAGCAGGTTGCCCACGATGAACAGCACCATCAGGCCGAGCAGCACCTGCTTGCGGGGCAGCCGGGTGACGGCGGCGGTCAGGGCGACCCCGCCGATGGCGACGCTCAACGCGTAACCGGAGATCAGCCAGCCGGCGACCGGCTCGGTCACGGCGAAGTCCGCGGCCACCTCGGGCAGCAAGCCCATGATCACGAACTCGGTGAGCCCGATGCCGAAGGCGCCGATGGCCAGCGCGATCAGGCCGGCGGGCAGGGACTGGGAACGTGCGGACATGAGTCCTTCCGGTCAGGCGAGGAGGGAAATGGCAAGCGTGTGCAACTACACGCGTGAACAACGAGATAGTTGCACACGCGCTATACCGGCGCAAGCGTGCTAGCCTTCCGGTGGCCGGCACCACCGAAGGGAAGCGGCATGGGCATCGGCGACGACGCGGTCGAGATCCGCGCACAGGGTTGGCGCGTTCTCGCCGCTCTGCACGGACACATCGAGACCGCCCTGGAACGGGCGTTGCAGGCCGACCACGAGCTCTCGGTGGTCGAGTACACCGTGCTCGACGCCCTCTCCCGGCAGGACGGCTGGCACATGCGGATGCGCCAGCTGGCACGTGCCGCCGCGCTCTCCGGCAGCGCCACCACCCGGCTGGTCACCCGCTTGGAGGAACGCGGCCTGCTGACCCGCTGGCTCTGCCCGGACGACCGGCGCGGCATCTACACCGAGCTCACCCCGGCGGGCTCCGAGCTGCTCGCCCGGGCCCGTCCGACCCACGACCGGGTGCTCGCGAGCGCACTGGCCGAGGCCGAGCAGATCCCGGAACTCGCCCCCCTGGTCGATGCCCTGCACCGCCTCCCGGCGCCCCGCTGACCCGTCCGGCGAGATCCGCCGCCGGTGACCGCTTGACCTCAACCCCACTTCACCGCCCAGGCTGGTCGTACGACGAGCGTTGGGAGAGGGCGGCATGCGGGTGATCGAGGTGGCCGCGTTCGGCGGCCCGGAGGTGTTGACGTTGACCGAGGCGCCGGAGCCGGTGCCCCGCCCCGGTGAGGTGCTGGTCGAGGTGTCCGTCGCCGACGTGCTCTGGGTGGAGACGGCCATCCGCCGCGGTGCGGGCGGCGACCACTTCCCGGTCGTACCGCCGTACCGGCCGGGTGTGGGCGTCGCCGGGATCGTGGGCGCGGTGGGTGAGGGCGTCGACCCCACCTGGATCGGCCGGCGGGTCGTCACCCGCACCGACGAACGCGGCGGCTACCTGGAACGGGCCGCGGTGCCCGTCGACGGTGTGCTGCCGGTTCCGGACGAGGTCTCCCTGCCCGACGCCGCCGCCCTGCTGCACGACGGAGTGACCGCGATGGGGCTGCTCGACCTGATGCCGGTACGCGCCGACGACCGGGTGCTGATCACGGCCGCCGCCGGTGGGCTCGGCGCCCTGCTGGTGCAACAGGCACGTGCGGCCGGCGGGTACGTCGTCGCGGCCGCCCGGGGCGCGGCCAAGCGTGCGGCCGCGTACCGACTCGGAGCGGACCTCGCGGTGGACTACGCCGATCCGGGCTGGACCGGCCTCGTCCGGGCGGCGACCGGCGGCCTGGACGTGGTCCTCGACGGTGCCGGCGGCGGATACGGGCGGGCCGCGCTCGACCTGCTGCGTGACGGCGGCTGGTTCTCCGCACACGGCACCCCGGCGGGCGCGTTCGCGGTGCCCGACGCCGGCACGGCCCGCGGCCGGCGCATCAACGTCCTGAGCATCGCGGACGTGCAGTTCAGCCCCGAGCGGCGACGTCGGTACCTGCGGGCCGCGCTCGACGCCGCCGCGGCGGGTCGGCTCCGGCCACTGATCGGCCAGACTTTTCCGCTGCACCAGGCGGCGGACGCGCACCGGGCGATCGAGGACCGGTCGGCTCTCGGCAAGACCCTGCTGACCGTCTGACCGGGACCGGGCGGCTCGGCGACGGCCGGCCACCGAGGGCCTCCCGACGCCCGGGCACCCGACGACGGTGCACGGCCGGAGTCGGCGTACGGTTTCCGCCATCGGCGGGCGCGGGATGCATCCGGCCGCCGGCGCGAACGCCCGGGAGGGCCGGTGCCGGCGCGGACGGTGCCGCGGACGCCGGTCGCGCCACCGACGTCGCGCAGGAGGAACCGATGCAGGACCGCACCCCTCGCCCCCAGGACCTGGAGCCGATCGAACGCGCCGGTGTGGACGAACTGCGGGCGTTGCAGCTCGAACGGCTGCGCTGGTCGCTACGGCACGCGTACGACAACGTGCCGCACTACCGGCGGGCCTTCGAGGCCGCCGATGTGCATCCCGACGACTGCCGTGACCTGGCCGACCTGGCCCGGTTCCCGTTCACCGGCAAGGCCGAGCTGCGGGACAACTACCCGTTCGGCATGTTCGCTGTGCCCCGCGAGCGGATCGCCCGGCTGCACGCCTCGTCCGGCACGACCGGCCGGCCGACCGTGGTCGGCTACACCCGCGACGACCTGACGACCTGGGCCCGGCTCATGGCGCGGTCGATCCGCGCCTCCGGCGGCCGGCCGGGCGACCGGGTGCACGTCGCCTACGGCTACGGCCTGTTCACCGGCGGCCTGGGCGCGCACTACGGGGCCGAGGAACTGGGCTGCACCGTCATCCCGGTCTCCGGTGGGATGACCGAGCGTCAGGTGATGCTGATCCGCGACTTCCAGCCGGAGATCATCATGGTCACGCCCAGCTACATGCTGGCCATCCTCGACGAGATGCGTCGACAGGGGATCGACCCACGCGCCACCTCGTTGCAGGTCGGCATCTTCGGCGCGGAGCCGTGGACCGAGGACATGCGCCGGGAGATGGAGCACCTGCTCGACCTGCACGCCGTGGACATCTACGGGCTCTCCGAGGTGATGGGCCCCGGCGTGGCCAACGAGTGCGTCGAGACCAAGGACGGGCTGCACCTGTGGGAGGACCACTTCTACCCCGAGATCATCGACCCGGTGACCGGCGAGGTGCTGCCCGACGGCGAGCGGGGCGAACTCGTGCTCACCTCGTTGACCAAGGAGGCGATGCCGGTCGTCCGGTACCGCACCCGTGACCTGACCCGGCTGCTGCCGGGCACCGCCCGGCCGATGCGCCGGATCGAGAAGATCACCGGACGCACCGACGACATGATGATCGTGCGTGGAGTGAACATCTTCCCGACCCAGGTCGAGGAGCTGATCCTCCGTACGCGCGAGCTGTCCCCGCACTTCCAGTGCGTACTCGCCCGGCAGGGGCGGATGGACACGCTGACCGTGAAGGTGGAGCGCCGGGCCGGGGTGGCCGGCGACGCCGCCGAGCGGGCCGGCGCCGCCCTGGCGGACCTGGTGAAGAACACCATCGGGGTGAGCGTGGCGGTCGAGGTGATCGCACCGGACGGGGTGGAGCGTTCCATGGGGAAGATGCGGCGCATCGTCGACCAGCGGCGGGCGGGCTGACGTGGGAAACGAGCGCAACGCGGCGTACGACATGTTCGACGCCGATCCGGCCTCCCGTGGGCTCGGCGTAGAGCTGGTAGAGGCCGCCGACGGGGCGGCGGTGGCCCGGATGCGGGTGACCGAGGCGATGATCAACGGGCACGCCATCGCCCACGGCGGTTTCGTCTTCCTGCTGGCCGACACCGCCTTCGCGTTGGCCTGCAACAGCTGGGGTCCGGCCACCGTGGCGGCCGGTGGGGAGATCACCTTCGTCCGGCCGGCACGGGTGGGCGACCTGCTGACCGCGTACGCCACCGAGCGCACCCGCTACGGCCGCAGCGGCATCTACGACGTCACCGTCACCCGGGACGACGGCGCGGTGATCGCCGAGTTCCGCGGGCGCAGCCGCACCCTCGTCGACCGGCCCGCGCCCGCCGCCGACGGCGCGACACCCGGTCGCTGACCCGCCGGTGGCGGGCCGGCGCCGCCGTCGGTCCTGCCCGGCACGGTGCCGTGCTCCGGCGCGGGCTGCCCGGAACGGCCCTCGGGACACGGCAGGATGACCCGATGGGACATGTCGTGCTCTTCCACTCCGTCCACGGACTGCGCCCGGCGGTCCTGGCGGCGGCCGAACGCCTGCGCGCCGCCGGGCACCAGGTGGTCACACCCGACCTCTACGGCGTACCGGCCGCGGACGACGTCGAGGAGGGCTTCGCCCTGCTGGCGGAGATCGGCCACGACGTGGTGCTCGGCCGAGCTGCCGAGGCCGTCGCGCACCTGCCGCCGGACACGGTGCTGGCCGGCTTCTCGATGGGCGCCGGGGTGGCCGGGGCCCTGCTCGCGGAGCGTCCGGCCACGGCCGGGCTGCTGCTCCTGCACGGCACCGGCGGCTCGCCGGCCGCGGTCCGGCCGGGCCTGCGGGTGCAGCTGCACCTCGCCGACCCGGACAGGTACGAGCCACCCGAGGAGGTCGACGAGTGGCGCGCGGCGATGACCGCCGCCGGGGCGCAGCTCGAGGTGTTCCGCTACCCGGGCGTCGGACACCTCTTCACCGATCCGGACGTGCCCGACCACGACGCGGCCGCCACCGAGGCCACCTGGCACCGGGTCCTGGCCTTCCTCGCCGGCCACCGATCCTCGCAGCCGGCACCCGATCCGGCCGGCCTTCCGTCCGCGCCGGCCTGAGCCGGCCCGGGGCGGGCGGTTCGGTCGACGGATTACCGCCTCAGCGGCACCGACTGCCGGCGGCTCAGGCGGCGGCGGTCCCGGCCGTGACGGGCGGGGAGTCTCCGGACGTGGCGGCCGCGCCGGAGTGGACGTGCGGCTCCTGCGCCGCCGGATCCGCCTGATCCGGCCAGCGGCCCGTCCGGACCTCTCGCGGCGTGGGTGTCGGTGGGTCCGCTCGATCCGGCCAGCGGCCGGGCCGGACCTCTCGCGGCGTGGGCGCCGGTGGGCGCGAGGCGGGCAGGTCGGTGCTGCCCGGACGTCCGACCGGGGACAACCGATCGCCGACCGGCCGCTCCGGATGATCTTCCCTGGCTGGCCGGAAGTCCCGTCGTCGGGCCGTGCCGTCCGATCGGGGTGCCGACGCCGGGTTGACCGGGAAGGTCGCCGTCGACGGGTGGCCGTCCCGGCCGGGGCGTGCGGACTGCGCCGCGGACCGGGCGGCGGCCCAGCGCGGTGCCGACCCGGCGGGACCGGCGTCGCGGACGACAGGAACCGGCCCCTCCGATCCCAACCGTTGCGCGGCGCGCGAGGCGAAGACGACGCGGAGCCGGCGCGGCAACCGACCGGCGGCCACCCGGCGCAGCGCCGGTGTGGCCAGCGTGTACCGGCCCTTGGTGAGGGCGATCAGGAGGTCGGCGGCCAGCAGCGCGGCCAGGGCGGGCCGGGCCTGCCCCGGCGACCAGCCGAGCAACCGCTCCACGGCGTCGGCGGTGAACCCGTCGGGCAGGCTGGCCCCGGCCATCAGCGCCGCCCGCTGCGTGCCGTCCAGCCGGTCGACCTCGGCCCCGACCGCGCGAACCAGCGCCTCCGGCAACGGCGGCGCCGCCGGGTCCTCGCCGTCGGCGAGCGAGCGGACGTACGCGGCCGCGTGTCCGGGCGTGTCACCGACCAGCGGGAGCAGCCGACCCACCCGGTTCACCGGCTGGCCGGAGCGGACCAGCAGCTGCCGGAGCAGCCGGCCGGTCTGAACCGGGGCGAGTGGGCGCAGCGGTACGCGGCAGCGCCGGCCCGCCGCCACGGGCAGACCTTCGGCCCGGTCCGTGCCGTGCAGCGTCACCACGGCCAGTGGCAGCGCCCGGGCGGCGGCCGCGGTGAACAGGGCGTGCAGGAACCGGTCGACCGCCGGGACCGCCCGGTCCAGGTCGTCGATCCCCACCACGAGCGGTCCCCGGGCGGCCAGGCGCAGCAGCACCTCGTGGAACCAGGCCGCGGCCGCGGCAGCGGTGGCATCCGGCGCCGCGAGCAGCCGTCCCAGCGCGGGCACCGCCGTCGCCAGCCGGTTGGGCGGAAGCAACCCGGTCAGCGCGCCGGCCAACCGCTCGCGGACCGCCGACGACGGGTCCGCCGGGCCCAGAGCGAACAGGTCGCGCAGCAGATTGGCCACGGGGGCCAACGACTCGTGCGGATGCGGCGGGCAGGATGCCACACACCAACGCACCGGCGCCCCGTCGACCACGTCGACCGCCCGGGTCAGCTCGTGCAGCAGCCGGCTGCGGCCGCTGCCGGACGGGCCGGTCACCGACACCCACTGCGGGTTGCCCTCGCGTATCGCGCGAATGATGCGGTCCCGGGCGGTGGCCAGTTCCCGCCGCCGGCCCACGAGCGGTCCGTCGTGTCGCGGGGCAGGCTGCCCGGTCGGCGCCACCACCTGCCAGATTCCCAAGGCGGGCGTCCGGCCGGGCACCGTGACCGGGGTGAGCTGCCGCTGCCTCACCAGCCCGGCCGTGGCCCGCTGGGTCGCCGGGCAGCAGACGACCGCGCCCGGCGGCGCGTACGCCTGCAACCGCGCCGCGGTGGTGATGACCGCGCCGCTGGCCACGCCGTGCCCTCCGTCGCGGACGGCGGGCAGTTCCACCACGGCCTCGCCCGTGGCCACTCCGACCCGCACCTGCAGCACGACGGCGCCGGGCAGTGGCCTTCGGTCCAGCGCCCGCTGGATCTCCAGTCCCGCCCGGACGGCCCGGTACGCGTCGAACCCGTCCGACTCGCGGGCGCCGAACAACGCCATGACCGCGTCGCCGACGTACTTCTCCACCACCCCGTTCCAGCGGCGCAACACCCCCGCCACGGTGTCGAAGTACGCCCGCTGCACCGCCCGTACGTCCTCCGGGTCCAGCCGGTCCACCAGCGCGGTCGAGCCGACGATGTCGACGAACAGCACGGTCACCGTCCGTCTCTCCTCCGGCACCGGCCAGCGCGGCGACGGGACCCGCGACGCGGCGGCGGCGAACGTCGACATGGCCTTCCACCTGCCTTTCCCCGGTTGACGGCGCGCGACCTCAGGAGACTCGCACTCCGCGGCCGACGGGGGATCGGTAGGACGACGTATGTCGACCGCCGCAACCTTCGGTCGCATTGCCGACGCGAGGAGTACCACATGGGGCAAACGGCCGTAGAACGGTGCGGGGGCCTGTGACTAGGCTGCCTGCCATGGCCAGCGATGTGGACACTGCACCGCTCATCGGCCGGGCCGACCTGCTGAAGTCGGTCCGGTCGGCCCTGCTCGACGACGTGGCGCAGGGGCACACCGCGGCCGTCTTCCTCACCGGTGAAAGTGGTGTGGGCAAGACGCGGCTGCTGCGCGAGGTCGGTGCGCGGCTGCGCGACGCCGGCGCCCTGGTGCTCACCGGGTCGTGCCTGGACATCGGCGACGCCTCACCGCTGCACCCGCTGCTGCAGGCGCTGCGCCGATTCGACGCCGAACTGTCCACCTCGCACACCCGTACCTCCATGGCCGTCCGGGCGCTGCTGCGGATGTTCGCCGAGGAGACCGCCGGGCCCGACGGCGCGGGCGCGCTGCTGGAGCGGGTCTCCCGCGGGCTGCACCTGATCGCGGAGGGCCGGCCGCTGGTGCTGGTGCTGGACGACTTGCAGTGGGTCGACCGCAGCACTCGGCAGCTTCTGCTCTACCTGCTCGCCGGTCTCGGCGACCTCCAGCTGTCGGTGCTCGCGGCCATCCGGGCCGAGTCGTTGCAGGGCGCGCACCCGCTGCGCCGGGTCCTCACCGAGCTGCGCCGGCTGCGCTCGGTCCGGGTACTGGACCTCGCCCCGCTCGACCGGGGCGCAACCGAGCAGCTCGCCGCCGCGGTGGTCGGTGGCCCGCTCGGCGCCGAGTCGGCCGATCAGGTGTGGCAGCGCAGCGGTGGCAACCCGTTCGTCATCGAGGAGCTGGCCCGGGACCTGCGCGACGGCCGCGACGGTCTCTCCGACACCTTGCGGGAGATCTTCCTGGCCCGCGTCGACGCGCTGCCCCAGCCCGCGCACGCCGTGGTGCACGCCGTCGCCGCCGGCGTGGAGCCGGTGCAGCACTGGCTGCTGGCACGGGTGGTACCGCTGCCGGAGCAGGAACTCATCGAGGCCGTCCGGGCGACCGTCGCGCACCGGCTGCTCGTCAGCGCGGACGACGGCTACCGGCTACGGCACCGGCTGGTGGCCGAGGTGCTGGAGGACGAGCTGCTGCCGGCGGAGCGTTCCGCGCTGCACCGCCGCTACGCCGAGGCGCTGACCTCGGCGGAGGCCGAGCTGCACCAGGCCCGGCTGGCGCACCACTGGCGGCTGGCCGGCGAGCCCGCCCGCGCGCTGCCGGCGGCGGTCGCCGCCGCCCGCGAGGCGGAACGTCTGCACGGCTACGCGGAGGCGCATCGGCACTGGTCGGCCGCGCTGCAACTGGCCGACGCCCCGGCCGTCGGCACGCGTACGGTGGACCGGGCCGACCTGCTGGGACACGCCGCCGAGGCGGCCCACCACTGTGGCGAGCACGCCCGGGCGCTGGCCCTGCTGGAGGAGTTGGCCGGCGCGGGCGCCATGTCCAGCTGCGCGCTGCACATCCGCCGGGCCCGCTACCTCGCCGCCGCCGGGCGGTCCGCACTCGCCGAGGCGGAGTACCGGCGGGCGTTGGAGGCCCACGACTGCACGCCCCGGGAACGGGCCACCGCCGCCGCCCACCTGGCCGAGTTGCTGCTGCACCTGGGCCGGTACGCCGACGCGGGGCGGCGGGCCCGGGAGGCGCTGGAGCTGACCGCGGTGGTGGACGGCGCCACGTCCGAGGTGGTGCTCGCGAGCGCCGCGTTGGGCTTCAGCGAGGCGTACCTGGAGGACCCGGACGCCGGCCTAGCGGTGGTGCGGCGGGCGTTGGAGATCGCCGAGCAGGCGGGCCGCCCGGACGACGTGGCCTGCGCGTACCTGCACCTGGCCGAGTTGCTCACCGGCCCGCTGAACATCCTCGAGGAGGGGGTGGTGGTGGCGCGCCGGGGTGCCGAGCGGGTCGCCGAGCTGGGCCTCGGCCGCACCTACGAGACCCGGCTGCTCGCCATCGCCACGAACGGGCTGTTCCGGGTTGGGCAGTGGGCGGAGGCGGAGAAGGTCGTCGCGGCGGCGCTGCGGCACCGCCCGTCCGGCGCCGACGCCGTCGAGCTGCTGCTGGCCCGTTGCCGGCTCTCGGTCGGCTACGGCGACATCGAGGCCGCCGACCGGGACCTCGACGCCGTGGCCACGGTGCTCGCCGGCGGTGGTGCCCGGCACGTGATCCCGCTGTTGACCCTGCGGGCCGGGCTCGCCATGTGGCAGGGGCGGCACGATCTCGCCCGGCAGGCGGTGCAGCGCGGGTTGACCGAGAGCCGCTCCGACGACGTGGCGATCCTCGCCGCGCTGGTCTGGCACGGGCTGCGCGCCGAGGCCGAGGCGCACGCCAGCCGCACCGTCCCGGTGGACCGGACGGCGGTACGGCGGCTGCGCGACGTGGCCGACCGGGTCGCCGGTAAGAGTGAGAAGGCCGCCCGGCCGGTGCGTGACGTGGTCGACGGGTTCCTGGCGCTCTGCGACGCGGAGGTGAGCCGGCTCGACGGCAACGACCCGGAGTTGTGGGCCCGGTCGGTGGCCGAATGGGATCGGCGCAACCACCCCTACCCGGCGGCGTACTCGCGGCTGCGGCAGGCGGAGGCCCTGCTGGCCCGGCGCAGCCGGGTGGCGACCGCCGGCAAGCTGCTGCGCGAGGCGTACCGGACGGCCCAGGGCCTCGGCGCGGTGCCGATGACCTCGGAGATCAGGACGCTGGCGACCCGTGCCCGGGTGACCCTGGACGAGCGGGAGCCGGCCGCGGGGCGGGACGCGGCGACGGACGCGGCGGGCGGCGACGACCTGGCGACGCTCACCGCGCGGGAGCGCGAGGTGCTCGCCGCGGTGGCCGAGGGACTGACGAACAAGGAGATCGGCCAGCGGCTGTTCATCAGCGAGCGGACCATCGGGGTGCACGTGTCGCACATCTTCGACAAGCTCCAGGTCCGCACCCGGGTCCAGGCCAGCGCGATCTACCTACGTAACGGGCGCGGCTGACCCGCCCGGCGCGGACCGCGCCTTATACGTCGTTCTACTGATCCGGCGGACAGCGCCGGCTGAAAGGCTGTGCCCTGTCGCGGTCGGCGAGCAGGTGTCGTGCACCACTGTGGAGGAGAGATGTCGGAACCGGTCTGGGGGCCCGTGCACCGGGACATCGTCGACCTGCTCGCCGACCACCCGGCCGACGTGCCGGCGGTGGTCGACCACCTCACGAAACTCCAGGACCTGCTGGTCCGGATGCCTCCGCTGCTGGACAGCTGCCCGCTGGCGGACTTCAACAAGCTCTACCTGACCATCACCACCACCGTGCTCGACGGGCTCTACGACGACCGGTTCGTGGATCCGGTCTTCCTGTCCCGGCTCGACGTGGAGTTCGCGGCCCGCTACTTCGACGCGATGCGGCTCTGGACCGACTCCAGCGCGGGCACGCCGAAGGCCTGGGCCTGCCTCTTCGAGCGCATGCACGGGCCGGACGCCCGTCCGTTGCCCTCGGCGGCCGCCGGGGTGAACGCCCACATCAACTTCGACCTGCCGTTCGCCCTGGTCACGACGTTCGACCACCTCGAGTCCGAGCCGGTGGACGGCAGTGACCAGCACCGCGACTACCTCGAGATCAACAACATCTTCGCGGAGAAGATCCCGCAGCTGCGCCGGGGCTACCTGGAGCGGTGGCAGTTGCTCATCGACATGCTCAACGGCGACATCGACGACTGGTACCAGGGGGAGCTGGTCGAGTACACCCGCGACGTCGCCTGGCGCAATGCGCAGAAGATCTGGCAGTGCCGGCACGACCCGGCCGCCCATGAGTGTGAGCGCAGCCGGCTGGATTCGACGGCCGCGGCGCTCGGTCGGCTGCTGCTCTCGCCCCTGGGGGCGTTCCTGCAGTAGCCGGGACGGGGGGTCCCCGCGTTCCGTCCGGGGGGCGGAACGCGGGGGCGTGCCATCGGAAGGCGCGGGGGAAGCGCCGCCGGTTCGGGGGGACCGGCGGCGCCCTGCGGCCGCCCGGTCGGCAGGATGCTCCCGTGACCAGCTACGAGCAGCCGCTGACCGGAAACGTCACCCGAGGGCTGGTACGCGTCGGCGACACCGTCCGCCGCCCGGCCGGTCCGTGGACCGACGCGGTGGACGCGCTGCTGCGACATCTGCACGAGGTCGGCTTCCCGGGTGCGCCGCGCCCGCTCGGCCGCGACGAACAGGGCCGGCAGGTGCTGGAATACGTCCCGGGCGAGTGCGGCCCGGTGGACGGCACCTACCCGCTCGGGGAGCTCGCCGGCGTCGGCGCCCTCCTGGGCGATCTGCACCGGGCCACCGCAACCTTCGTGCCGCCGCCCGGCGCGCGCTGGCAGCCCGCCATCGCGCCGGACCGCGAGGAACTGGTCTGCCACCACGACGCCGCGCCGTGGAACCTGGTCCGCTCCGCGCGGGGTTGGGTGCTGATCGACTGGGACGGGGCGGGCCCGGGATCCCGGCTCTGGGAGCTGGCGTACGCGGCGCAGAGCATGGCCGGCATGCGGGCGGACCGGCCGGCGGGCGAGTCGGCCCGCCGGCTGCGCATTCTGGTCGACGGGTACGGACTGCCGGAGGCCGAACGACCCGCCCTGGCGGCGATGCTGCCGCGGCGGGCCGCGGCGATGGTCGAGCTGCTGCGGCGGGGCGCCCGCGACGGACGCCAGCCGTGGGCCCGGATCTGGACCGAGGACGGGGCGTACTGGCAGGAGACCACCCGGTACCTGGCCGCCCACGTACCGCTCTGGGAACGGGCGCTGCTGGACTGAGCCTGCCCGGCCTCCGGTGTTCGGGGTGTCGGCCGCCCGGCACCGGGTACGCCGGCCCTATGAATCCGCCGATCCGGCGCCGGCCGACCGCCAGGCCCCGCCCCGCGCGCCCCGGGCCGCCGCGCCCAGGTGGCCCCACCCCGTGTCCCAACGGCGGTACGCGATGAGCCGACGCTTCCCGTTCCGCTTCGACCCCGCGTTCCGTCCGATGCTGGCGCTGGTCGGCGTCCGGCCGGGGACCGCCTGGGCGGAGGTGGACGACGGGCGGCTGGTCGTCCGCTTCGGGCCCTGGCGGTTGACCACCGCGCGGGAGAACGTGACCGGGGTGGAGCGTAGCGGGCCGTACCGCTGGTGGCGGGCGATCGGCGCGCACCTGTCGCTGGCCGACCGCGGGGTCACTTTCGGCAGCAGCACGGCGGCGGGGCTCTGCGTCCGCTTCCGTACCCCCGTCCCGGCGCTGGCACCCGGGCGGTGGCTGCGTCACCCGGCGGTGACGATCACCGTCGCCGACCCGGACGCCCTGGCCGGCCTGCTGGAGGGTGTGAGCCGCTGAGCCGCTTCCCCGTTTCCGCCGGGCGGGAGCCGGCGTAGCCCCTACGGTCGGGTCAGGAGCGGCGAGTTGCGGGACGGGGCACATGGCTGAGGAGCACGGGGGGAGACCGCGACGGGCGCACGGGCGCCGACAGTCGACCGGGCCCGGGCCGGAGTTGCGGGCCGCCCGCGATCCGAACCGCCCGGAGCCCAGCGGCCGCCGGGTGACCGTCCCGGAGCGGGTGCCCAGCCCGTCGCGCCCCGCGCCGCCGCCCGGCCGTCTGCACGGGTGGCTGTTCCGGCACCGGGTGCAGCCGGTCGGTCCGGAGGCGGTGGAGGGGCAGGCCCGTACGCATCCCTGGTGGCAGGTGATGTGCCTGACCGGGGTGGACTACTTCTCCACGTTGTCCTACCTGCCGGCCATCGCGGCGGTCGCGGCGGGGGCGCTCTCGCCGCTCGCGACACTGCTGATCGTCGCGCTGACCCTGTTCGGGATGCTGCCGATGTATCGGCGGGTGGCCCGGGAGAGCCCGCACGGGCAGGGCTCGGTGGCGATGCTCGAGCGGTTGCTGCCGTTCTGGCGCGGCAAGATCTTCGTGCTGGTCCTGCTCGGTTTCGTGGCGACCTCGTGGATCATCACGATCACGCTCTCCGCGGCCGACGCGACAGTGCACCTGCTGGAGAACCCGTACCTGCCGGACGGTTTCCACGGCACCGGGGTCGCCGTCGCGGTCACCGTGGTGCTGCTGCTCGTCCTCGGCGGGGTGTTCCTGCTCGGGTTCCGGGAGGCGGTGGCGGTGGCCATCCCGCTGGTCGCCGTCTTCCTGGTGCTCAACGCGGTGATCGTGGCGGACTCGATGGCCCGGATCGTCGGCGACCCGGGCGTCCTGGCGGACTGGGGCGACGCGCTGACCTCGGGTGTCGGCGGGCCGGGCGACATGGTGTTGACCACCGTGCTCGCCTTTCCCCTGCTGGTGCTGGGGCTGTCGGGCTTCGAGACCGGCGTGAGCATGATGCCGCTGGTGTCCGGCCGGGGCGCGGACCGCGAGGCCCGGCTGGCCGCGCGGATCCGCAACACGAAACGGCTGCTCACCGCCGCCGCGTCGATCATGTCGGTCTACCTGCTGCTGACCACGTTCGTCACCACGGTGCTCATCCCGCCGGAGGCGTTCCGGGCGGACGGTCCGGCGAACGGCCGGGCGCTGGCCTTCCTCGCCCACGCCCACCTCGGCGAGGTCTTCGGCACGGTGTACGACATCAGCAGCGTGCTCATCCTCTGGTTCGCCGGCGCCTCGGCGATGGCCGGCCTGATCAACATCGTGCCGCGCTACCTGCCGTCGTACGGCATGGCGCCGGAGTGGGCGCGGGCGGTGCGCCCGGTCGTGGTGGTCTACACGCTGGTCAGCGTCGCGATCACGCTCGCCTTCCGGGCGGACGTCGACGCCCAGGCCGGTGCGTACGCCACCGGGATCCTGGCCATGATGGTCTCCGGCGCGACGGCGGTGACCATCGCCGTGCTCCGCCGGCGTCAGCGCGTCGCCGCCGCCGGTTTCACGGTGCTCACCCTGGTGCTGCTGTACGCCCTGGGCGACAACATCGTCGAGCATCCGGACGGCATCGCCATCTCCAGCCTGTTCATCCTCGCCATCATCGTGGTGTCCCTCATCTCCCGGGTGACGCGGACGACCGAGCTGCGGGCCGAGCGCATCGAGTTCGACGACGCGGCCCGCAGGTTCATCGCCCAGTCGGTGGCGCACGACGGGCGGCTGCATCTGATCGCCAACAAGCGCAAGGCCGGTGCGCTGAAGGAGTACACCCTGAAGGAGCGGGCCCAGCGGGCGATGAACCCGGTGCCCGGCGCGGCCGACGTGCTCTTCCTCGAGATCGACGTCATCGACCCCTCGGAGTTCAGCCACGTGCTGCGGGTGCACGGAGTGGAGGTCGGGGGGTTCCGGGTGCTGCGGGCCAGCAGCCCGGCGGCCCCGAACGCGATCGCCGCGATCCTGCTGGCGCTGCGGGACGTCACCGGCGTCCGGCCACACGCCCACTTCGAGTGGTCGGAGGGGAGTCCCATCGGGCACCTGTTGCGCTACCTGATCCTCGGACGCGGCGACACCCCGCCGGTGGTCCGGGAGATCATTCGGCGCAGCGAGCCGGATCCCGCCCGGCGTCCCGGCATTCACGTCGGCGGCTGAGCGCCGGCACACCGCCCGCCGTCCCAGTGTCCGGGCTGTATGTCCCCTTCCTGGTTCAGATGCGATCCAAAACATGAATGGCAACGACTATTCACGTTCACACCAAGCCGTCCGTATTGCGCTCGTATCGTGGGTTTCGGTGGTTGACGGCACGTCGCTCACCCCGCGCCCGTTTCGGCGCGGCTAGGTCAGACAGCCAGGAGGGCGGAAGAGATGTCGACGTACGGAGGGAGCCGGCGGGTGGTACCCAGCCGGCCCCGTTGGTTGATGACGGGAGGGCTGCTCGCGGGCAGCCTGGTCGTGGGCGCGGTGGGGGTCAGTGGCGTCGCGGCGGCGGCCGGTGAACCAGACCGGCCCATCATCGACGCGACGAGTGACCGCGTCGGTCGGCCGGACGGCCGGATTGCCGATGGCCCCGGGACGGGACGTCATCCGGTGGTGCAGGTGCCCTGCGACGCGGAGAAGCTCGTGGCGGCGCTCGTGAAGGCCAACGCGGAGGGTGGCGGGTCGCTGCGGCTCGCGCCGAAGTGCAGGTACACGTTGACCCAGGCGTTCGCGCAGCCCGACGACTACGACGGCGGAATCCGAGACGCGCGGGAGGCGGCCGACGCGGCCGAGAACGCGGGCGGCGCGGCCGCAACCCCGGGTGCTGTGGCTGAAAGTCCGGCTGCCGTGGCTGAGAGTCCGGCCGCTGTGGTTACATCCCCGGGCGCGATGGCTGTAAGCCCGGCCGCTGCGGCTGAGACCTCGAGCGCTGTGGCCGAGAGCCCAGCTGCCGTGGCTGCGAGCCCGGCCGCCGCGGTGGAGAGCCCGGCTGCTGCGGCCGAGACGCCGGGAGGTGGGGCCGAGACGCCCGGTGCTGCGGCTGAGACGCCGGGTGCTGGGGCCGAGACGCCCGGTGCGGCCGAGACGCCGGGTGCTGGGGCCGAGACTCCCGGCGACGCGGAGGCGCCCCCGCGCAACCTGGCGGACGACAAGGCGGGCCTGCCGGTGATCTACCAGCCGATCATCATCGACGGGGCCGGAGCGATCATCGAGCGTGACAAGCAGGCCGAGGAGTTCCGCTTCTTCACGGTCCGTGACGGCGGTGAGCTGTTCCTGCGCGATGTCGAGCTGCGCAACGGGCGCTCCAAGATCGAGGGCGGCGCCATCCACATCGTGCACGGCGCGACCGCCGTCGTCGAGCGCGTCACCTTCACCAGCAACACCTCGCTCTCCAAGGACGGCGGCGGCGGCGGCATCTTCAACGACGGCAACCTCGTTGCCTCCGACATCCGGTTCGTCGGCAACAGCGCGGCCGGGGCCGAGGGCAAGGGCGGGGGCCTGCTCAACGGTGGCGTGCTGACGCTGCGCGACTCGGAGTTCCGCCGCAACAGCGCCAACGCGTACGGCGGCGGCCTGGGCAACTACCGCGGCGCGGCGGACGTGGAGGGCACCACGTTCGCTCAGAACAGCGCGGTGCAGGGTGGCGGCATCGCCAGCTTCTCGGCCCGTACCAAGGTCCTCGACACCGAGGTGCTCGGCAACACGGCCAAGATCGGCGGCGGCATCGCCAACTCCGACGCGGTGATCGTGCTGCGGGGGATGACGATCCGGGACAACATCTCCACCGTCAAGGGTGGCGGCATCTCGACGACCCAGGGCCTGCTCCCGCTGGACGACAGCGTGGTGGCGGGCAACACGAGCCACGGCCACGGCGGTGGCATCTACGCCGAGAAGTCGAACCTGCTCGTGCGTGGCAGCGACGTCGCCAACAACGAGGCGGCCGGTGTCACCTCGAAGGGCGGGGGAATCTACGGGACCGCCGGTCAGGTGTCCATCTACACCAGCGAGGTCTTCGGCAACAACGCGACCGGGCAGCCGGGCGGTCTCTTCATCGAGCGGGCGCAGGTCCGCATCGACGACGAGAGCGTCATCACCGGCAATGAGCAGACCAACTGTGTGGGTAGCACCACCCCGGTGACCAACTGCTTCCGCTGACGGCGATCGGCGTACGACAGGGCGCACCCGGACGCTCGCGACGGTCTCGATGACCGCCACGGGCGCACCGGGTGCGCCCGGCCGTGCACAGGGGGTCAGTTGCGAACTCGGCGCGCATCGGTGTCCTACTTGGACGGCTCCGGCAGAGCGCAGTCGACCTTGGGGTTGGCGCCGATGTAGTTCAGCGGGCCAGCCACGATCGTGACCAGGATGGTGCCCGCCTCCGCGCAGTTGGTGTCGTCGCCGCCGTAGTAGCCACGCTGGCCGGCGGCGATCGCGCCGATGATCAGCCAGATCACGACCAGGACTCCGAGTATCGAGGTGCCACGCATGGCGTGCCTCCTGAGGGGGTTGTGGTGTGTGAGGTGCAGCGGTTGTACCCAGCCACGCAGATCGGCTAACGGTGCCACCGATCGGCGGCACCTCCCGGGCCGTCCGGCTGGCCGTGGGTGGGCCGGTGGTACGAGGTGGCATCGGCCGGCCGCACCGGTTCGGTCGTGGTCACTATCGGATCGAGGACCGATCTCCGCGCCACCCACCTAGGCGCACGTAGAACTGGCCTCACGGCGCTCGCCGAGGAGGAGCCATGGACACCCGGACCCCGACCCGGTACATCGACAGCCCCACCGACGTGGCGTTCGCGGCCCGTGCACTCGCCGACGGCGCGGTCGTCGCGGTGGCCTTCGCGAACTTCTACGCGCTCGTCGCCCGGCCGGAGGCGGAGTGTGTACGCCGGCTCAACCTGGCCAAGGGGCGGTCGGCGGATCAGGTCGGCAGCATCACGGTGGCCGCGCACCGGATACCGTCCATGTTCAACTGGTCCCGGATCTCACCCCGGTTGCCGGAGCGGCGGGTACGCGCACTGATGGAGATCCTCTACGGCGCGGGCCCGTTCGGGTTCCGGGGCCCGGCCGTCGACCGGCTGCCGGACCATCTCACGCAGCACGACCGTGGGGTACGCACCACGCAGGTGATCGCACCCGGGGTGCTCTGCCCGTCGAACGCCTTCATCGAGCAGGCGGCGTCCGAGGCGGGGGTGGACCACCTCGCGATCACCTCGGCGAACCGTTCCCGCCACCTGACGGGGGTCGACGAGGAGCCCGCGCACTGGAGGGTCGACCGCCTCGCCGCCGACTTCGCCCACCTTCCCGACCTCGTCCTGCTCGCGCACCGTGACGAGGCGGCCGCCCGCGCCGCGTACGCCGCCTACCTGCCCACCTCGGTCACGCTGCTCTCGTTCCACCAGCCGGAGGGGGAGCGCGAGGAGCCTCCGGTGCTCATCGTGGACCGGCACGGTTCGCTGCACGTGGACACGGTTCGCCGGGCGGCGGCGCCGCTCGGGCTCCAGGTGCGCCTCGCCGCAGGCGCCGGGCAGCGCCTGCGCGTGCGGGCGTACGACGACGCGCTGGTGTGACGCGCCGAGGGGGCGGGCCGGGCGGTCGGCTGGTGTCGGCCGTGGCGGTCACGGCCATCGGCGTGGCGGCGGGCGGCAAACCGTGCCCGGATCCCGGGCCCGTGCCGGCGAGACGATCCGCTCGGCGGCACGGGCCCTGCGGCCGGTGTCAGGCCTCGCTCGTGCCGTTCTGCACGGGCAGTGCGGTCGCCGCCTCGTCCGGTGCGGAGGCGAGCACCCTCGCCTGCTGCGGCCAGGTGGCCAGGCCGGGCGCGGCCCGCAGGCCGGCGGCCCGGATGAGGTCGCGCAGCGTGGTCTCGTCGAGCTCGGCCAGCTGCTGGTAGGTCCGGACACCGGCAGCCTGAAGCGCGGCGGCCATCTTCGGACCGATGCCCTGGATCCGGCGGAAGTCGTCCACCTCGACCGAGGTCGCGGCCACCGGACGGACCGGCGGGGTGGCGACCGCGGACCGCCGGGTCGCCGCGGACGGCGCCTCGGCTCGCTCGTCGTCCTTGGCCTCTTGGGTGGACGGCGTGGCCCCGGCGACCGGGGCGTCCATCATCGGCCCGTCCGCCGGCGCGGCCTCGATCGGCGCGGCCTCGATCGGCGCGGCCGGCGGTCCGGCTGCGAGGTTCGGGGCGACACTCGTGGCCTCGCCCGGCATGGCCTCGCCCGGCATGGCGGCGACCGGTTCGGCCGGCGGTCCGGCTGCGGGGTTCGGGGCGGTGGTCGCGGCGTCGGTGGCCTTCACGTCCGGCCCGGCCTCGGCCCGCGTGTCCGCGGCCGGCCTGACATCGGTAGAGGCCTCGGGACCCGGCTCGACGTGCGCCCGCGTGTCCTCCTCGGAGCCGGTCGCGGACACGAGAACACCGAACGGCTCGGCCGCGAAGGACGCGCTGAAGCCCGTCTCGGTCCGGGGCGTCGTGGCGCGGACCGATTCGTCGCCGAGGGCCGAACCCGTCGCCGGCTCGGACTCGGCGGTGACCTCCGCCGGTTCGGGGGAGTCGTCCGCTCCGGCGGCCTCGAGCCGCTCGGCCTCGGGCGCGGAACGCGGTGCCACGACGGGCACCGGACCGTCGGTCAGCGCCATGTCAGCCGGGTCGACGTCGGACGCCGGCACGGCGTCGGTCGTCGCCGCGAGCGCCGCGTCGTTCGGCACCGCGGTGTCGTTCGGCTGCGTGAGCGGGTCGGTGATCGCCTGGTCGGCGGCTTCGCTCGGCGCCGGGTCGATCGTCGCCGCCGCCGGTCCGGGGTCGGTGACCGCGGCCGGCGCCGGGGTGGCGAGCACGGCCGTCCCACCGTCCACGGTGGGCCGTCCGGACTCTTGTGCGTCGCGCCGGCCGCGCAGGATCCATCCGCCTGCCACGCCGAGCAGCAGGGCCAGTATCACTGTCAGCGAGTGCCCGAAGGACCATGCCACGGCAGACCTCCCTCTCACCTCGTCGATAAGTAACGTGGGAAAACCCGCCGCAGCTTCGCATACGCGCGGCCGGGGCGCTCGGGAGGCTCGGGGTCGTACCGTAACGGCGCAGCCGTCCGGCACCAGGGGTGCGTGGGACGTGACTCACGGTGCCGGATCGGACGGCGACGACCCCGGCGCGTCGCGGCGCCGGGGTCGTTCAGGCAGTGGATTCAGTCCTCCTCGCCCCGGTAGGTGTAGAAGTCGTCCACGAAGTTGCGTCGTAGCCTGGGCACCCGGCTGGTGACGCCGAAGTAGCCCCGCGCGCCGAGCAGCGCGAGCCGGCCGACGACGGGCTTGTACATCCGATCGTCCCCACTGGTGCCGCTGCGGTTGAGTGAGTCGGCGACCCGGGCGAACCCGTACGGCAGCATCTCCGTCTCGTAGTCCGCGACCGCCTGTAGCAGGGTCTTCTCGCCGGCCGCCGCGAGGCGCAGCTGCCGGCAGAGCAGGACGGCGTCGCGCAGCGCGGTGTTCGCGCCCACCCCGCGGCCCGGGGTCATGGTGTGGATGGCGTCGCCGAGCAGCGTCACCGTGCTGCTCTTCCACGGCGGCACCGGCTCGGAGGTGGTGACCCGGATCGGTAGCGCGCTGGCCGGGTCGCCGCGCATCAGAAGCTCACGCAGGTTCGGGTGCCAGTTCCCGGTGAGGTCGAGCGCGACCTGCACGAGTTCCTCGCCGCGGCGTTGCATCACGTCGTGCGGGAACCTGCGGGCGGTGCTCCAGACGACCAGGTTGATGTTGTCGCGGGTGGGGTCGTGCGCCCGGCCGGGCCATCGGGACAGCAGAGCCGCGTCGGCCTCGCTCACCCCGGGCTTCAGGCGGCCCTCGGCGTCCCACTTGAAATCCATCACGTGCAGCACACCCATCATCCCGCCGGTGCCGAAGATCAGCGAGATGCCGCGTTGGAGCCGCTCCGGCAGGAGCGAGCGGGTGTGCGCGGTGAGCGGGATCCGGGTCGCGATGTTGATCGTTCCGGCGTCCCGGGTCACCGCGTGCGGCAGGTACTGCCGGCGTACCGCGGAGTGGGTGCCGTCCGCGGCGACGAGCAGGTCCCCGCTCGCGCTGCTCGCGTCGGCGAAGTGGGCGGTGACCGCACCGTCGTCACGCTGCTCGTAGTGGGTGAAGGTCTTGTCGAAGTGGACGACGTCCTCCATGCCGGTGAGCAGGACCTGGCGCAACGTCATCCGGGACACCGACCGTTCGGTGTCGACCGGATGGGTGTCCGGGCGCAGCTCGAACGAGGCCGTCCGTCGCATCCGCTGGGTGATGACGTTGAACCAGCGCGGCGAGCGGGCGCAGGTGGCCAGGTAGATGTCGAACAGCTCCGGCGACAGGCACTCGCGCAGGGCTCGGCTGCCGGTCGGGCCGATGCCGACCCGGTAGCCGAGCAACCCCTCGCCCCGGGTGCGGTACCGCTCGTACACGGCGACGCTGATCCCGGCGCGACGCAGCCCGTGCGCCAGGCACAGGCCGCCGGTGCCCGCGCCGATGACGAGCACGTGCGGCGCTGAGGCGGACATGGCTGCCCTCAGCCGGCCGCACGCGGCGCGGGCGCGGCCGCGGTGGCGGCGTCCCACCGGTAGAAGCAGCCGGCGATCGCGTCCCGGGGGGAACGCCAGGTGGGCAGGTACGGCGAGGTGTGCGCCGAGAGCCGCTCGTTGACCTGCCGGTAGAGCGGATGGTTACGCGCCTCGCTCAACGCCTCCGGGGCGACGTCGGCGGTCTCCATCAGGTGCACGAAGACGTCGTGCAGGCAGTACAGCGACCGGTGCGTGACGCCGGTGAGGCCGGGTAGCTCGGTGGCGTCGGACTCGGTGAAGATCTGCGCCACGCGGCCCTCCGCGCCGGGGGCTATCCTGCTCACGATCAGTAGACGGCTCATCGGACCCCTTCCGCAGGTGGCCCCCGTCGGAGGCCTCGGGACTGTCGTGCCGCCCACGGTGCCGCCCGGCCTGTCACCTGTCCGTCACGCGTTGCGCCGCGTCGGTGACGCCGGACGGGCCGGTCCGCCCGGCGCGCGGCCCGGGTGGCCGGGGGCGCGGCGCGGTGCGGCACCGCCCTCGCGGGTAGCGCGGCGGATCGGCGCGAGCGTGTCGTCGAGCAGCGCGCACATCGCCGCCGAGGGCTCCAGCCGCAGCTCGCGCCGGAGCAGGTCCCGGTACACGTAGAAGGCGTGCACCGCCTCGAAGGCGTTGCCCTCGGCGAGATGGATGCGCACCACGAGCCGGTGCGGTGTCTCGCGCAGCGGCTCGGCGGCCATCGCCTCCAACGCCGCGTCCAGAGCTTCGCCGTGCCGGCCCGCCGCCAGGTGCTGGCCCGCCACCTGTTCCAGCATGTGCAGGCGGAGCTGCCGCAGTCGCTCGCGCTCCAGCAGTACCCAGTCGTCGTACCAGCCGGGGAGCAGGTCGTGCCGGCCGGCCGTGAGCGCCCCGCTCGCGATCCGGGGATCGTCGTCGTCACGTACCCGGTTGGCGGTGCCGACCAGTTCGTCGACGTCGAGTCGGACGGACGGGGCCAGCCGTACGGTGTCCGCGCTGACCGTGAGGGGACAGTAGGGGTCCTGTCGCAGCCGCCACAGCGCGGTGCGCAGCGATGACAGCGCTCGTTCCTCGGCGGCGTCGGGCCAGAGCAGGCCGGCCAGCTGGCAGCGGGTCGCGCCGGGGCGCAGCCCGATCAGTGCGATGACCCGTTGCAGGCCGCGGGGCACCACCACCGGCGTGTCCCCGTGCAGCAGTTGAAAGCCGCCGAGCAGGTGCAGCGAGATGTCGGCGCCGGGACGAACCCCGGTCAACGGCATGGACGGATCAGCGGCCACGGCGGCACCCCCTGCGGGACGAGCGTTCCGGCTGTCTGCTGTGTCCCCCGGCGCGGCTGCCCGTGACACCGCTGTCTTCGCTCTGCCAAGGCCGCGGCGTCGCGCCGGGCCGCCGGGCTGACCGTGACGAAGATTATCAATAACCGTCACTCTGGGTCAACACGATGATGTCGGTGCAGATCGTCGCCTAACAACCGCGAGACTAGCTCTGAACTGCGAATATCTGCTAGCGAGGAAGGTTCGGGATGGGCGGCGCATAGGTTCTGCACAGCTTGCGTCAACGCAGCGTCACCAGATGGGGCTGCTGTGGAGCGCGTCGCGGTGACGCCCTCGTGACGAGTCCCGACGCATCGTGGCGGCAGTCGTCCGGCTCGACCGGCATCGCCGTGCACACCCGGCGGACGCCGTGATGGGAGGCCCGTCCATGGATCGATCGCTGATCGTCGCGAAGGTGGTCCCGACCGCGGAGGCGCGGGTCGCCCAGATATTCGCCGACTCAGACGCCACGGAGCTGCCGCACCTGGCCGGGGTACGGCACCGGTCGCTGTACCGGTTGCACGACCTGTACGTGCACCTGCTCGAGACCGAGCTGCCCGGCGACACCGCGGTGCAGGCCGCCCGGGGCCACCCGGAGTTCGACCGGGTCAGCGCCCGACTACGGCCGTACATCACGCCGTACTCGCCGACCTGGCGTTCGCCCCGCGACGCGATGGCGCACTGCTTCTACCGGTTCGACGCCGCCGCACCGGTCGGGCGGCAGCCGTGACCGCCACCGCGCCGCGCGAGGAGCAGCTCTGGTCGCGCTGCGCCGGCTGCGCCACCCTGCTCTACCGCAAGCGGCTGCGTCGCAACCTGGACGTCTGTCCGGAGTGCGGGGTGCACGCCCGGCTCGGCGCGCCGGACCGGCTGCGGCAGTTGGTGGACCCGAACTCGTTCCGGCCGCTGCCCGACAGCCCCGCCGACGTGGACCCGATCGACTTCGTCGACGTGGTGCCGTACGCGCATCGGCTCACCGCGGCCCGGGCCGGCACCGGCCTCGTCGAGGCGGTGCTCTGCGGCACCGCCACGCTCGGCGGTCACCCGGCCGTGCTCGCGGTGATGGACTTCCGCTTCCTCGGCGGCAGCCTCGGCTGCGCCGTCGGCGAGCTGATCACCCGAGCCGCCGAGCGCGCGCTCGACGAGCGGGTGCCACTGGTCCTGGTGACCGCGTCCGGTGGGGCGCGGATGCAGGAGGGCGCGCTGTCGCTGATGCAGATGGCCACCGTCAGCCAGGCCATCGCGGCGCTTCGCGAGGCGGGCCTGCTCACGGTCAGCGTGCTCACCGATCCCACGTACGGCGGAGTGGCGGCCTCGTTCGCCACCAACACCGACGTCGTCGTCGCCGAGAGCGGCGCCCGGATGGGCTTCGCCGGCCCCCGGGTGATCCGCCAGGTCACCGGCCGGGCGCTGCCCGACGGCTTCCAGACCGCCGACTTCCTGCTCCGGCACGGCCAGGTCGACATGGTGGTGCCCCGCCGGGCCCTGCGGGGGCGGCTGGTGGCACTGCTCGCCGCGGCCCGCGCCGGACATCCGCGCCGGGCCGGTGCCCCGGCGCACCGCCCGCCAGTGCCGCGGCAGCAGCCGCCGCACGCCGCCGCCGACGCCGGCCCGGCCGAGGTGGCCGACCCCTGGACGACCGTACGCCTGGCCCGGCACGCGGGCCGGCCGACCACACTGGACTACCTGGAGTCGGCCTTCGACGGCTTCGTCGAGCTGCACGGCGACCGGCTGGGTGGCGACTGCCCGGCCGTGGTCGGCGGACTGGCCCGCCTCGACGGGCGGCCGCTCATGGTGATCGGCCACCAGAAGGGGCACAGCACCGCCGAGCTCGTCACCCGCAACTTCGGCATGGCCAGCCCGGCCGGTCACCGTAAGGCGCTGCGGCTGATGCGGCTGGCCGCACGGCTCGGCCTGCCCGTGGTCACCCTGGTGGACACGCCCGGCGCCGATCCGGGTGTCGGCGCCGAGGAGCAGGGCCAGGCCGCGGCGATCGCGGAGAACATCCTCGCGCTCACCGTGCTCCCCACCCCGGTCGTCGCGGTGATCACCGGTGAGGGAGGCAGTGGCGGCGCGCTCGCCCTGGCGGTGGCCGACCGGGTGTTGATGCTCCAGCACGCGGTCTACTCGGTGATCAGTCCGGAGGGCTGCGCCGCGATCCTCTGGCCGGACCGCTCGGCCGCTCCGCAGGCCGCCCGCGCACTCCGGCTGACCGCGCCGGACCTGCACCGGCTCGGCGTGGTGGACGAGATCGTGCCGGAGCCGGCCGCGGCCGCGCACGAGGATCCGGACGCCGCGGCCGAGGCGCTGCGCGAGGCGGTGCGGGCCAACCTGTTGCCGCTGCTCGACGTGCCGCCCGCCACCCTCGTACGCAATCGTCGCCAGCGCTTCCGTCGCTTCGGCGCCGCGCGGGCCGGCAACCGGCCGGGTGTCCGGTGACCGCCGGAGCGACCCGGCCGGAGGCCGCGGCGAATCCCGAGACCGTCGCCGACGGCGCCGACCCGAGAGCCGGCACCGACGCCGTGCTGACCGGGCTGCGCCGGCACGCCCGGCAACTGGTCGCCGAGCTGGCCGGGCCGGTACGGCGGGTGCGGCTGCGCAGCGGCGAGACCGTGCTGGAGGTCGAGTGGCACGGCGTCGGGGCGACCGCCCCCGCCGAGGTCGTCGCGTCGCGGGAGCCGGCCCCGGTCGCGCCGCCCACGGCCGAGCCTGCCGAGCCGGCCGGCCACACGGTGGTCCGCTCGCCGATCGTCGGCACCTTCTACCGGGCGCCGGAGCCGGGGGCGGCTCCGTTCGTGTCCGTCGGTGATCTGGTGCGGCCCGGCCAGGTCGTCGGGATCGTCGAGGCGATGAAGCTCATGAACGAGGTGACCGCCGACCGCGGTGGCCGGGTCACCGCCGTGCTGACCGACGACGGCCAGTCGGTGGAGTACGACCAGCCGCTGGTCGCGCTGGAACCGGCCTGAGGTGGTGTGGGATGTTCGAGAAGGTGCTCATCGCCAACCGTGGTGAGATCGCCGTGCGGGTGCTACGCGCCTGCCGTGAGCTCGGGGTGCGCACGGCGGTGGTCTACTCCGCCGCGGACGCCGACTCCGCGGCCGTACGTCTGGCCGACGAGGCGGTCCGGATCGGGCCGGCGCCCAGCCGGCGCAGCTACCTCAACGCCGCCGCCATCGTCGAGGCGGCCCGGCAGGTGGGCGCGCAGGCGGTGCACCCCGGCTACGGGTTCCTCTCCGAGGACGCCGACTTCGCCGAGATCTGCGCGGAGAACGGCCTGACCTTCATCGGTCCCCGGCCGGAGGTGATGGCGGCGCTGGGTGACAAGTCGTCCGCGCGTGCCCTGATGAGCCGGGCCGGGCTGCCGCTGCCGGCGGGCAGCGTCGAGCCGGTGCCCACCGTGGACGTCGCGGTCGAAGTCGCCGCCGGGATCGGCTACCCGGTGATCGTCAAGGCGGCGGCCGGGGGCGGGGGACGGGGTATGACCGTGGTCTGGTCGCCGGCCGACCTGCCCCGGGCCTACGCGAAGACCCGCGCCACCGCACAGAAGGTCTTCGGCGACGACCGGGTGTACGTCGAGCGGTACCTCACCGACGCCCGGCACGTCGAGGTGCAGGTGCTCTGCGACGCCCACGGCAACGGCGTGCACCTGGGCACGCGGGACTGCTCGGTGCAGCGGCGGCACCAGAAGCTCATCGAGGAGGCGCCCGCGCCGGCGCTCTCCGCCGCCACTCTCGACACGATCGCGGAGACCGCGCTGCGTGGCGCGCTCGAGGCCGGTTTCACCGGCGCGGGCACCCTGGAGTTCCTGGTCGACGCCAAGGAACGGTTCCACTTCCTCGAGATCAACTGCCGGATCCAGGTGGAGCACCCGGTCACCGAGATGATCACCGGTGTCGATCTGGTGCACGAGCAGCTGCACATCGCCGCGGGGACGTCGCTGCGCCTGCGGCAGGAGGAGATCCGCCTGCACGGGGTGGCGGTCGAGTGCCGGGTCAACGCGGAGGACCCGGACCGCGACTTCGCCCCGACCCCCGGCCGGCTGGAGCGCTTCGTCCCGCCCGGCGGCCCGTTCACCCGCGTCGACACCCACGGGTACCCCGGCTACGTGATCGGCCCGCACTACGACTCGCTGCTGGCCAAGGTGGCGGTCTGGGCGCCCGACCGGGAACTCGCCCTCAACCGGCTCGAACGTGCGCTCGACGAGTTCGACGTCGCCGGGGCGGCCGTACGGACCACCATCCCGTTCGCCCGGCGGGTGCTCGACGACGCGGAGTTCCGCAAGGGCCGGCACAACACCGGTCTGGTCGACCGGCTGCTCACCGCCGACTCACCGGCGACCACATCGGACCCGCCGGCCACCGCGGCGACCGGGTCCCGCCCGTCGACCGCCACCGACAGCCCGACGTCCGACTGAGGAGAACTGATGACCGTCACCCAAGGCCACCCGCTCACCACCGCGATCACCGACATCCTGGTGGCACACTGCGGGCTGGATCCCGAGGCCGCCGCCCGTACACCGGCCGCCTCCCTCGAGGAACTGGGACTGGACTCCCTCGCCCTGCTCGAACTGTCGGCGGTGGTCGCCGACCGCTACCGGGTGCAGATCCCCGAGCAGGCCGCGCAGCTCAGCATCCCGGCGGTGGCCGACCTCGTCGCCCGGAAGACGGACAGCTCGGGCCACCCGCAGCAGGCCGTGCCGCCGCAGCAGCGCGCACAGCAACCGGGGCACACCGAGAACAGCGTCGTGATCGCGGCGCCGCTGCCGCTGGTCTGGGAGATCACCAACGACGTGGCGAACTGGACCGAGCTGTTCACCGAGTACGCCGTGGTGGAGATCCTGCACCGCGAGGGGAACACGGTGCGGTTCCGGCTCACCATGCACCCGGACGAGAACGGGGTGTCGTGGAGCTGGGTCAGCGAACGTACCGCCGACCTGACGGCGCGGCAGGTGCACGCGCACCGGGTGGAGACCGGACCGTTCGAGTACATGCGGATCCACTGGCGCTACACCGAGGAGCCGGAGGGCACCCGGATGACCTGGGTGCAGGACTTCTCGATGAAGCCGACCGCGCCGGTGGACAACGCCGGGATGACCGACCGGATCAACACCAACAGCCTGGTGCAGCTGGCCGTCATCAAGGAACGGATCGAGCGCCGGGTGCAGACCGGGGAGCTGACGGCGACGGGAGACGGCGATGAGTGAGCGGACGGTGGGCCTGGTGGCGGCCCGGGACGTACCGGCCGACCGGCGGCGAGGCGGTGAGCTGCGGGTGCTGCTGGGCCCGCGCACCGTCGGCAGCACCTCCGGCTTCATGGGGGTGGCCCGGCTGGGCCCGGGCGAACGCATCGCCGAGCACTACCACCCGTACAGCGAGGAGTTCCTCTACGTCGCCCGTGGCGCCATCACCGTGGACCTGGACGACCAGCCGGTGTCGCTGGCCGCCGGTGACGCGCTGCACGTGCCGATCAACGTACGGCACCGGCTGCGCAACACCGGCGACGAGCCGGCCGAGGTGGTGTTCCACCTCGGTCCGCTGGCGCCTCGTCCGGAGCTCGGCCACGTCGACACCGAGCTGGCCGAACAGCGGGGGACATCGTGAGCGCGAGGAGTGAGCCGGGGTTGCGAGCCCCGCAGTCGCGAACTGGGGGGACGTCGTGAGCGCGAGGAGTGAGCCGGGGTTGCGAGCCCCGCAGTCGCGAACTGGGGGCACGCCGTGAGCGGGCGCCGCACGGTGGTGACCGGGATCGGCGTGGTCGCTCCGGGCGGCGTCACCCGGGACCGGTTCTGGAAGTCGATCACCGAGGGCCGTACGGCGACCCGGCGGATCACCTTCTTCGACCCGTCGCCGTTCCGGTCCCGGATCGCCGCGGAGTGCGACTTCGATCCGGTCGCCGCCGGGCTCACCGACGCCGAACGCCGCCGGGCCGACCGGTACGTGCAGTTCGCGCTCGCCTGCGCCGACGAGGCGGTCGCGGACGCGGGCCTGGAACTCACCGAGGCCGACCGGGACCGTACCGGGGTGGTGCTCGGCACGGCGGTCGGCGGCACGATGGCGCTGGAACAGGAGTACGTGACGGTCTCCGACAGCGGCCGGCGGTGGCTGGTCGACGCCACCCTGGGCGGGCAGTACCTCTACCAGGCGTTGGTGCCCAGCAGCCTCGCCGCCGACGTGGCCTGCCGGTACGGGCTGCACGGTCCGGCGCAGGTGGTCTCCACCGGCTGCACCTCCGGGATCGACGCCATCGGGTACGCCCATCAGCTGATCGCCGACGGGGAGGCGGACCTGGTGCTCGCCGGCGCCGCCGACTCGCCGATCTCGCCGGTCACCGTCGCCTCGTTCGACGCGATCAAGGCGACCAGCCCCGACAACGACGATCCCGCGCACGCCTCCCGCCCGTTCGACGCCGACCGGCACGGTTTCGTGCTCGCCGAGGGCGCGGCGGTGCTGCTGCTGGAGGAGGCCGAGCACGCCCGGCGGCGCGGCGCGCACGTCTACTGCGAGGTCGCCGGGTACGCCAGCCACAGCAACGGCTACCACATGACCGGGCTGCGGCCCGACGGGGTGGAGATGGCGCTGTCCATCACGGCCGCGCTGCGACAGGCCCGGCTCGCCCCGGAGCAGGTCTCCTACATCAGCGCGCACGGCTCCGGCACGCGGCAGAACGACAGGCACGAGACCGCCGCCTTCAAGCGGGCGCTCGGCGAGGCCGCGTACCGGGTGCCGGTCAGTTCGATCAAGTCGATGGTGGGGCATTCGCTGGGCGCGATCGGCTCGATCGAGATGGCGGCCTGCGCGTTGGCCATCGAGTTCGGCGTGGTGCCGCCGACAGCGAACTGGACCACGCGGGACCCGGAGTGCGACCTGGACTACGTACCGAACGAGGCCCGGGAGCTGCCGGTCGACGTGGCGCTCTCCGTGGGCAGCGGGTTCGGTGGCTTCCAGTCCGCGATGATCTTCCGGCGGCTGGCGAAGGCGGGGGCCGCGTGACCGGGCGGGCGGTGGTCACCGGCATCGGGGTGGTCGCCCCGAGCGGTGTCGGCGCGGCGGCGCACTGGCAGACGGTGCTGGGCGGCACCCGGCGGATCGGGCCGATCACCCTGTTCGACCCGGCCGGCTACCCGACCCGCTTCGCCGGTGAGGTGACCGGTTTCGAGGCCACCGGGTACGCGGACAGCCGCCAGCTCGTGCAGACCGACAGGTGGACGCACCTGGCGTTCGCCGCCACCCGGCTGGCGCTGGCCGACGCGGGGCTGCCGCAGAGCTCGCCCGACCCGTACGGTTACGCGGTCACCCTCGCCAGCTCCTCCGGTGGGAACCTGTTCGGTCAGCGGGAGCTGCAACGACTCTGGGGCGGACCGTCGCGGACCGTCGGGGCCTACCAGTCGATCGCCTGGTTCTACGCGGCCAGCGTCGGGCAGCTCTCCATCCACCACCAGTTCAAGGGGCCGTGCGGGGTGCTGGTCAGCGAGGCGGCCGGCGGCCTCGACAGCCTGGCGCACGCGGTCCGCTCGATCCGCCGCGGCACCCCGGTGGTGATCGCCGGCGGCACCGAGTGTCCACTGAGCCCGTACGCTCTGGCCTGCCAGCTGGCGGGCGGGTTGCTCAGCGACGTCGCGGATCCGGAGCGGGCCTACCGGCCCTTCGACGCGGCGGCGAGCGGCTACCTCCCCGCCGAGGGTGGGGCGGTCTTCGTCGTGGAGGAACTGGGCCACGCGTTGTCCCGGGGCGCCCGGATCTACGGTGAGCTGACCGGCTGGGGCGCCACCCACGACGCGGTCCACACCGGCCCCGACACGGCGGGGAGCCCGACCCAGTACGCCCGCGCGATGCGGCTCGCTCTCGGTCGGGCCGGGGTCGGCGCGGACGAGGTCGACGTGGTGCTGCCAGACGCCCTGGGTGTGCCCCGCTACGACCGTACGGAGGCGACCGCGTTGCGGTCGGTCTTCGGCGACCGGCGGCCGCCGGTCAGCACCTCGAAGCCGCTGACCGGCCGGGCGCACCAGGGCGGCGCCGCGCTCGACGTGGCCACCGCGCTGCTCGCCTTCCGGCACGACACGCTGCCCGCCTCGGCCGGCCCCGACGAGGTGGCGGCCGGCTGCGAGCTCGACTTCCTGCGCGAGCATCGGCGACCCCGCAGCCGGGTGGCGATGGTCTGCGCCCGGGGCTTCGACGGTTACAACAGCGCGCTGGTCCTTCGCGGGGCGGCGCCGGTGAGGGAGGACGAGGATGAGTGAACAGCGGGCAAGGGTGGTCTTCCTGGTCCGGGTGCCGGCAGACCGTACCGCGGCGTTCCTGGCCGCGTACGAGGCGATCCGTCACCAGGTGGCCGGCGGTGTGACCGGCCACCTGGTGGACCAGGTGTGCCGCTCGTCGGCCGACCCGGAGCAGTGGCTCATCACCAGCGAGTGGTCGAGCCTCGCCGACTTCGAGACCTGGGAGCGCAGCCCGGAGCACCGGGAGTTGGTCCGGCCGATGCGGGAGTGCTTCACCGACGCCAGATCGCTGCGCTTCCACGTCCACGCGCAGACGCCGGCGCCCGTCTGAGCGGCCCTACGCCGCGGTGTCGACACACCGCGTTCACCGCGTGGCAAAGCGCCGCCTCCGCCGTTCCGCTGTCCTGGGTGGACGGTGATAATGGGGCGCATGGTTGCCTGGGAGTACGCTCTGCTGGTCCGCCGCTACCAGGGGCAGGGCCGCAATTTCCACGTGTCGTTCGTCTGGTACGGACCGGACGGGTCCCGCAAGGACATCACCGCGTACGGCGACACGGCGATCGCGCACCTCAACCGGGTCGGCCGTGAGGGCTGGGAGCTGGTCTCCGCCGCCGAGGACGTCAACAACGTGCAGGGCAGCACCGAGGTGCACCGGTACCACCTGAAGCGTCCCCTCAACTGACCCCGCCGACCCGCCGCCGGGCGGCTGGCCGTGCCAGCGTCGATCATGAGGTTGACGGGCGGAAATCCGCTCGCCCGCGCCGCCAACCTCATGATCGACCGGGGTGCCGTCCGGACCGGGGTCCGGTCAGGGGTCAGGTGAGGTCGACGGTGGGGTAGAGGGGGAAGCCGGTCAGCAGGTCGCTGGCCTGCCGGCTGACCTTGTCGGCGACCGCCGGGTCGAGCACGTACTTCGCCTTCGACGGGGTGCCGTCCGGGTTCGAAGCGGTGTTCGTCTGGGTCAGCACGGTGTGGATCAGCTCCGCGATGACGTCCATCTCGGCGGTGCCGAGGCCGCGGGTGGTCAGCGCCGGGGTGCCGATGCGGATGCCCGAGGTGTACCAGGCGCCGTTCGGGTCCTGCGGGACCGAGTTGCGGTTCGTGACGATGCCCGCGTCCAGCAGCGCCTGCTCGGCCTGCCGGCCGGTCAGCCCGTACGAGGTCACGTCGATGATCGCCAGGTGGTTGTCGGTGCCGCCGGTGACCAGGGTGGCGCCACGGCGCAGCAGCCCCTCAGCGAGCGCCTGGGCATTGGCGACGATCCGGCCGGCGTAGTCGGCGAAGTCGGGGCGGCGGGCCTCGGCGAGCGCGACCGCCTTGGCCGCCATCACGTGCGGCAGCGGACCGCCGAGCACCATCGGGCAACCCCGGTCGACCTGCTCGGCCAGCTCCGGCTGGCAGAGCACCATGCCGCCACGGGGGCCGCGCAGCGACTTGTGCGTGGTGGTGGTGACGATGTGCGCGTGCGGCACCGGGTCGAAGTCGCCGGTGAAGACCTTGCCGGCGACCAGACCGGCGAAGTGCGCCATGTCGACCATGAAGGTGGCCCCGACCGAGTCGGCGATCTCCCGCATGATCCGGAAGTTCACCTTCCGGGGGTACGCCGAGTAGCCGGCGACCAGGATCAGCGGCTTGAACTCACGGGCCGCCTCGGCGACCTTGTCGTAGTCGATGAGGCCGGTCTCCGGGTCGGTGCCGTAGCTGCGCTGGTCGAACATCTTGCCGGAGATGTTCGGACGGAACCCGTGGGTGAGGTGACCGCCGGCGTCCAGCGACATGCCGAGCATCCGCTGGTTGCCCAACTCCCGGCGCAGCGCGAACCAGTCCGCCTCGGTGAGGTCGTTCACCTGGCGGGCCTGCGCCTTCTTCAGCGCGGGCGCCTCGACCCGGTCGGCCAGCACCGCCCAGAAGGCGACCAGGTTCGCGTCGATGCCGGAATGCGGCTGAACGTACGCGTGCGCGGCGCCGAACAGCTCCCGGGCGTGCTCGGCGGCGAGCGCCTCCACCGTGTCGACGTTCTGGCAGCCGGCGTAGAAGCGGCGGCCGACCGTGCCCTCGGCGTACTTGTCGCTGAACCAGTTCCCCATGGCCAGCAGCGTGGCGGGGGAGGCGTAGTTCTCGCTGGCGATCAACTTGAGCGACTCGCGCTGGTCGGCCAGCTCGGCGGCGATGGCCCCGGCCACCCGCGGCTCGACCGCGCGGATCACCTCGAGCGCGCTGCGGAAGGCGGTGGATTCTGCGTTCGGCGACGACATGCGACCTCCTACTGACGTGCGGAAGGCCCAGGCGCTCGGCATGCGTCCTCATGACGGGGCCGCTCCCCGATGGTTCTCCATCCCCACGCGCCAGTAACGGCCCGGGCAGATCCTACCGAACCGACCGCCGCCGCCCCGCGCGACCTGGTCCGGACCGGCCCGGACCACCTCCCGCCGCCACGCTCCCGGTCCACGGCTACGGGCCCGGCCGCGCTCCGGGCCCGTCCTACCGCCGCGCTCAGGCCGTCGTCGCGTCCAGCGAACTCTTGACGGCCTTCGGGTCCGTCGGCTTGCGCGGCGCGCCCGCGCGCATCTCGACCATCCGTGCGCCGATCTCCTGAAGCTCCTTACGCCCCAGCGCGTCCCGTACCTTGGGGAACCACTCCTGCTCCTCCTCCTCGACGTGGTGCAGCACGTTCTCGATCAGCACCGTGGTCTTGGCGTTGAAGTGCTCGTCCTCGGCGTCCATGGCGAACAGTTCGGCGCAGAGGACGTCCGCCACGTGGTGCTCCTCGTACGACTCGAGGATGTCGTCCTCCACGTCCGGCACGAGCCGGCGGACCTCCGGGTACATCACCTCGTTTTCCAGGTAGGTGTGCACGGTCAGCGCCTCGATGATCTGCCCGACCAGCTTCGATCGCTGGCTCTCCGGGCCCTCCTCGGCGTCCTGGAACGCCTTGAACAGACGGCGCATCTCCTTGTGGTCTTCCTTCAGCAGGACGATGGCATCGGTGGACACCGGCTGACCTCCTAAGCGTGTGGTTGATCGTCCGGTACCCCGGTGGTGAACTGCGGAAACAGTCACACGCCGTAGCGCGCCTGGTCGTCGCCGGCAGGCCGGATCTCCGTCGAGTGCAGGTGGCTGACCTCGTTGAAGGCGATCTTCCGTAGCCGGCCCGAGTCGTCCGCGGACCAGGCGGTGATGGAGCAGTTCGCGATGACGTGCCGGCTGCCCAGCGCCATCACCTCCTCCTCGGTCAACCCGTCGAGGAGGTAGGAGAGCAGGAAGACCAGCACGTCGTGGCCGAAGAGCAACACCCGGTGACCGGCGTGACCGTGACGCAGGTCGGCGAGGAAGCTCCGCATTCGCAACGCGACATCGGTCCACGCCTCACCGCCGGGCGGCCGGAAGTAGAACTTGCCCTCCCGGTCGTGTCGCTCGTGCTCGTCGGGGTAGCGGGCGCGTACCCCCTGTGGGGTGAGCGCGTCGAGGATCCCGAGGTCCCGGTCGCGCAGCCGTTCGTCCCGGCTGAGCGGGATGCCGCTGCCCTCCAGGGTCAACTCGGCGGTGCGCAGCGCGCGCAGGTACGGCGACGACACCGCCACGTCCGGGCGTCGGTGCGGCGGCAGCGCCATCAGCCAGCGTCCCGTGGCGAGGGACTGCTCCTCACCGGCAGGCGAGAGCGGCACGTCCGCGTCCCGCTCGGTGCGGGCCACCACCTCCGCGCCGGCGGACTCCGCCCGGGCCGCGGCGACGTTCGCGGTGCTCTCCCCGTGCCGGACGATCCAGAGCGCTGCCAGGTCCCTCATCGCGGTGCTTGCTTCAGGCCAGCACGCGGTCGAGCGCCTGGGCCAGTCGCGGTGCCAACGTCGCCGCGTAGGTGGCGGTGATGTGGTTGTTGTCACGGTAGATGAGCACTCCGCCGATGACCGGCGCGCAGCGTTCACGCGGGCAGATGGCGTCGTTCAGATCCACCAGGTGCACCTTGTCGTTCTGCCGCGCCGCCGCCTCGTGGGCCGGGCCGCCCCCGCCGGCGAGAACCTCGTCGCGGCGCGACGCGCAGCGGGTCAGCTTCCGCGAGTTCGCCGAGACGCATTCGGCGATGTCCTTGCCGTGGTACGGGGTGTCGCGCAGGACGACCACCGGAATCCCCGCGCCGGCCATCTCCGCCCAGCTGCGCCGCAGCGCGTCGGCGAAGGCGGCCTGTGCCTGACCGGCGACCGGCGCGCCGTCGTGGATCATGAGGTAGAAGGAACTGCTCACCACCAGCAGGTCAGGTCGTTCATCGCCGGTCAGTGCTCCGCGTAGCTTCTCGTTCCATTCGGTGCAGCTCGGGTACGGCTTCCTGTCGAGTGCCACGGCTCCGTTGATGAACGGGCAGGAGGACTTCGTGTAGCTCTTCAGGCGCCACTGCTTCGACACGGCGACCCGCTGCAACGCCGGCAGCCACTGCGCCGCGTGCGAGTCGCCGGCGAGGGCGACGGTGAACGAGGCGTCGGGGTCGCCGTAGCGGCAGGAGCGCACCTCGCTGCTGCGTTGGTCGGTGTGGCAGCCGTCCTTCCAGGCGTCCGGACCGTCCTGGCTGGCGACCAGCGGGTCCGGGACGAACGGGCCCACGCGGTCGACCGGAATCCCGGCCGCGCTGGTCGCCGGGGAGTCGCCGAGTGCGGCCGCGCCGGCGACCGTAGGCGAGGTCACGGCCGCTGGCGTGCCGTTCACGCCCACCGTGGGCGCAGCGAGGAACGGGGGCGCCGGCGGTGCCGCCGGCGGCCACACCGTCAGTTGGAAGGCGAGTCCCGCCACCACGGCCACCCCGGTGCAGGCCGCGCCGAGCTGAAGCGATCGGATGGGCTGCCACGCGAGCGTCTCCGACCTGCGGATGGGGTTCTCGACGTACCGGTAGGTGAGTGCGGCCGGCACCGCCGAGGCGACGACGACGGCGAGACCGGCGCTCGTGGTCAGGTCGCCGAACCGGGCCTCGGCGACGACGAGGAGCGGCCAGTGCCAGAGGTAGAGCGAGTAGGAGATGGCCCCGACGGCGCATACCGGCCCTACCGCGAGCAGGACCGCGGGTCCGGCCCGACCGGCGGTGAAGCCACCGGCGATGACGGCCGCCGTACCCAGGGTGGGGGCGAGCGCCAGGTAACCCGGGAAGGCGGAGCTCTCGCTCAGCAGAAAGGCGGACGCCACGATCGCGGCGAGGCCGGACCAGGCGAGCAGGGCGGCGGCCGCGCGGGGCAGGCGGTGCAGGTGGCCGGCGAGCAGGGCCACGAAACCACCGAGGGCGAGTTCCCACATCCGCGTCGTCGTGACGAAGTAGGCCCGGGCGGGATTGTCACCGGTCAGCCAGACCGACCACGCGAAGGAGGGCACCGCGACCAGGGCGAGAGCGGTGAGCAGGAAGCCGGTGCGCACGTGCCGGCGTCGGCCGAGCCACAACGCGGCCACCAGCAGCAGCGGCCACACCAGATAGAACTGCTCCTCGACGCCGAGGGACCAGAAGTGCTGGAGGATGCTCGGCGCGCGATTGGCCGCGAGATAGTCGACGGACTGTTCGGCGAGCCGCCAGTTCATGACGTACAACCCGCTGGACACCACGTCCCAGCCGGTGGCGGACCACCTCGTGCGTGGCAGGAAGGCGAACGTGAGCACCAGGGTCGCGACGAGTACCACCGCGGCGGCCGGGAGCAGTCGCTTGGCGCGGCGGGCGTAGAAGCCGCGCAGGGAGAGCCGACCGTTCTTGTTCACCTCGCTCACGAGCAGGCCCGTGATGAGGAAGCCGGAGATGACGAAGAAGACGTCCACACCGACGAAACCGCCGGGGACCAGTTGCTGACCGGCGTGCCCGGCGAGTACCAGAACCACGGCGAGGGCACGCAGCCCTTCCACGTCGCCGCGGAATCCGACTCCAGGATTGGCCGCCTTCGGCCGGCGGACTGTCTGTGTCATTTGTCCCACTCCATGCCCCTATGCGTCCCCCAAACAACTGGCCACCGGTCTGCCGAGTTACGCCGGAGCCCGGATCGGGGAGCGCGCGCACGGCACCGCCCGCGGCAGCGCGAGAACAGGGCCGGGTGGCCGTACCGCCGCTACCTCTCGGGCGGAGCAGCCGGTCCGGCCGCCGGTACCCGGATCGTGGACGAGGCGGGTGTCGGGCGCGGGGGTACCCACCCTGCGGACCGTCGACCGCTACGGTGTGAGGCGTGGCGACGACGGCCGAGGAGATCCGGGTCGGTGAGCGGGTGGTCCGTGTCTCGAGCCCGGACAAGCCGTACTTCCCCGAGCTCGGGCTGACCAAGCTGGACGTCGTCCGCTACTTCCTGGCCGTCGGTGATGGTGTCCTGCGCGCGCTGCGCGATCGCCCGACCATGCTGGAACGCTGGCCGCGCGGCGTCTTCGAAGGCGCGAAGATCGGCACCCGGCAGGACAACCGCGGCGACGCGTTCTACCAGAAGCGACTCCCCGCCGGTGCGCCCGAGTGGGTGCGCACCGCCCACATCACCTTTCCCAGCGGACGGACCGCCGACGAGGTCGCGCCCAGTGAGCTGGCCGTCGTGATCTGGGCGGCGAACCTCGGCACCCTGCGCTTTCATCCCTGGCCGGTCTCCGCGGCGGACGTGGAGCGTCCCGACCAGCTCCGCATCGATCTGGACCCGATGCCCGGCGTCGATTTCGCGCAGGTGGTGCCGGTGGCCCACGAGGTGCGGGCGTTCCTCGCCGAGCTGGGCCTCACCGGTTATCCCAAGACCACCGGCGGCCGGGGGCTGCACATCTACCTGTCGATCGAGCCGCGGTGGAGCTTCGGCGACTGCCGGCGGGCGGTGCTCGCCCTCGGCCGCGAGATGCAGCGCCGCCTGCCCGATCTGGTCACCACCACCTGGTGGCGGGAGCAGCGTGACCGCCCGGTCTTCGTCGACTACAACCAGATGTCCCGTGACCACACGATGGCCTCGGCGTACTCCATCCGGCCGACACCCCGGGCGTTGGTCTCCGCGCCGCTGGACTGGGCGGAGCTGGACGACGCCCGGCCGGAGGACTTCGACGTGGTCACCATGCCGGCCCGATTCGCCGAGCGGGGCGATCCGCACGCCGGCCTGGACGACCAGCGCTTCTCCCTGGAGCCGCTGCTGGAGCTGGCCGACCGCGAGGGGCTGGAGGCCCCGCCGGAGCGCTGAGTGGCGTCGGCCTGACCGCACCCCACGGCCGGTCGCCCCGCGGAGCGCTGAGCGTCGGTGCTCCCTACACCCAGGGACTGGTCGCCCCGTCGAACTCCTCGAAGACCAGCCAGGTGCGGGTGGAGAGCACCCCGGGGATGCTCTGGATCCGGCCCAGCACCACGTCCCGCAACGCCGCGTTGTCCGGTGCCCGCACCAGCGCCAGCACGTCGTGGTCACCGCCGAGCAGCGCCGCGTGCTCGATGTAGCGCACCTGAGCCAGCTCCGCGGAGACCTCGCGCCAGGTGTTCTGCTCGATCGTCAGCGCCACGTACGCCGAGGTGCCCAGGCCCGCGGCCTCCGGCGCCACCTGGGCCCGGAAACCGGTGATCACGCCGTCGCGGAGCAGGCGTTCGACCCGGGCGTACGCGTTGGTGCGGGAGATGTGGATCCGTTCGGCGAGCGTGCGCACCGAGGTGCGCCCGTCCCGGTCCAGTTCGTCCAGGATCCGCCGGTCCACCTCGTCCAGTGGACGGGACGAACGTCCCGCCGCAGCGGTCGGGGCTGCTTCCGGTCCGGTCTCCTGGCTCACCGAGACTCCTCTCGCGTGCCGTTTGTCTCACGTTCATGGTGGATCTTGAGCAAAACATCCGCAAGGTTGGAGCATAGGGCCACTACACGTCCCAGGAGGTCCCGCCGTGACGACCACACCCCGGGCGGTCCGCAGGGCATCCCCGCGCGCCCGTCGCCGGCCGGCCAACCCGGCCGACCCGGCGCGTCCGCTGCTGCCGGACGCCGAGCCGGTGAGCCTGCTCGACCCGACCGGCACGCCGCTGCCCGCCCGCACCGACTACCCAGAGCCCGCCGTCGACCTTCTGCGGGAGCTTTACCGCCGGATGGTCGTCGGTCGCCGCTTCGACATCCAGGCCACCGCCCTGACCAAGCAGGGCCGGCTGGCGGTCTATCCGTCCTCGCGGGGCCAGGAGGCCTGCCAGGTGGGGGCGATGCTCGCCGTACGCGACACCGACTGGGTCTTCCCGACCTACCGGGAGTCGATGGCGCTCGTCTCGCGCGGGCTCGACCCCATCGAGGTGCTGACGCTGCTGCGCGGCGACTGGCACTGCGGGTACGACCCGGCCGCCCGTCGTACCGCGCCGCAGTGCACGCCGCTGGCCACCCAGTGCGTGCACGCCGCCGGTCTCGCCTACGGCGAGGCGCACCAGGGGCGCGACACCGTGGCGCTGGCCTTCATCGGCGACGGTGCGACCAGCGAGGGCGACTTCCACGAGGGGATCAACTTCGCCGCCGTCTTCAAGGCGCCGGTGGTCTACTTCGTGCAGAACAACAGGTACGCGATCAGCGTTCCGCTCTCCCGGCAGACCGCCGCGCCGAGCCTGGCGTACAAGGGCGTCGGCTACGGGGTGCCCAGCGAGCAGGTCGACGGCAACGACCCGGTGGCCGTGCTGGCCGTACTCACCCGGGCGGTGGAGCACGCCCGCGCCGGCAACGGCCCGTTCCTGGTCGAGGCACACACCTACCGGATGGAGCCGCACACCAACGCCGACGACGCCACCCGCTACCGCGACGGCGCGGAGGTCGACGCGTGGCGGGACCGGGACCCGATCGTGCGGCTGGAGAAGTACCTGCGCGACCGGGGCGAGTTGGACGACGACGCGGTCGCCGCCGTGGCCGCCGAGGCCGAGGCGTACGCGGCCGACGTGCGCGAGCGGATGAACGCGCAGCCCACCGTCGATCCGCTGAGCCTCTTCGACCACGTGTACGCGCAGCCCACGCCGCAGCTGATCGAGCAGCGTGAGCAGATCCGCGCCGAGTTGGCCGCGGCCGAGCAGGAGGGGGAGGCCTGATGGCCACCACCATGGCGAAGGCGCTCAACGCCGCGCTCGCCGACGCGATGGCCGCCGACGAGCGGGTGCTCGTCTTCGGTGAGGACGTGGGGCAGCTCGGCGGCGTATTCCGGATCACCGACGGCCTTCAGGCCCGGTTCGGCGACAAGCGCTGCTTCGACACCCCGCTCGCGGAGGCCGGCATCGTCGGGTTCGCGGTCGGTCTGGCCATGTCCGGCCTGCGGCCGGTGGTCGAGATGCAGTTCGACGCGTTCGCGTACCCGGCGTTCGAGCAGATCGCCTCGCACGTGGCGAAGCTGCGCAACCGCACCCGGGGCGCGCTCAGCGTGCCCATCGTGATCCGGGTGCCGTACGCGGGTGGCATCGGCGGCGTCGAGCACCACTGCGACTCCAGCGAGGCGTACTACGCGCACACCCCGGGCCTCAAGGTGGTCACCCCGGCAACCGTCGACGACGCCTACTCGCTGCTGCGCGAGGCGATCGACGATCCCGACCCGGTCGTCTTCATGGAGCCGAAGAAGCTCTACTTCGCGAGCGCCGACGCGGACCTGTCGACGCGTACCGAGCCGTTCGGCCGCGCCGTCGTGCGCCGCCCCGGCCGGGACGCCACGCTCATCGCGTACGGACCGTCGGTGCCGGTCGCGCTGGAGGCCGCCGAGGCCGCTCGCGAGGAGGGCTGGGACCTCGAGGTCGTCGACGTACGCACCATCGTCCCGTTCGACGACGAGACGGTGACCGCCTCGGTGCGTCGTACCGGCCGGTGCGTGGTGATCCAGGAGGCGCAGGGCTTCGCGGGGGTCGGCGCCGAGATCGCCGCCCGGGTGCAGGAGCGGTGCTTCCACGCCCTGCACGCTCCCGTGCTGCGGGTCTCCGGGCTGGACATCCCGTACCCGGCACCCATGCTGGAGCACACCCACCTGCCCGGCGTGGACCGGGTGCTGGACGCGGTCGCCCGCCTGCAGTGGGACGACCAGCCGGATCCGCGCTGGCTCCCCGCGGCCGAGGCGGCGGCATGAGCGCGCGGAGCATGGTTCGCTGCGCGCCCGGTGCCGGGCGGGGGGTGCCGGCATGAGCGAACGGGTCTTCCTCCTGCCCGACCTCGGCGAGGGGCTGAGCGAGGCGGAGATCGTCGAGTGGCGGGTCGCGGTCGGCGACACGGTGACGGTGGACCAGACCGTCGTCGAGGTGGAGACCGCCAAGGCCGTCGTCGACGTGCCCTGCCCGTACGCCGGGCGGGTGGTCGCGCTGCACGGGGCCGCGGGTGAGGTCCGCCCGGTCGGCCAGCCGCTGATCACGATCGCGGCGCTGGACGACGACGCGGCGTCCGGGCCCGGTGGCGCCCCCGAGCCCGCCGGCCACGCCACCTACCGCGAGGAGGAGCGGGCCGGGTCGGGCAACGTCCTGATCGGGTACGGCACCGGGCACGGACCGGGACGCCGTCGCCGCCGTCCCCGGCTCGCCGCCGCCGAACCGGCCGCCGTCCCGGCCCCGCGTCGGTCGTCCGAGCCGTTGGCCGCGGTCGCCGCGACGCATGGCGGCGCGTCGGCCGCACCACTGGTCATCTCGCCGATCGTCCGGCGGCTGGCCCGGGAACACGGGGTGGACCTCGCCACTGTGACCGGCACCGGCCGAGGTGGGGTCGTCCGCCGCGCCGACGTGGAGGCCGCCCTCGCGGTGCCCTCGCCGAGCGCGGCGCCCCAGCCGCCGGCGACGTCCGACAGCGCGGATCTGGTCATTCCGTTGACCGGCATCCGCAAGGCGATCGCCGACAAGCTCTCCCGCAGCCGGCGGGAGATCCCCGAGGTGACGATCTGGGTCGACGCGGACGCCACCGCCCTGCTGGAGACCCGGGCCGCGATCAACGCCGCCCGCCCGGAGCAGCCGGTCAGCATCCTCGCACTGCTGGCCCGCATCTGCCTGTCCGGGCTGCGTCGTTACCCGCAGCTGAACGCCCGGGTGGACACCGAGGGGCAGCGGATCGTCCAGGCGGCCGGCGTTCACCTGGGCATCGCCGCGCAGACCGACCGGGGCCTCGTCGTCCCGGTGGTACGCGACGCCCAGCGGCTGACCACCGCGGAGCTGGCCGTCGAACTCGCCGAGACCACGGCCGCCGCGCGGGCCGGCACCCTCGCGCCGGCGCGGCTCACCGGCGGCACCTTCACCTTGAACAACTACGGGGTGTTCGGTGTGGACGGCTCGACCCCGATCATCAACCACCCGGAGGCGGCGCTGCTCGGGGTGGGCCGGATCGTGGACAAGCCGTGGGTGGTCGACGGGCAGCTCGCGGTTCGTAAGGTCGTGCAGATCAGCCTCACCTTCGACCACCGGGTCTGCGACGGCGGGGTGGCCGGCGGCTTCCTGCGGCACGTCGCCGACTGCGTGGAACAGCCCGCGCTCCTCATCGCGGCCGTCTGAGCTGACACGAGGAAGGGCCGGCACCGTGCGGTGCCGGCCCTTCCTCACGTGGTGGCCGCGGCGGCGGCTGCGTGCCGCCGGCGCGTGCGGTGGTGGCCCGACGCGCCGGGCCACCACCGGGGGTTCAGCCGGCGCTGGTGCCCGTCGGGTTCAGCACCACCTCGGCGCTGCCCGTCTGCGGCGGAACGTCCGGGTCGGTCGGCGCGTCGGTGTACTCCGCCACGAAGACCGCGCGCAGGTTGTCGGCACCGCCGTGACCCGGGTCGAGGAAGGTGGTGATGGTGCCGGTGCAACCGGTCGCCGACGAGAGCGGGTGGCCGTGCTCGTCGTGGCCGAGAATGTACGTCACCCGCACCCGCGAGCATTCGACCGGCAGGTCGTCGATCACCCGTACCTCGAACGCGACGGTCTGGCCGAACTGGAAGGGCTGCCCGGCGGTCGGGGTGACGAACTCGACGATCGGCGCCCGTGGCCCGACCAGCAGCGGCAGGGTGGCCGCGGCCGAGCGCCCGGTGCTGTCGGTGACCTTCACCGTCGGGTTGTACCGGCCGTTCGTCTGGTAGGTCCAGCTCGGGTTCGGGTCGGTGGAGTCGACCGAACCGTCGGCGTCGAAGTCCCAGGCGTAGCGCAGCCGGTCACCGTCCGGATCGACGGTCCCGGCGCTGGAGAAGTGCACCGTCAGCGGTGCCTGCCCGACGGTCGGGTCGGCGCTGATCTGCGGGATCGGCGTGCGGTTGCCCCGGACGAAGTCGATCCGGGACAGCTGTGCGTCCGGGTTCTCGGCGAAGTAGCCGTCGCCGTACTCCAGCACGTAGAGCGCGCCGTCCGGGCCGAACTCCATGTCCATCGGGTTGTCGACCACCAGCGACGGCACCACCGGACGGATGTCGCGCACGTTGCCCTGGCCGTCGAGGCGGAACTCCTTGATGTAGTCGCGGGTCCACTCGTAGAACAGCGGCACGCCGTCGTAGTAGGCGGGCCACCGGGTCCGCGACGTGCTCCGCCCGTCGTAGTCGTACGCCGGGCCGCCCATCGGACCGATGCCGCCGGTGCCGAGCTGCGGGAACTCGCCGGAAGCGGCGGACGGGTACCACACCTGGGGCGCCTCGACCGGCGGCAGCCGGCGCTGCCCGGTGTTGTGCGGTGAGTCGTTGACCGGCCGCTGGCAGTCGAAGTACTTGCCGGGGGTGTTGGTCGCGAAGTCGTAGTCACGGTACGGCAGGCTCGGGGTGGCGCAGTACGGCCAGCCGTAGTTGGCCGGCTTGTCGACCACCATCCAGCGGCCGTGCCCCGCCGGCCCGCGGTCCGGGTTCGACGCCCCCGCGTCGGGCGAGTAGTCGGCCAGGTAGACGTCGTCGGTGCGGCGGTCGACGGCGAACCGGAACGGGTTGCGCAGCCCCATCGCGTAGATCTCCGGACGGGTCTTCGGGGTGCCCGGCTTGAACAGGTTGCCCTTCGGCACCGTGTAGCCGCCGCCCGGCTTCACCTTGATCCGCAGCAGCTTGCCACGCAGGTCGTTCGTGTTCCCCGCGGTGCGCTGCGCGTCGAACGCGGGGTTCCGGTCGGCCCGCTCGTCGATCGGGGTGTAACCGTCGGAGAAGAACGGGTTGGTGTCGTCACCCGTGGAGAGGTAGAGGTTGCCCTTGCTGTCGAACTCGATCTGGCCGCCGACGTGGCAGCAGATGCCCCGGTCGACGGGCACGTCGATGATCTTCTGCTCGGTGGCGAGGTTGAGCTTCATCCCCTCGAGCTTGAACCGGGACAGCCGCAGCGCGCCGCGGAACCGCTGCCAGTCCTGCTCGGTGCCGACGAACGGCGCATCGCCCTCGTTGACGTCCGGGGTGCTCGGGTCGTCGGCCGGGGTGTCACCGGGCGGGGAGTAGTAGAGATAGACCCACTTGTTGCGGGCGAAGTCCGGGTCGATGGCGATGCCCTGCAGGCCCTCCTCGTCGTGCTCGTAGACGGGGACGTCGGCGGCGAGGGTGTTCAGGCCGGTACGCGGGTCGTGGATGCGGACCTCGCCGGTGCGCGCGGTGTGCAGCACCCGCAGGTCGGGCAGGACGGCAAGACTCACCGGCTCGCCCGGGAAGTCGTTGAGCGTCACCTTCTGAAAGCTGGAGTCCGGCGGTGCGGCGGGCGCGGGCGCGGCGGCCGACGGCGCGGCCGGCGCGGCGAGGCCGGCGGTGACCAGCGCCAGGGCGGACAGGACGGCGGTTCTCTTCTTCACAGTGGTTCCCCCGGGTGTCGTGGTCAGTAACGAAGCGACGCGAGGTAGTCGAAGCCGACGCGGGCGGTCTCCAGCGCGTCGGCGGGCGTGCGCGGCGGCGTGCCGGCGTCGTCGCGCTCCACGATGTACTCCTCGATGCCGGCCTCCCGCTCGTGCGCGAAGATCCGGCCGAAATCGATGAGCCCGTCGCCGAGGTCGGCGAAGCTGGCTTCGGTGTTCATGTCCTTGACGTGGACCTGGCGGATCCGGCCCCGGTTGGCGCGAATCAGGTCGATCGGGTCCTGCGCGCCCCGCCACGCCCAGAAGAGGTCCAGTTCGAAGTGGACCAGCCGCGGGTCGGTCTCGCCGGTGAGGATGCCGAACCCGGTCCCGCCGCCGGTCAGCGGGACGAACTCGAGTTGGTGGTTGTGGTAGCCGAACTCCAGGCCGGCCCGCTCGGCCATCCGGCCGGCCCGGTCGAGGTCACGTGCGAGCGCCCGGTAGGCCTGCGGGTCGCGGATCGGCTGCCCTGCCGCGTCCAGCCCGAACCACGGGTGCACGAGCTTCCGGCAGCCCACCGTGTTCGCGTCGTCGAGGGCGCGTTCCCAGGTGTCGGCGTCGAAGGGTTGCGGGATGGCCGTGTGGCCCGAGGTCGCACGCAGCCCGGCCTCGTCGAGGGCGGCGCGGAACTCGGCCGCCGTCCGGCCGACGAAGCCGGCGTGTTCGACCCGCCGGTAGCCGAAACGGCGCAGTGCGGCGAGCGTGCCGGGCAGGTCGGCGGCCAACTGGTCGCGCAGGGTGTAGAGCTGGATACTGATCCGGTCGATCGGCACTCGCCGCCGGCCACCGCCGTGTCCCGTGCCGCCGGAGGCCGACGCTGCCGAGGCGCCGAACAGGCCGGCGGTGCCGACCGCGGCGGCGGAGACGGTCGCCGCGCGCAGCAGCCCGCGCCGGCTGACCGTATCGGACGCCTCCGGCGGCTCCGACGGCTGTTTGCTTGGCTGCATGCTGATGTTCCCTCCCTGCCGGACGCTGCTCATCCGGCGGTCTCGGGTCGACCAGCCGCCTTGTCCCGGGCGCGCCGGACCGGCCGGAGCGGCTCCGGCGGACGTGGCGGTCGGCGTACGGGTGCGGGACGAGCCCACGCGGGGCGCGCCACTGTCGGCGGGGCGGGCAGCGGATCGACCTATGGGCAACTATCTATCTGGCACGTCACCGTACCCTTGCCGTCGGTCGAAGGCAAAGGTTCTGCCGGGAGCACCGAACTTTCGCTGGGGCCGACAAAAGTTGCCTGAGGCTCACGTCCGGGGCGGGCGAGCGCGCGGGTAACGCCGGGTCGACCTCAGTCGGGTGGGGAGTGGTCGAATCGGGTCGGCACGGCGCGCGGCGGCGCGGACGGGACTCTGCCGCCGCTCTGGGCGTGGGCCGCCCGTAGCCGCCCGTCGAGCGCGATCATGGTCGCCGCCGACCATCAGTCACTTTCGGCGCAGCACCGGAAAATGCGACCGATAATTGTCACCCCCATATTTCGCGAATTGCGGGGGAAGTCCTACCGACGTAGAGAGAATGGGCGTACGGAAGCGGAAAACGGGGGGACGCATCATGAGGTTGAGGCGGCGTTTGACGCTGTTGGGGGTGGTCGTCGCGGCCACTCCACTGGTCCTGGTCGGATGCACCGCGGATTCGAAGGGCGGCGAGGGGCACGGGAAGAAGCATGCGGCGCCGCCGGAACTCACCGTGACGCCCGGAGAAGGCACGAAGAACGTGCCGATCAGCGCCGAGGTCGGTACCCGGGTCGCGGGCGGTCGCGTGTCCGCCGTCCGGATCACCGACGACAAGGGCAAGGAGATCAAGGGGGAACCCCGCGAGGACGGGTCCGCATGGGTCCCGAGCGCGCCGTTGCAGCCGAAGCGGACGTACACCGCCGAGGTGACCGCGACCGGCGACTCCGGTAAGACGACGACACGCAAGACGACCTTCACCACCATGCCGAAATCGACCAAACCAGCGGTGACCAGTACCCTCTATTTCGCCGACAAACGGACGTACGGGACCGCGATGCCGGTGACGGTCGCGTTCGACCCGCCCATTCCGAAAGAGGCCAGGGCGGATGTCCAGCGGCGGTTGTTCGTAAAGACGAATCCGCCGCAGCCGGGTGTCTGGTCGTGGGTGGAAGACGGTAGCCAGATCTATTACCGGGCGCCCGATTTCTGGCGGCCGGGCACGACGATCAGCGTCCGGTCCGGTCTGGAGGGGCTGCCGATCGGCAAGAACCTGGTCGGCGACGAGGACCGCAGGTCGACGTCGAAGATCGGTCAGCAGGTCTCGCTGGAGATCGACAACGCCACGAAGCAGATGTCGGTCCTGCGTGACGGCAAGGTGATCCGCAAGATCCCGGTCAGCCTCGGCAAGCCGAGCACGCCGACCTCCAGCGGCAAGATGGTGATCATGGAGCAGCACCAGTTCACCACGTTCGACACGACGGGTTCGGCCGACCCCTACGTGGTGGACGTGGAGGACGCGCAGCGGCTCACCTGGGGCGGTGAGTTCATCCACGGTGCCCCGTGGTCCGAGGGCGCGCAGGGCAACACCAACACCTCGCACGGCTGCACCAACGTCTCGGCGGCGGCCGCGGACTGGCTGATGAACAACACCAAGGTCGGTGACCTGGTGACCGTCAAGGGCACCGAGGTGGAGTTGCAGTACGGCAACGGTTGGACCGCGTGGAACGTCAGTTGGGACGAGTTCGTCAAGGGCAGCGCACTGCCGGTGCCGAGCGGGCTGAAGCCCGCGCCGAGTCAGCCGGCACACCCGGGCGCGGTCGCCGGCGGTTCGCCGGCCCCGCACCCCTCGGTGAGCGGCGGCTGACCGCCGTACCGCCCCGGACCGGCCCGCTCACCGCGGGCCGGTCCCGCCTGTCCGGCCGGTCCCGCCTGTCCGGCCGGTCCCGCCTGTCCGGCCGGCCCGCAGTGGGCGGCTCGGGCTTGATCGTTCTCGAAATCCGTGAAGTCGGGGTGTCCGCTCGCTGCGGACACCCCCCCAGAACGAAGGGCGAGGTGGGGTAGTGGCGGCGGGGGGCGCCCGCCCCCCCCCCGGGGGGGCCCGCGCA
>NZ_JBFAAL010000014.1:0-158831 GCF_040639715.1 Micromonospora sp. NPDC023737
CCAGTCGGTGCTGCGCGCCGCCGCCGAACACGAGGGCTCGGCCTTCGTGGAGATCTACCAGAACTGCAACATCTTCAACGACGGCGCCTTCGACCAGCTCAAGGAGCACGAGACCCGGGACGACTACCTGATCCGGCTGGAGCACGGACAGCCGATCACGTTCGGCAAGGACGGGCAGTTCTGCGTCGTACACCCGCCGGGCGGCTTCGGCCTGGAGGTGCGGGAGACCGCGGCGACCCGCCCGGAGGAGATCGTCGTGCACGACGCGGGCGTCACCGACCCGGCGTACGCCTTCGCGCTGTCGCGGCTGCCCGGCCTGGACCTGAGGAACACCCCGATCGGGGTGTTCCGTGCGGTCGAGCGGCCGTCCTACGACAACGTGGTGCGTACCCAGCTCGACGCCGCCCGGGCGGAGGTCACCGAGACCCCCGAGCAGCAGCTCGCCGGCCTGCTGAGCAGCGGGGACACCTGGACGATCCTCTGAACGTCGACGACGGTGAAGGGGCCCGCAACCGATTGGTTGCCGGCCCCTTCGTCGTTGGCGGTGCGGTTGTCCCCGGTCAGAAGACCAGGTTGAAGCCGCCTCAGCCGCCGGTTCAGGCGGCCGCGCGAACCGGCATCCAGAGTTCGTCGATGGCGCGCTCGGCCGCGGCGAGGCTCTGCTCGTGCAGCGGGACGAGCTCGGCCATCGCCGGTACCGCCGGGGCGAGCGTCAGCTCGGCCGCGATGAAGCGCGGCTCCAGGCCGGTCTGCGAGAGGCCGTGCGGCAGCCAGGGCTCGGCGTGGTCCCAGCCCTCGCGCGGCGTGCCCGGGCCGTAGCCGCCGCCGCGACTGGTCAGCACGACGAACTCGCGGCCGCCCAGCAGGCCGGCATTCGTCTCCGGGTCGTACGCGATGCCGGGCGCGATGAGGTGGTCCACCCAGGTCTTGACGCTGCTCGGCGCCCCGTAGTTGTAGAGCGGAAGGCCCAGCAGGACGGTGGTGGCCTGCTGCAGCTCGCCGACCAACTGCTCACTCAACTCCCAGGACGCACGCTGCGCGGGAGTGTGCTGATCGTACGGCGTCATCCGGGCGAGGCCCCCCGCCTCGTCAAGGTGGGGCAGCGGCTGCTTGCCGAGGTCCCGGTAGGTCACCGTGCCGCCCGGGTGGGCGGCCCGCCAGACCGCGGCGGCGCGGGCGGTGAGCCGCCGGCTGATCGAGTGCTCCCCGCGGATGCTCGAATCGATGTGCAAAAGGTGAGCCATGGACTAACCCTCCGTCAGTCACAGATCATTGGTGCAGGACCAATCATTTATAGCAGGCTCATCGAACGGGTCGGCGGTAAACTGGCTCACATGCCTGACCTGCCGGCTGTCCAGCCGGAACGCCGTACCGGGCCGCTGCTTGATCACTTGGCTCGGCGGATGCGCCTCCGGTCGGAGTCGGTGCTGACACCGCTCGGCCTGCGCCCCCGGCACCTGCTCGCGCTCACGGTGCTGCGCAATGCCGGCGGAATAAGCCAGCAGGCGCTCGCCAGCACTCTTCAGATCGACAGCACGAACGTGGTCGGGCTGCTCAACGACCTGGAGTCGGCACAACTGGTGGAGCGGCGACGGTCAGCCGAGGACCGCCGCCGGCACGTCGTGTTCCTCACCGACGCCGGGATGGCTCGCCTTCACGAGGCAGAGTGCGCCCTCGAGACCGCGGAGGACGAGGTCCTCGAGGCGCTGCAGCCGAACGAGCGCGAGGTGCTCTACAACCTGCTCCAGCGGGCCACCAGCGGGTGGCAGATCATCTGCAGCGCAAACGAGGACGGCTCGTAGAGCCGAGCCGCGCGCGGCGATCGGTCAGGCGACCGTCGCCGACTGGGGCCGGTCGTCGCGGACGTAGACCAGCATGTCCCCGGTCTCGATCTCGGCACCCGCCGGATCGGTCAGGGTGATCACTCGGCCGCGCCGGACCAACGCGATCACCAGGCAGTCCAGCTCGCGCGGCGAACGGCCCACCTCGTTCCGCTCGGCCGACCGCATCGCCAGCGCCATCCCCTGCCCGGGCGTGAGCAGGTCCTCGACGACGTCGATCAGCGGCGGCGCGGAGGTGGAGAGACCGAGCAGTCGACCCGCCGTGGCGGAGGAGACGATCACGTGGTGCGCGCCGCTCTGCTTCAGCAGCGGAGCGTTCTCGGCCTCCCGAGCCGCGGCGATGATCCGTACCTGCCCGGCGGTGAGCTGCCGCACCGTGAGCGCCACCAGCACCGACGCGTCGTCGCTGTCGGTTGCGATGATCACTGCCTTGGCGTTCTTCACGTGGGCTTCGTTCAACGTCGCCGACCGGGTCGCCGAGCCCTCGATCGCGACGAGTCCCGCCGCGGTGGCCTGGCGCAGCGCGGTGCTGCTGCGCTCGACGACGATGATCCGCGACTTGTCCAGCCCGTTCTCGAGCAGGGCGGAGACGGCGCTGCGACCCTTTGTGCCGTAGCCGCAGATGATCACGTGGTCCTTCACGGTTCTCCTCCACCGCGTCAGGCGCCGGCCCGTACGGTACTGCTCGGTCAGAACTTCCAGGGTGGTGCCGACCAGGATGATCAGGAAGACCACCCGGGCCGGGGTGATGTAGAGGACGTTCACCAGCCGGGCGCCGTGGCTGACCGGAGTGATGTCGCCGTAGCCGGTGGTGGAAAGGGTCACCACCGCGTAGTAGAAGCTGTCGAGGAGCGTCAGGCCGTCCTCGTTGACGTCGCGGTAACCGTCACGGTCGAGGTACACGACCGCGACGGTGGCGAACACGAGGGCAAGCGCGGCGGCCAGCCGCAGGCTGAGCGCACTGAGCGGACTACGGCGCTGCGCCGGGAAATGGATCACCGTCTAACCTGCTCCGTCGCCTGCACGCCCACAACATAGCGGGTGCGACGAATCCCGTACTGCCGGGTACGGCCCCGGGCAACCGACCAGCGCTCCGGCCTCGACTACCAGTCGACGACGACGAACCGGTCGAGGCCGGCAGACGAGAGGCGGACTCCTCGTGACGACGAGCGGCGGGCGCAGAGCCCAAGCCGACGCCGAGTACACCGACTTCGTGCGGGGCCGGATGAGGCAGTGGCGGCGGACCGCGTACCTGATGTGCGGCGACTGGGATCGCGGCGACGACATTCTGCAACGGGTACTCACCGAGCTGTACCGCAACTGGGCCCGGGCCCGGCAGGCCGAACACCCGGACGCACTGGTGCGCACGATGCTGCTGCGACGGCTGCTCGACGAGCGGCGGTTGCGCTGGAGCCGCGTGGTGCTCGGCGCGGCCCTGCCCGAACGGCGGACCGAACCGACCGACCCGACCGAGCGACTCACCCTGGTCGCGGCGCTGCGCAAGGTCCCGCCCCGGCAACGGGCCGTGCTCGTTCTCCGGTACTTCCAGGACCTCAGCGTCGACGACACCGCCCGTGCCCTGGGCTGCTCGGCCGGAACCGTCAAGAGCCAGGCGGCGAAGGGCCTGGCCGCCCTGCGCGCCGTGCTCGACACCGCACCCGTGGGCCGATGAGAGGAGCGACGATGCTGGACGAACGGGAACTCACCGACCTGATGCACGCCGAGGTGGACTCGGCGGAGCGCCCCTCCGCGGTGCTCGACGTCGACCGGGCGATGGCCACCGGCCGGCGACAGCGCCACTACAGCCGGGCTGTGGGCGCGGCACTGGCCATCGGCCTGCTGGTCGCCGGCGGAGTGACGGTCCCAGGCCTGCTGGCACCCGAGCACCCACCCGCCACCACCGGGACGGCGGGTGGCCCGGCCGCTCCGGCTGGCCTGCCGGCCGCGCTGACCACGGTCGACCCGGGCGTGGTGTACGTCCGCTTTGGCTGGCTGCCGGAGGGGGTACGCAGCCTCCAGTACCAGTCCGGGTTGCTGCTCTCCGGGCCCGGCGTCTACCTCGGCGCCGTCAGCAACCCGGTCGGCGAGAACTGGCAGGGCGTCGCGGTGGACCTGTACCCGAAGGGGGTGGAGCCGTCGGCGCCCCAGCGGGACAGCGATGAACCAGCCACCCTCACCGGTACCCGCCCCGGACCCGTGCTCAACGGCGCGCCGAGCACCTTCGCCGCGTACAGCGGCGCGGAGCAGCCGGAGGCGATCCTGCGTTGGCGGTACGCCCCGGACGGTTGGGCCCAGGTGCGGACCCACGGCGTCGCGGGAGACCCGGCGGAGACGGCGGAGCGGGTGGCCCGCACGCTGACCTTCGGCCACGAGGTGCTGCCGATGCCGGTGACCGTGCCGGACCTCCCGAAGAACCTGCGGCCGATCACGGGGAACGTCTCGCTGGACCTCGGCGAACCGAGGTCCTGGAACGCCTACACCGAGTGGTCACCGGAGCCGGCGGACGCGGATCCGGGCCGGCAGCGGGCGCGGACCCTGATGGTCGCCTTCTCCCCGTACCGGCTGGTCACCGACCCCAGGGACAAGGCGTACGTCGATCCGAACACCACCCTGGACGGTCATCCCGCGCGGTTCGGCGGGCAGGGCGGCGAGGAGTCGCTGACCGTGTTCGACGTCGAGGGCATCAGCGTGTCGATCTACGATGACGGCCTGCTGCCCGCCGGCGGCACCCGGGCACTGTTCCGGAAACTCGACATCGGGCCCGACGCGGCCAGGTGGCTGCCGCACCTGGCGCGGTGACCCGGCTCCGGGCGGGGCCACCCCCGCCCGGGGTCACCTCGGTCGGACCGCTCCGACCGCCTCGACCGAGGCGCTGCCCGGCCGCGTGGCGCGGCGACCCGGGGCGGCGGATGCGCCTCCGGGGGCCGCCCGGGACGGCGGGACCGGGCATGATGGGGGTGTCCCCGAGACGACGAGGCAGGAAAGTGAGGCCGGCATGTCGTTGCTGCGACGGGTGATCGGCGGGGTCCTGCGCCGGCTTCGGCTGCGTCAGGGCCGCACGCTGCGCGAGGTGGCCCAGGCCGCCGGTGTGTCCGTGCCCTACCTCTCCGAGGTGGAACGCGGGCGTAAGGAGGCCTCCTCCGAGGTGCTCGCGGCGATCTGCCGGGCTCTCGGCATCCACCTCTCGGAACTCCTCGAAGAGGCTCGGGACGACCTTCGCCAGGTCGAGCCTCGGCTGCCGGCCACGCCCCGGTCGGCGACGGCCGCGCTGGCCCCCGTGCCGACGTCCCGACCGCAGGCCGGGCCGAACGTGCGGGTCGGTCCGCGTACGCCGCAGGGTCTGCTGCACCGGGGCCCCGGGGCAAGCGGTCCGACGTTGCGGGCCGACCGGTCCGGTTCCGCACCGGCCGGGCGCACCGGTCCACGTACCGCCGGCCTGCTCGGCTGCGGGCGGACCCGCACGTCGCGGCGTTTCCTGACCGCCGCCTGACCCGACCGATTCTGCCGGCGGCAGATTCGCCGCCGGCAGAATCGCTGGGACCGCGACCACCGACGAACGCACGCTTGTGGGGCCGGTCCCCCGGGCGCTCCCGCCGCCCACCGGCACGGTGGAGAGGCGGACGTGATGATCGGGTACGACCAGGTGCGGATGCTCACCGAGGGGCAACCGTCCTTCGGTGACCAGGTGTTCGAGCGGTTGCTCAGGGAGCGGATCGTCTTCCTCGGCACCGAGGTGACCGACGAGTCGGCGAACCAGATCTGCGCCCAGATGCTGCTGCTCGCCGCCGAGGACCCGGACCGGGACATCCACCTCTACATCAACTCGCCGGGCGGCTCGGTGAGCGCCGGCATGGCCGTCTACGACACCATGCGGTACATCCGCAACGACGTGGTGACGCTGGCGCTCGGTTTCGCCGGCTCGATGGGCCAGTTCCTGCTCTGCGCGGGAACGGCGGGCAAGCGGTACGCGCTGCCGCACTGCCGGATCATGATGCACCAGCCGTCGGGCGGGATGGGCGGCACGGCCGCGGACATCACCATCCAGGCCGAGAACATGCTGCACGTGAAGCGGACCATGCAGGAGCTGATCGCCCGGCACAGCGGACGGACGCTGGAGGAGATCCAGCGCGACTGGGACCGGGATCGCTGGTTCACCGCCGAGCAGGCCCGTGAGTACGGGCTGATCGACCAAGTGATCACGCGAGTCGATCAGCTACCCGTGGGGTGAGACGCGACGGCCGGCCGGCGATGGTCCCGCCGGCCGGCCGTCGTCCCCGCGTCAGGGCCTGTCGACGAAGCCGGCCGGGAAGCCACGCGCGCCGGCGAGCACCGCGGTACGACGCGGGGAAATCCGCCGTCAGATCGAACAGGCATCGGCGGTGGCGGCGGACGCGCCCCCTCGTTCGCGTCCGACACCCTGGCCGCAGGAATGCCACAGCTATCGATCTCGGTAAGCGGGAGCCTATGCCCGCCGGAATTGCGGCGCTCGCGCTCACGCCGCAGCGTCTTCCCACAGATTCTCGTTACGTCACCGGCTGCCGCCGAGCCGATCCGTGGGGTTCGTGACGACCGCCTCGACGATTCAGGGATTGATCGACGTGGTACTGGTCGACGATCTCGGGCGGCGCCGCGTGCCGGGGATGACCGACCCCACCTTCCTGCACGAGACTCGCAGGTCACCCACTTTCCCCCAGCATCGAGACATACCGCTGCAATGGTGCTGCTATGTTTCAAGACGGATCAGGTAGCTCGATGGAGGTAGCCGTGACGGTCAAGTCCCAGACCTTCCAATTCGGCGTGCCATGGGAGTCGCTCTACGGGTACAGCCAGGCGTACCGCGCCGGTGACACGCTCTACGTCTCCGGCCAGCTGTCCCACGACATGTCCGGCAACTTCATCGGTGCCGGCGACTTCGAACTGCAGCTGAAGACCACCCTGGCCAACCTGGATCTCGTGCTGAAGCACTTCGGGGCGAGCCGCAACCAGATCGTCGAGACCACTGTGCTGGTGAGGAACCTGCGCGAAAATTTCGACACCTTGGCGCGTCTCCACGCCGCCTACGTCGGGGACCACCGTCCCACCAGCACCGTGATGGGCATTTCCGACCTCGCCCTGCCGGAACAGCTGGTCGAACTCGGCGCTGTCGTCCGCCTCGACCTGCCGGCGTAGCAGCGGGGCGAGGGGTCCTGACCGCCGGCACGGCCGGGTCCCACCGACACGAGGTTCACTGACCCATGAATGGTCCAGCCTCGGCGTGAGCCAAGACCACGTGTCGTCAGGGCCCGCCCGTGGTTAGGGTGCAGACCCATGGAGAAGTGGGGAGCCAACCTTTACGGACAACCCTGCCGGGGCTGCGGCTTCGACTGGGAGCTGACCCCAGCAGAAGCCGTAGCTGCGGTCCGGGCGATGCCAGATGCGTACGCCAAGCGGCTAGCTGATGCGACCGGTCGGGAGACACACCCCGAGCTAACCTGGACGAGCGCGGCGTACGTCAGCCATGTCACAGACAACCTGCGTACGTGGGCTGAACGCCTCGCGGGCGGCTACCTGGCAGGAGTCCGCGACGTGCCGGGCTACGACCCTGACCTTCTGGCCCAAGCGCGCCACTACAACGAGATCTCACTGGCGGGCGCCCTGTGGTCCCTGCGGTGGGCCGCCGATGCATGGGCGGAGGCCGTGGAGCAGGCGCTCGCCTCCGGTGTGGTGCTGCAACACGCCACCCGGGGCGCGCAGCGCGCCGAAGACGTGGCACGCAACAACGCCCACGACGCTCACCACCACCTATGGGACGTCGAGCGCATCCTCGCGGTGAGGTAGAGAGGATGGCCAGGGTTCGGGGCGGAGCCGCGAGGCCTTCAGCAGACAGTACGACGATGGCCCGCCGCTGAGCGCCGGCACCATCGATCCTGTTCGTCGTGGCGGGCGCCGGTCATCAACTCCCTGAGTCCGGAAACAGGTAAACGTCGAACCACAGTCCCTGACCGTCGAGCTCCAACTGTTGGCTGCTGCCCGAAAGGCTTGGCGGGCCAGCGTAGGTGCCGGTAAGGGTGTAGAGGCCCGGATCGACGGCGAACTGGAAGATGCCGTCGGGGCCTGTGACAACCTCGATCCCAGCCGGTTCCAGCCGGATCGTCGCCCCCTCCACCGGCATCCAGGTGGTCGCGTCAATCGCTTGGCCCTGGAGGCTCCAGACGGCAGAGACCGTGAAGGTGCCCTGCGTCATGGAGCTGACCCGACCTCTGCGGTCGACCGACACCGCGTACACCGGACGCTCACCGGTCACGTTGCCTACGTCGACCGTCACCGTCGCCGTCCCGTCCGGCGCCGCCGGGACCTCGTTGCCCAGGGTGATGTTGTCGACGCTGTACCGGAACCGGGTCACCGTGGTGTCACCGTCCACGTCGAACCGGATGGCAATCTGACCGCCTGCGGAGACGCTGTTCCCGTTCGGGAAGCCGATACCTGGCTGACTCGGCGCCTTCGCCCCGGCTGGCCGCCCCACAGCCGCCGACGCCGGCGACGCCACCAGGGTCGAACCGCTGACGAGCAAGAGCAGGGACGCGGCCACCACAACAAGCCTGCGGCGAGTAGAAAGGGTGCGCGCGCCCGAGGTTGATCCGACAAACATCCGAGTCCCCGCATCATCAGTACGTCATGTCGCGGTCAGCCTAGCCAGTACGATGATCTCCGCCAATGCCCTTCAATGCTACGCGAGCCGGATCTATGGCTCCTGTCGCGATGTGGCTCCGGGGGGACTTGAGTCCCTAGGCCCTGTTTCATAGCTCGGGTGGGCCACTCGGTCCGGCCAGGGGTCTCGGTGTGTCGGTTCTGGCTGAGTATCGAGGTGCCCCCGGCAGGATTCGAACCTGCGACACACGGTTTAGGAAACCGTTGCTCTATCCCCTGAGCTACGAGGGCGCGAGGGCCCAGTCTAGCGACATGCACGTTGCGCCGGGTGGCAGGGAGTGGCCCACGATGACCTGGCTTGACCGGACCCGCCGGGCCGGACGACGACCACGTGCGGATCACACGGTTGCGCCGCCGGCCGGCCTAGCGACTGTCGGAGAAACGACCATTTCTCGGACGGCGGATCACAGGGCCGGGTCGGCCGCCGGCTTCCCACTCGGCGATCCGCTCGGCCAGCGACATCGACTGCTGGCGGCAGCGACCTCGACGGCATCTACCCACGTGTACGGGTGAGCCGCGCGGGGCGGTCGGGGAGGGCGGAGGGTCGGTACGGTGGAGCGCATGATCCTGCCCGCCAGTCGTACGAGCGCGGAGGCGCACCTCTACATGGACCTGCGGCCCTGCTCCTGCGGGGAGACGCGGTTCCCCCGGCAGAGCGCGGTCGTGGCGCTCGAGGACGGCGACCTGGCCGCCCGCTACACCGGCGCCTGCCCGACCTGCGGCCAGCCACGCGAATTCACCTTCCGGCTGCCGGCCGAGCCCGCCGTGGCCCCCGCCGGCGGCTTCCGCTACGGCGGGGACGAGCCGTCGCAGCTGCTCGACCCCGGTGAGTGGCTGCGGGTGGCCGACGCGTACGCCAGGTCGGTGCCGGCGGGGGGAACGACCGGCGACGCGGGGCAGGCGGCGCGGGCCACGTTGATCCGGGCCATAGCGGCGCTGGACGAGGTGCTCAAGTTCGTCCCGCCCGGCGAGGAAGTGGTGCCGGCCGCCGCCTTCACCAGCGAGCGGGGGCGCGACGTGCACCGGCGGGAGCCGGGCCGCTTCCGGCGTGACCGGCTGGCCGCGGTCCGTGACACGTACGCTGGGATGCTGCCGCAGGCGGTCTGAGCCGGCGCGACCGGCAGCCGGAATGCCGGCCGCGTCACGCCGAGCCCGTTCGACAGCGATGCCCTTCCCGCGTGGTCCGTCCTCAGGCCCGCCGGATCCCGGATGCGGCGGGCCTCACCGTCGGGCCTCGTCCAGGCAGGCGGCGCTCGCGCCGACCAGCAGGGGCAGCGCCGCCAGGAACTCGCGCAACACGTGTCGGGGGTCGTGCTCGCGAGTGTCCGCCACCTCGGCTCGTGCGCTGGCGTCGGCGAAGACCTGACAGACGTCCCACAGGTTGGCGCCCACGCTGCTCCACTGCCACACGTCGTGTGCCAGCGCCGGCAGCCGCAGCACCGGGGCGGCACCGAAGAGGCCGACGCCGTAGCGCAGCGGATCGTCCGGGGTGTTGCCCAGCGACACCATCAGCGGAAGCACCCGGTGTGCTTGGGCGAACTCCACCACGTCCGGCGCGTCGGGCGCGATCTCCACCAGCAGGCCGTCCTCCAGGAACTCCGCGACTACCCGGTCCGGGTCGGCCACGCCGAGCTGCCTGGCGGCTTCGGTCACCGCAGTCCGGTCCCAGGTCAGGTCGGGCCGGTCGACGGGGCGGTGCGCCGCGGCCCAGACCGCGAAGGCCTGCGGGTCCTCCAGGGTCACCGAAAGGCGGCCGACGCTCAACGAGTGGTACTTCACCGGGGCGCCGACGGCCGGGTGGAACTCCCCGGTGTAGCGCCCCACCGGCAGGATCAGCGGATCGGCCATGGTGGGGTTCCTCGTCGTATCGGTCATGGCAGCGGCTCCAGGTAGACGACGCTGGCCGCGAGCAACAGGTGGGCGGTACGGAGGAACGCGGTGAGCAGCCGTTCCGGGTCGACCAGGTCCGGTTCGGTGCCGCCGGCCGCCCGTTCCTCGTCGGCGAGCGCCTGGCACATCGTCCAGAGGCTCTCCCCGGACGGACACCGTTCCCACAGGTCGTAGACCGTGCGCGTGACGCTGACCACCGGGTGCTCGAAGAAGCCGATCGACCAGAGCCAGGGTTGCTCGGCGCTGTTGCCCAACCCGAGCATGCGGGCGCCGACCCGGTGTCGGCGAGCGAACTCCAACGCCTCGTCGGGGGCGACCTCGACGGCGAGCCCTTCGGCAAGCAGCCCGTGCAGCAGCGGCGCACTGTCCACGCCGGGCAGTTGGCCGGCCGCCGCGTCGAGTACCGCCGGCACGGTCCAGGGCTGCTCGGCCGGCTGGTCGCCGGTGCCGTGCGCCAGCGCCCACAGGGTGAAGCGCTGGTCGTCCAGCTCCCACACCTCGTCGCTGAGGCGGACCCGGTGGTAGCGCTCGGTCGAACCGGCCACCGGGTGGAAGGTGCCGAAGAACTGCCCGACCGGCAGCAGCATGGCCTGTGCGGTGTGCGTCGTCGTCATCGCTGCTGATCCTCGGGTCGCGTGGCCCACCACGTCTGGTCGTCATGCTGGGAGTGGCCGGGCTCGCCGGGCCGGATGATCTGCGCCGGCGGCAGGTCGGGCAGGTCGATCGGGGTCAGCCTGCCGAGGAAGTACCCGATGGTGCGGGCCACCGGGACGAGATGCCGCTCGCGGCCCGCGGCACCCGCGGGACCGATCGGTCCGCTCATGCCGGCCTCCGGCAGGAAGTAGACGCCCTCCTCCGCCTCGTCGCGTGGCCGCAGCGAGACCACCAGCAGACCGCCGGAGGGGTTCGCGATGACCAGCCAGGCCGGCGGCAGCCAGGGATCCCGGTGTACGCGCTGCGCGTGCACCAGGTCGAACGGCGGGTACTGGGGATGAACGCCGAGCAGGGGACGTTCCGGCAACATGGTGAACGGCAGGCCGGGCACGTGGTGCTCGACCTCGGGCTGTGCTCCGTTGTTCTGCCTCAGCCAGTCGCGGTAGCTCGGCGGCAGCTGAGTGCCGAGCTCGGCCTCCACCGCGAGTAGCTGTGCTTCGTCGAGCTGACCGTAGGGCCGCAGCCGGGCGGACTTCCAGACGTGGCCAGTCGGTGGCGTCACCACCTCGTTCTCGTCGACCCGTCGGACGATCACCCGCCACTCGTCCGCGTTCTTCATGTCGACGTCCGCGAAGCGCCAAGTCTCCTCGCCCACCGGGAAGGTCTCGCCGATGGCGACCTCGTAGTGGGGGGATTCCTCGCTCCGGCGGGGCATGACGACGATTTCGCACCGCACCGGCGGGCCCTCGTCAATCCACCGGACGCCGAGCCGGGCCGGCCCGATGTCCGACGGCACGTTGTTGCGGATGGACATGACGTCCGTGTAGGAGCGCAACGGCTCTCCTCCCAGCTCTCTTCTCGGCACGGTCACCCGTTCAGCATGTCGTGCAGTGTCGCCTCGTCGGGCAGCACGAAGCCGAGCACCTCCCGGGCGATCCGCTCGGCCTCCGCCCGGCCGACCGGCAGCGAGCCTCCCGGACCGGGCGGTGCCCCGCCCGCCGTCCAGTGGGCCGAGCGTTGTCCCCGCTCAGACGACTCGACCACCCCCAGGCCACTCACCGTACCGTCGGCCGCGAGCAGGGCGTAGTACGCGATGACGTAACTGAACTCCTCCAGATAGGTCCGACCAAGGGTGTCCGGGCGAGCTGGGTGAACCGGAGACGGACCCGGTGGCATCGGCGGATACGGGGGTGCCGGCGGCAGGTGCGGCGGAGCCGGTGGTGGGGGTGCCGGCGGCACGGCCGGCGGCGCCGCCGGACCTGGCACCGGTGGCTGCGGGGACACGGCCGGCGGAAGCGGTGGCGGGGGTGGTGGTGGCACGGCGGCTGCGGACGGCGCGACCGGCGGGGTTGGCTGCGTCACCAGGTGGGCAAAGCCGCGGTCCATCAGATCGAGGAAGTCCCGCACCGACATCGGGGTCGGGTGGTCGACGTTCCATGGGTTGCGCAGTTGCACCTGGCCGTTGCTGACCGCCACCACCTCGTAGGCGTGTCCGGGATAGAGCCCGTGCGGGAGGCTGTTGCGGATCGCTACCGGGTAGTGCTGTTTCGACTTGGTACCGGTGATCACCGGGCTGCCGGCGGCCAGCAGTGCGGCCAGCCGGGCCTCGACGGCGGCCTCCCGCCCGGGCGTCTGGTCGAACAGTTCAGAACGACTCGGCATCCCGGTGAGCTGGGTGAGGAGCTCCGCCTGCATTCGCGGGGTACTGCCGACATCCAACCGGGCGTATCCGGTGGGTGCGGCCACGTGCGGGTCGTTCGGGCTGTGCCAGGAGGACCAGTCGCGCTGCCACTGCTGTTGGCGTTCGGTGCCCCAGGTCCTATCCACCGCCGCGAGCGCCTTTTCCAACAGCGATGCCCAGGAGCTGCCGTTCTCGCTCTGGTCGGCGTAAGCGGTCTCGCCGTCGTAGTGGGAACGGAGCGGCACGTCCGGATGCACGGTGATCCGCAGTCGCCGGCCCGTCGGGTTGATCGCGTCGCCGAGCAGGGTGCCCTCGTGCAGCAGCACGTCGACGGTGCCGTCCGGGTTGGGCTGGAAGAGCTGGGCGATCGCGTCCGGCCGGTGACCGGCGACGGCGGCCATCATGGCAAGCATTCCGCAGTCGCCGAGCATGCCCTGCTGCACCTGCTCCCGGCGGGGCGGCCCGTCGAAGAGCGGCGACGGTTGGTTGGTCTGTGCGTCACGGGCCTGGCCGTACTCGGGGACGGGCCGGTTGGGCTCCGCGGCCGGCAGCGTGACCCGGTCGGCGACCATCGCCGTCTGACCCGGCGTGAAGGTCGCTTCGACCTCGACGTCCAGCGGCGGCGCGCCGGGCACCAACGCGTGCAACGCCCGGGTCAGTACGTCCGGCACCAGGGCCAGCACCCGGGCGTTGGTCAGGTAGTGGAAGTCGTGCGTGTTCAGCACCGCCACGGCGGCCGGGTTCGCACCGTACTCGGCCCGGAACGCTCCCCGGGCGCGAACCCGGTCCTCGGCCAGCAGCGACTGCCGCCCCACCTCCGTGCCCAGGTCGAAGGCCGCCCGCGACTCCGCCAGCCGGAACTCCGGTGCGCCGTCGAGCACGTACGGGCGCAGATCGAACCGACCGGTCAGATCGACGTACACGCCTTCGGCGGCGATCCGGGCAGCGAGCTGCGGATCCACCTGCCGGATCAGGTCCAGCTGAGCCGGCGGCATGGCGATGATCTGCCCGGCGCAGGCCGGCATCCGGGGCAGGCTCGACTGCGCCTGCTCGCCCTGCACGGCCAGCTCACGCAGCTGGGCGTCCACCGCGGCAGCCGAAGGCGCCTGGAAGTCCGGAGCCAGCCGGGCCCGGTAGTCGGTCGCGCGGAAGCGCTCCACAGCGCTTGTCGGGGTGCCGCTGAGCACGTCGGCGATCGACTCCGGCGTCACCAGCGGCACGCTCAACTGCATCAGGCGGGTGGCCACATCGCCGGGAAGGACGCCCCAGCGGGCGTGCGCGCCCGGGGCGCCCAGGCGCAGCCCGAGATGGTCGGCCAGTGCGTCGATCTCGGCCCGGAGGGTGAGCCGGGTCGCTGGATCCGCGCCCGTGTACGACGCGGCGAGGATCCGCAACTCGGCCAGCCGACCCTGGTCCTGGGCGGTCAGGCCGGCGGGGTCGATCGGCCCGTCGCGGTGGTCCACGTCGAGCTGACCGACCAGCGCCTGGCCGGCTTCGTGCAGCGCCACCAGTTCCGCCACCTCGTGCGCCAGCGCGCGGGTGACCGCGGCGTCGGTCGCGCGGTCCGACACGGTGAGCGTGAACGAGCCGTCGAGGCTCCGCACCGTCTGGGCCACCACGCCGTCGGCGAGCGGGCCGGCCGCCACCCGCACAGACAGCGGGTCCAGGCCGGCCACCCGCACCTCGAACCGGTCCGGGGTGACCGCGACGATCTGGTCGGCCCGCACGGCCTCCGTCACCGTGGGCAGCGCGGCCCGGGCCGCGTCCGCCACCACCACGGCGTCGGCCGACGGCCGGCCCAACCCGTCGAACGACGAGTTCGGCACCGCGGTGGTAGCGGTACGGGCCAGCTCGACGTGCGCGTACCAGGGGCTCATCAGGTCGAGGAAGGCGCGCACCGGCATCGGCGTGGGATGGCTCTTGTTCCACGGGTTACGCAGCTGCACTTCACCGTTGGCGACGCCGACCACCTCGTAGGCGTGCCCGGCGTACAGGCCGTGCGGAAGGTTCGCGGTCTGGTACGCCGACGCCGGTTGGGTGCCGATGATCACCGGGCTGCCGGCGGCCAGCAGCTCCGTCAGCCGGGCCTCGACGACGGCCTCCTGACCGGGCGTGGTGTCCAGTCGGTCCACGGACGTCGGCAAGCCGGTCAGCTGGGTGATCAGCTCCGCCTGCGCAAGCCGCGAGCTGCCGTTGTCCAGCCGCGCGTAGCCCAGTGGGGCGGCCTGAGCGGCCGGCACCCCGGGTCGTTTGGTCCACTGCTGCTGCCACTGGTCGTGACGATCCTGCGTCCAGGTCCGGTCGATCGCGGCGATCGCCTTCTCCAGCAGCGACGCCCAGGCCACCCCCACCGCCGACTGGTTCGCGTACGCCGTCCGGCCGGCCGGGCCGGGTTGCAGCGGCACGTCCGGCTGCACGGTGATCCGCAACCGCCGCCCGGTCGGCGTCACCGACCGGCCGGGCAGGCTGCTCTCGTGCAGCAGCACGTCCACCGTCCCGTCCGGGTTGACATGGAACAGGTCGGCGAGCGCTGCGGGGAGATGGCCGGCCACCGCGCCGATCACCGCGATCATGCCGCAGTCGCCGAGCATGCCCTGCTGCACGTCCTCGCGCCTGGGCTGCCCGTCGAACAACGGCGGCGGCTGGCCGGTCTGACCGTTCAGCGCCTGCCCGTACGTCACGGCCGGGGTGCCCGCTTCGGCGGCCGGCAGGGTGACCCGGTCGGCGACCACGGCGGTCTCCGTCGTGCCGGCCGCGGTGGGGGTGGTCTCCGCGGTCGTCGCCTCGGCGATCGGGCTAAACCCGCGCAGCACCTGGGTCAGCGCGTCCGGCACCAGGCCCATCACCCGACCCGCGCCCAGGTAGTGGAAGTCGTGGGTGGCGAGAAGCGGGACCGGCTGACCGCCGGCGAGACCACGTAGCGCGGTGCGTGCCCGGACCCGGTCCTCGACGAGCAGCGCCTGCCGCCCGGCCGGCGTCCCCAGGTCGAACGCCGGCCGGGCGTCACCCAGGTTGATCTCGGGTTGGCTGGCCACCGCGTACGGTCGCAGGTCGAACTGGCCGGTCAGGTCGACGTACACGCCCTCGGCGGCGATCCGGTCGGCGAGCTGCGGATCCACCTGCCGGACCATGTCCAGTTGTGCCGACGGCATGGCGATGATCTGCCCGGCGTACGCCGGTATCCGCGGCAGGCTGGTTTGAGCCTGCTCCCCCTGCACCGACAGCTCGCGCAGCCGCGCGTCGAGTTCGGTGGACGCCGGCACCTGGAAGTCCGGGGCGAGTCGGGCCCGGTAGTCGATCATCCGGAACCGCTGGACGTCGGTGAGCGCCGGGCCGCCCTGCAGCACCTGGGCGACCGACTCGGGCGTCACTGACGGCACGCTCAGTCGCATCAGGTGCGCCAAGGCGTCCTGCGGCATGGCGGCCCACCGCGCAGGTGCGGCCGGATCACCCACCCGCAGGCCGAGATGATCGACGAGAGCGTCGATCTCGGCCCGTACGGCGAGCCGGGTGGCCTGGTCGCCGGCCTCGTACTCGGCGGCGAGCAGGCGGATCTCGGCCATCCGGCCCCGGTCGTGCGCGGTGAGCCCGGCCGGGTCGATCAGCCCGTCGACGTTGCCCGGGTCGAGCGGGCCGACCAGCGCCTGCCCGGACTCGTGCAGGGCCACCAGTTCCGCGACCTCGTGCGCGAGCGCGCGGGCGACCACCGCGTCCACGGCCCGGTCCGAGACGGTCACCGTGAACGACCCGTCCGGGTTGCGCGTCGACTGGGCCACCACCCCGTCGGTCAGGGAGCCGACGGTCAGCTGCACCCGCAACGGATGCAGGCCAGCCGCGCGCACCTCGAAGCGGTCCGGGCCGACCGCGGCGACCTCGTTCGCCCCGGCGTACATGGCCACCTGCGGCAACGCGGTGCGGGCACTCTCCAGCACCGCGGCCGGGTCGGCCGTCGGCCGCCCCAGACCGTGGAAGCCCGAGTTCGGTACGGCCGCAGCCGTGATCCGCCCCGAGTTGGTGCCGTTGCCGGGGTCGCCGCTGCCCGCCGGGTCCGCGCTGTTGCCCGGATCACCGCCGTTCTCCGGGCCGGTACCGCTCTGCGGGTTGGTCGTGGCCGGATCCGTCTGTCCACTGTTTCCGACGCCGAAGAGGCGGGACAGCAGGCCGGTGCGGTGGTGGTTCTTCGCCAGCCGCTCGGCCAGCCGGTCGGTGGCCGACTCGGCGGCGCTCAGGCGGTCCTCGAGCCGGTCGGCCGCCCGCTCCAGCTCGGCGACCGGCTCGTTCAGCCGGTCGATGACCTGGTCCACCCGATCAGCGGCGGCCCGAGCGTCGCTGCGCGCGTCGAACCGGCTGCGCACGTCGTCGGCGGCGAGGCTCTGCCGCTTGGCGTGCCACTTCGCCATGCCGATCACCGGCGCGGCGGCCACCGCGGCGATGGGGATGACCGGTGCCAGCGGACTGGCTACCGCGAAGGCGATCGCGGTCCCCGCTCCGGCCGCCGCGCCGGTGGTCAGCACGCTCGACACGAGGTAGGTCCGCAGTCGGGGAATGCCCGATGGACGAGCGGCCTCGGCGGACCGCCGCTCGGCCCGGAGCGTCCGGAGCTGCCGCGCCCGGCCGGCACGGTCGCCGCCGAACTCGGCGACCACCTGCTGGGCCTCGGCAGGCAGCTGCGAGACCCGGTCCGGCGCGCCGAGCATGCCCTCGCGCAGACCCAGCCTGTCGATCACCGCGTGCAGCTCGCGCAGGGCCGGCTTCAGGGAGACCCGATCAGCAGTACGCACGTGGTGCGCGGCCGTCTGCAACTCCCAGACGTCCGCCCTGCTCAGCGGTTCCGGACCGGTCGACTCGGGCGTCCCTTCCCGGTCAGGGGTGGTGGCCGCCGGGTCCTGGGTCCCGGTGGCGGTAGCCGGGTCGGGTGCGGTCGCGGGATCGGTCGAGCCGGGCGTGGTCGCACCGGCGGATTCCGGGGCGGCCTGCGGAGATCCGGTGCCACGCGCGGTGGTACGCCCCTGCGCCAGTCGGTCCAGGGTCGCGTTGATGTCGTCGAGGCGTCGCGAGCCGGCGTCGAGCTGCCCAGCGGCGTCGGTCACGGCCGTCGCCGACGGGCCGGCCAGCCCGGCCACCCGTGATGTCGGGTCCGTTGCCGGGTTGGGGTTGGCCAGGTCCCACTCCCGTCGGGCGTCCTTGATCCGGGCCTCGACGCGCTTGAGCAGCAGGTCGCGGAGCGGGCCGAGGAGCCCACCGGCGAGCATGTTGCCCGGTCCGGCCCCGGCGGCGACCTGGAGAGCCTGGGCCACCCCGACCGTCGTCCCAGCCTGGACCAGTGGTCCGGGCGTCTGCTCGACCGCGTACACCCCGATGCTCGGCACGTTGCTCGGCCGTTCGGCGCTGTCCGTCGCGTGTGCCGGCGGACGGTTGAACAGTCGCGTCGCCCGGGCACCCAGGCCCGGACGTCCGTGCCGCTCCACCACCGACCGCAGCTCCGCGGGCACCAGCTCACGGCGCTGGTCCGCACCCGGCGTACCCTCGCGCAGGCCCAACTGGTCGACCAGGACCCGCAGCTGCCGGGCCACCGACGGGCGGGCCAGCGGGCCTGCGGCCTCGTGCCGCGCGGCGAGCTCAGCAAGCCGTTGCAGCGGCGCTGTGCGCGGATCGACAGTCGTAGCAGCGGCCGGACCGGTCGACGCCGCCGGGTCGGTGGACGCACGCGGCGCGGGGATGTTGGCGTTCGGCGGGGCCAGCCCGGCCCAGGCCGGGTCGCCGAAGAGCAGGTGGCGGAACGAGTCGGTGAGACCGTTGCGCCGCTGCGACTCGGCGAGCCGGCGCTCCAGGTCGGCGAGGCGCTGCTCCAGGTCGACGGTCCGTCGTGCGGCCGTCGAGGCGCGGTCGGCCACCGCGCTGATCGGGTCGGCGAGCGAATCGGCCGCCTGGGACAGCAGTGCCTCCGCCGGCAGCGCCGGGTGCTCCGCGTCCCAGGTGTCCCGGGCGTCCTTGGCAGCGGCCTCCTTGCGGGCGATCACCGGGTCGACCGCCACGCCGGTCGCCGCCGCGGCGAGGGCGCCCGCGATGCCGAACCAACCGAGTTTCAGCTGGCCGAGGAGGTCACCGACCCCCACGATGGTGGCGGCCGTCAGCAGGTTCGGCGCGGTCTCCGCCATCGACATCCACCACGGCGCCACCTTGCCCGGCCGCTGACCATCGGCTGGGTAGCGGTCGACGAGGACCCGGACCCGTTCCCGGACCGGCGCCATCCGCGAGCCGCCGAACCGGTCGACGTGCGAGCGTACGTCGGACGGCAACAGGTCACGCCGCTGTTCGGCACCGGGCGTCCCCTGCCGCAGCCCGAGGCTGTCCAGCAGCGCTCGGATCTCCCGGCTGACGCCCCGCCGGGCCCATGGCCGCGCCCCGTCGTGACGGGTGACGAGACTGCGCAACTCGGCGAGCCGCCCCTGCTCGTGTGGGGTCAGACCGATGCTGGGCGCAGCGTTCTGGCCGTCCGGCGACGTGGTACCGCTGCCGGGTCCCCGACCGGTCGCCGCCGAAGGGTCTCCGCCGACCGGCGCGAACCGGCGGGGCCGGCCCGTGAGCCGGTGCCGGCGCTCGTCCTGGCGCAGCTGCTCCTGGACCGCCGCGACCTGCTCACCGAGCCCGGTCACCGCCTCGCCCAGCTCCTGGGCCGCCGAGGTCGCGTCCCCGGTGCGGGCCGCGAGCGCCTCTCCGGTGGTGGTGTCCGTCTCGGCTACGGTGCGGGCGTCCTGGCGGGCGTCGTACCGTGCCCGCCGGTCCTCGGCAGCCAGTCCGGCTCTCTTGGCCAGCCACTTCGCGGGGCCGGTGGCGATGGCTCCGACGATCGCGCCGGCGCCCAGCATCAGGGCGACCTCCGGTCGGCCACCGGCGTCCACGGTGAGCTTCGTCGCCAGCGCCACGAGGAGCGAGTTCACGGTGAGATGCGTGACCAGGTACGTCCTCATCCGCGGCAGGCCGGTGGGGCGACCGTTCGATTCCGCCTCGGCGCTACGGCGGTCGGCTCGCAGTTGGGAGCGCTCGCTCGTCCGCGCCGAACGTTGGCTGGTCGCGTCGGCCAGCGCGGTCCGCGCCTCGGCAGGCAGAGCGGCCATCTTCTGGTCGGACCCGAGCATGCCGTCACGCAGACCCAGCCGGTCCACGATGGCGGCCAGCTCCCGTCGCGCAGCCGCCCGCGACCACGTGTCGACGGTCCGGACCTGGTGCGCGGCCGTCACCAGCTCGGCCACGTCGGCGGGGGTGAGCGGCGTGACGACCGACGCGCCCTCCACCAGCGGCTGATCGAGGGCGGCCAGCTCGGCCACCTCGTGGGCCAGCGCACGTTCGATCACCGCGTCGGCCGCCCGATCGGAGACCGTCACCACGGCCGTACCGTCGGGGTTGAAAACGCTGGCCGCGACCGCGCGGTCGGCGACCGGCCCACTGGTGACCCGGAGGTTGAACTGGCTGCCGTCGGCTCGGGTGACCTGGTAAGTCCCGCCGGTCATTGGGGTCACCGCCCGCACACCGGCGGGGGCGGCCACGCCGGGCAGCGCTGCCCGCGCCCGGTCGAGGACAGCATCAGGATCGGCCTGCGCCCGTCCCTCGCCGTGGAACGCCGTGCCGGGCAGTTCGCTCGCGGTGATCGATTCGCTCGTCGCCACGTCGCCGTCGGTCGACGTGTCGGTGCTGCCCGGGGTCGCCGACCCCGCAGTGGAGTCGGTGGACGTGTCGGTGCTGCCCGGGGTCGCCGGCTCCGCGGTGTGGTCGGTGGACGTGTCGACGACCGATGCGGACCTGTCGGCGTCGGCGTCGGTGGTTGAGGTCAGTCCGTCTGATCGGCCTTGGGCCACACCTGCCTGCCGGTCACCCGGCCCTCCCGGCGTGCCGCCGCGTACCGCTTCATCACCAGGGGTGGCGGCAGGCTGGGATGGGCCGTCACCACTCCCGTCTCGTCGATGATGAAGACCCCCTGGCCCAGCCGCCTGCCCTGCGCCCGGTCCTGCGGAGGAAGCGTCTCCTGGGCCGCCCAGCCGAACTCGAACGGGAACACCGCCACCGGGTTGCTGGTCCCCAGCAGGCGTGTCATCAGTTGCCGGACTTCCTCCCTGGTCATCGTCATAGCTCGGCTGCACCTCCATCGACCACAGGTCGTACGTCCCTTCAACGTAGTCGCCGGGCAGCACGTCCGAGATGGTGTCGCCATGTTGCGGGTCCCACCAGACCGGCCGGTCCGCGCCCTCGGGATAGACGATCAAAAAGGCGTGTTGCGCGGCACCACTCACGTTGCCGTCTTCATCGAGCGCGGGCTCGCCGGTGTTCTCGTCGAAGGAGAGCCACTCGATGACGACGACCGCGGCCGACCCCGGGCCGGCCTCGCGGACACGCTGGTATAGCTCCGTGTACCGCTCGGCCACCGCCTCCGTGCGTTCGGCGGGAGTGGACGGAAGCGCGTCGCTGTCGCCGGTCCACTCTCCGCCGATCCAGCTCTGCACCCGACCGAAGCCGTCCAGCTCACCGGTCTCGGTGTCGATGGAGCCGTCCTCGAGGCGGTCCGGGTAACGCGGCAGGGCCACCTGGGGATCGCCGAAGAAGCTGGCCAGCGCCGCCAGGGAGCAGTCGATGCAGTTGTTGCTGCGGCCGGGCTGGCCCGTCCCGCCATCGTTGATCAGCTGGCCGTACGGGTGCGTCGACGGATCCGCGAAGACGGCGTACCCGTCGGGAGTCCACAGGCTGTCGGCGACGTCGTCCTGGAATTGGGGATCCTCCAGCGGTGCCAGCTCGTCCGGCCCGAAACGCCGGGTGTCCGGCATCGGCCAGCCCTGCATGTCCGGGTAGCCCTGGGTCTGGTCGTCCCCGGACGGCTCCTCGACGGTCCGCTCGCCGTCCGTCTCCTCGGTCGACGTGTCGGCCGCCGCGTCGTCGGTGGCCAGGTCGCCTGGCGGCAGACCTCCGTCTAGGACTGGACCCCGCCCCCCGGTGGCCAGGCCTTCTCGTTCGCCTCGCGTGCCATGATCCGCCGTACCACCGCCCGGAAGGCCAGGTCTTCCCGCTGGTCCGCTACCCGATACGTCCGGTCGAGCTTGTTGATGATCAGCTGGCGGTCCATCATCGGATGTCCGAAGAGGTAGCGCACCTCCTGGTCGGTCTCCTCGGCCTTGCGGAAGCGTTGCAGAATCGCCATCCCGGTGTCCCCAGCTATCAAGATCCTCCCCGGTGCGTGCGGGGATGTTCTGTTCCCAGTTGAACCGCTCGTTCGCGTACGCGTGGGCCTCAGCGTACGTCGCGTTCGGGTGTTCACGCGCGTAGCGCAACTCGCGCAGTTCATGCTCAAGCAGCAGCACGTCCTGGGGTAGCGGCTCACCGGCACGGAGGCGGATCCACGCCTCGGCGATGTCTGCGTCGGGCTCGAAGCGGCCGAGTTGGTGGCCCACCACGTCCCCGTTGTCGTCGTAGACGTTCAGCAGATGATCGTCGACGAACAGGTGCTCTTTGACCTGTTGGATCTCAGCAGCGCTGAAGCCGACCGAGCCATCGTCGCGCGGCACCTGTGCCAGGTTCTCCGCCATCTCCGCGACATCGGTCGGCTCGGACCGGAACAGCTCGTACGCGCTGGCCGCCCAGCGATCCTGGGCTGTCACATCGAGCACATCACGCGGGCGGATCGTGCCGCCGCTCTGCGAGACGTCCGGGGCAGCGGCGGCGGGGTCCTGGACAGGCGACGTGATTCCTGCCGGTCCCGGCTGGCCACTGTCCGGGCTGGCGAGGTCGCTCAGGTGGTCGCTCTCCGCGGTGCCCGTCTGGTCCTGCGCGGCCCTGGGGTCCCCTGAACTCGTCTCGGAGTTCTGGTCCGGCGCCGTGGAGTGCGGCGGCACCGGGTCCGGTCCGGCGGCCTGCGTATCGGTGTCGGTTTCGGTGTCGGTCTGGGTGACCGCCGGCGTGAACGGATCACCTTCGGCGTCGAGCGTGATGGACCAGACGTTGTCGACACCGGCGCTGTAGATCGGGCCCGTGTCGGAGACCGTTCGTGCCTGAACGTCGACCCAGACGATCGTTCCGTCGTGGTTCACCGCGTTCCAGGTGTGCGCCCGGCCGCTGGCGTCCGTGGACGTGGTGATGATGAGGGCAGCCGAGCCGTGGCCGGCCTGCTGGAGAGCAGTGGCGATCCTGTCCAGTCCGGTCGTGCCGGTGCCTTGGTGGCCGAAGGTGGTGCGCAACGCCTGTTCCTGCCGGGCGGTGCTGTCCCGCTCGACGGTCGCCGCGTCCGCCGTGGGCGCCGCCACCTCGGGCCGACCGAACCAGGTGGACAGGAAGGAGAGACCCCCGTCGGCGCAGTTCCGGTCCCGGCCGGGGACCGTCGGTCCTCCGTCGTTGACCAGGCCCGCCCAGTTGCCCACGCGGGGGTCGGGGTGCACCTCCGGCAGGCCCGTGCCCGGGTCGCGAGGCACGGCGTTGTCCAGTGCCTGCTGATCGGCCGGCTCCGGCGGGACCAGGCCCTGCGGATCCCCGTAGGGACGAGCATCGCTCAGCGGTCGCCCGTTGCCCACCACCCCCGGCACCGGTGGCTGATAGTTCGCCGGCAAACGCTCCGTGTCAACGATCGGCTGGACGTCGAACTGCGGCAAGAAGTGTTCGCACGATCGACACGGCGGTCGATAGTGGCCCAGGTCGTGACGGACACCCGCGTCATCGAAGCCGGTGGCGACCTGATGTGTGACGATCTTTGCGCCGCTCAGCGCATCCAGGGCGTACTGCGCGAACGTTCCTGGTTCGCCCGCCTTCCGCCACTGCTCTTCCAGCCGGTAGAGCTGGTCCGAAACCAAGGCGACTTCGGCGCACTTGCCATGACCAGCCCCCTTGCCGCGACCTTTGCCCTGTCCGCCGCCGAGCTCGGCCTCGGTCCGATCGAGAGCCTGTTGCGCCAGCGGGTGCACGTCAGGTTGCGCAGGTGGATTCTTGCTCCTGTCGACCGTCATGCTGGTGTGGGTGGTGATTTCGCCGTTCGGCATCATCAGCGCACCCGCCATGCCCGGCATCTTGCCCTTGGAGATCGTCTTGGCCTTGACGGCCGTCCGGACGGTCTCGGCCAACGTCCTGGAAGCCTCGATGAGCATCCGCTCGGCATCCGGGCCGCTCGGGTCGCCGGGGACGGTGATGGGGTCGAGCTGCCAGCTATGGGTGCCCCGTCCGGTCGGGCCGGTGGAGCGGGTCAGCGTGTTCGGGTCGACCGCCCCGGTGCCGGCATTGGGTCCGGTCGGAGTACCGGTGGTCGGGCCACCGGTGCTGGTCGACACCGGAACGACCACCACACCGTCGCCGGAGGTCCGCTGGGCGGGAACCGCATCCGCCGGGTCCGCCGTCGCGTCGGGGTCGGCGTCCGGGTCGGCCGCCGGATCTGGCGTGTTCGACGGGTCGGCGCCGGTCGCCTCGGGAACGGCCGGCGTGGTGTCCGGTTCGGTCGACCCGTCCGGCGCTGCGGCGACGTCCGCGGGCCCGACACCGACAGCGGGGGGATTCCCCTCGGGCCGTCCCGACGGACTGGCCTGGCCGGTGCCGGACTGGCTGGTCGTGCCCTGCTGCGCCGGCGCACCCGGCTGGTTCGTCGTCCCCTGCTGGTTCGTCGTCCCCTGCTGCGCCGTCGTGCCCGGCTGGTTCGTCGTGCCCGGCTGGTTTGTCGTGCCCGGGTTGGTGCCGCCGGTCGACACGGTGCTCGTCGTCGGGGAACTGGTCGAGGGCGTGGTGGCGGGGGCGAGAGACACGGAGCCGGCCGAGTTCGCCGCCGTCGGGTTGACGGTCGGCGTCGGGCGGCCCGTGGTCGGCTGGGTGTTCGTGCTGGTGTTGGTCGTCGGCGTGGCCTGGGTACCCGTCGCGGTCTGGCTGCTCGGGCCGGTGTTGGTCGTCGGCGTGGCCTGGGTGCCCGTTGCGGTCTGGCTGGTCGTGCCGGTGGTGGTAGCGCTGGTGGTCGGAGCGGTCGTGGCGGCAGTCGGCTGCGCGGTCGTCGGTCCCGGCTGCCCGGCCACGGCCGGGTTCGTGACGGTGCCACCGGTGGCCGGTGCAGACGAAACTGTGCCCGACGTGGGTCCGGCGGCTGTCGGGGTGCCCACCGCCGCGCCGGGTACGACGGCGGGTTCCTGGTCGCTGGAGAGCGGATCGTTCGCGGAGTCCGATGTGGTGTCACCCGGTACGGAGCCGTCGACGGTCGGTGACGGCGACATGTCCGCCGCAGAGACTGAGGGGGACCCGGCGGTTTTGGTCTCGTTGGTCGTGGACGAACCGCCGTCGGTGCCGCCGGTGGTCGAGGAGGCCGTGTCGGACCCGGCGCTGCCACCGCCGGAGTTGGCGTCGACGGAGCCCTGGTCGGCAACGGGATTGCCGACGGGTGCATCAGCGGTGACGGGGGTGCCGGTGGTCGGCGTACCGCCGCCCGTGGCCGGATCGGTGCCCTGACCGGTGCCCGTGGCCGACGGGTCCGACGTGTCGGCCACCGGCGGAACGCCGGCGTCGGCCGGCGGTGGGGCGAGCGAGATCGATCCGGACCCGCTGGTCGGCGCGTTGCTCGGCCCGGCGTCGTCGGCACTTCCGTCACCCTGGCTGCTGCCGTTCGATCCACTGCCCGATCCCGAGCCGCTGCCCGATCCGGACCCACTACCTGAACCCGAACCCGACCCGGAGCCCGACCCGGACCCACTGCCCGAACCCGATCCACTGCCCGAACCCGAACCACTGCCCGACCCGGACCCACTACCCGAACCCGAACCGGAGCCGCCACCCGCGCCCGAACCGCTGCCCGAACCCGAGCCCGACCCGGAGGTCGAGCCCGAGCCGCCGGCCCCATTACCCGCCCCGGTGCCGGCGCCGGCGCCCGTCCCAGTGCCCGTGCCCGGGCCGCCGACGTTGCCGAGGTTCGCCCCGCCGACAGGCGTGTTCCCGGTGCCCGTGCCGGTGCCGTTTCCGGTGCCGGTTCCCGTCGCGGTGCCGGGATCGAAGCCGGCGAGCCTGTTGTGCAGGTTCGCCATGCCGCTACCGAGGTTGCCGGCCGCGATCGTGGCGCCACCGCGACCGGCACCGCTGGCGAAGCCACCCAGAAACGCGTCGCCCCCGGGCATGCCCCACTGCCCGTTCATGGTGCCGTTCGCCAGGACGCTGGCGGCCGGCGAGATGACGGCGTTCTGCGCACCGGCCGAAAGCGCTTCGCCACCCCAGCGGACGACCCCGGCGCCACGGAAGTTCATCGCGGGCGGGCTGAACGAAACCGGCAACCGCGGTGCCACGTTGTTGCGGGCGAAGCGGGTGCCGGCGTGCATGACGGGGCCGAGGGCCGCACCGAAGGCGCCGCCGAGACCCGCGGTGGCGGTGCGGTTGACGTCCCAGTCCTTCCGCGTGCCGGCATTCATCTGGTACGCCTGGGCGCCGATGTCGATGATGAGTTCCTCGCCGACCTCCTCGGCGAGTTCGCGGGCGAACCGCTTTCCGGCGTTGCGCAGCGCCTCACTGGTGAGCCGCCGAGTGATCTGGGTGCCGGCGGTGCGCAGGGCCGCTTGCATCCCGGCGCGGGTGAGGAGTTGCCGGCCCATCTGCGCGATCAGGCGCCGGAACGCGACCGTCACGGCCTGCCGGCCGGCGGCGAGGATGCCGGGGATCGCTCCGGCTGAGACCCCACCCAGCCAGGCCATCAGCAGCGCCACGAAGACCGCGATCACGGTGATCATCACGGCGATGAGGACGGTCAGTTTGGCGTACTCGATCTCCATGGCCGCGTTGTCGCAGCCGCTGGCGAAGGCCGACGCTGCCTCCTGGATCAGCGGCAGGCCCTTGCCCGGATCGACGCCGAGCTGGTTCCAGAGCTGTCCGAACGCCTCACCGGCCCCGCCGCCCCAGTTCTGGAGGATCTTCATGGCGGCCGGGTCCGCGTCGGCGAGGGCGTCGTTGATCGCCTCGGCGAGGCCCTCCCACGCGTCGGCGAGTTGGCGCATGCGGTCCTCGTCGCCGGTGGGCCACGCCTCACCGGCGCTGACCCAGCAGATGGCGTCCCAGACCCACGCGTACTCGCCGAGCGAGTCCCTGGGATTCGGTACCGCCACCCGCTCTGCCTCTCAGTCCCTGCTCGACCTGCCGGAAGCCGGAAGTTACTTGTCCTCGCCGCCGAACCACTTGTCGACCATGTCGTCGACCTCGACGGTGCCGTCGACGGCGCTGGTCACGTCGGGGCCCAACACCTTGACCAGGTCCACAATGGTCTTGCCGCCGCCGATGACGTTGGTGGCGGGGGCGTCATCGCCGCCCTCCAGGTAGTGCTTGTTGAACTCCTTGCCCGGGTCGTCGGTGCCCCAGGGGGCCGAGGCGTTGAGCGAGGAGATGGTGGCCGCGTGCTGGGCCCAGCGGCTCGCCAGCGTATGGCCGGCGGCGCCGAGCTGACGAGCGCCGTCCCGTGCGCCGTCGGGGTTGACGAAGGTCTCGTTCGGGTCGCTCATCGCTCGTCCTCCCGTGGAAGATCGCTGTCCAGCTGACGGAAGATGCCGTCCAGGTCGTGGTCCATGTACGCCTGGAACTGGCTGTCCGGCACGAAGGGCCGCAACAGCTCCTCGACGTCGGTCATCGCCTTCTCGGTGGCCCGCCGGATCGTTGCGGTGACGGTGGCGGAGAGTTCCTTCGAGTTCGGCCGGCGGTAGATGCGTGGATCGAACTCCACTTTGACCACCTGGCCACGCGGGCCTACGGTCACCGTCACGAACCCGTCGTCGGAGGTTACGGTGGCGTTCACCGCCTTGAGGCGTTGCTGGAGGTCGCCCACGCCTGAGCGCATCCGCTCGAACTGGGCCATCAGCTCGTCTGCTCGGGCGCGCAGCGCCTGCGTGTCCATGGCGTCCTCCCCCTGCACGTCCACGTGCCGCCGCAACCCGTCAACGGCGTGACAGCTCGACGATACTGAATCGGCACGACATCGGGGTATCCGGTGAATGCCCGAGGATCGTTACGATGCACCGGCGCCGTGCGGACGGGAGGTGGGTGCGGAATGGTCCTCGACCGTCGTACGTCCGCTGCTGCCCTGGTGGTGGCACTGATGGGCTCGATCGTTCTCGGCACGCCGGCCCGGGCGGTGGCGGCCCCGGCGGTTTGTGACAACCCGAGCGATCCAGGTCAGGTCATCAGCGAAATCCCTTGGCACCAGCGATGGCTCGCGCCGCAACGGGTGTGGCCGTTCAGCACCGGCGCCGGGGTCAAGGTGGCGGTCATCGACTCCGGCTCCGACGGCAACCATCCGCAGTTGAGCGGCCGGGTGACCACCGGCTTCGACGCTCTGCGCGGGACCAGCGGCGGCGATGTGGACTGTGTCTCGCACGGCACCGCGGTGGCCAGCCTCATCGCTGCCCGCCCGCAGGACGGCGTCGGCTTCCAGGGCCTGGCTCCGGACGCCACGATCATCCCGATCCGAGTCAGCGAACGGGCCGGCAACGAGGGCGAGGGCGCCCAGGGCGAGAGCGTCTCCATGGAGGTCTTCGCGCAGGCCATCCGCCGGGCGGTCGACGACGACGCGGACGTCATCAACATGTCGGTGACGCTCTACCGCCCCGACTCCGCCGTCGAGAGCGCGATCAGGTACGCGCGGGCGAAGGACGTCGTGCTGGTCGCCGCCGCCGGCAATCTGCACCAGGAGGGCGAACGCCCGGACCCGGTGCCCTACCCGGCCGCCTACGAGGGGGTGATCGGGGTCGGCGCGATCGACCAGCAGGGTGCGCGGGTGGAGCAGTCACAGGTCGGGCCGTACGTCGATCTCGTTGCCCCCGGCGGCGCGGTGGTGGCGGCGACCCGTCTGTCCGGCCACGCGGTATGGAGCGGCACGAGTTTTGCGGCTCCGCTGGTGAGCGCGACGGCTGCCCTGATCCGCGCCGCCGAGCCGGGCCTGTCGGCGGAGGAGGTCAGCCGTCGACTCACCGCGACCGTCGACCCGGCGCGCGGGGATCCGGGGCAGGGCTACGGACACGGCGTGCTGAACCCGTACCGAGCGGTCACCGAGCGGCTGACCTCCGCGGCACCGGTGGCCCAGCCTCCGCTGCCCGACCCGTCGTACGATCCGGCGGCGCAGGAGCGTGCGGAGCGGTGGAGCGTCTTCGGCCAGCTGGGGCTATGGGGCGGGCTGATGGTGGCTGCGGTCGCGCTCGCCGTCGGCGTGATGGCCTCGTTGCTGCCGCGTGGACGCCGCCTGCGCTGGCGACCGACCCGGCCCGCGGCACCGCCACCCCCGGTCGGCGAGATCGACGAGCCCGAGGAAGCCTTCTTCCGGACGCCCACGTCGCTGCCGCGCGGCTGACGGCACGCCCGCGGTCGGAGCCGCCTCGCCAGGGCACGCCCAAAGTCGGGCAGTGTCATCAACCGGCTGTGCGAACGACGATGGCCCGGCACGGAGCCGGGCCATCGCGTCGTACTGTCGTGCTCAGCCGTGGAACTTTCCGCGGTTCGCGGCTTCGCGGGCCTGCATCTTGGCCGCCGACTCGCGCAGCGCCTTCTCGATGCGGCCGAGCAGGTCGCGCAGGTCGGTCGCCGCCGCTTCCCATTCGGCCTGCCGCTGGCCGTACGCGTCGCGGGCCTCGCCGTCCCAGGTGGCGAGCAGCGGTGCGATACCCGACTTGAGCCCCTCGAGCTCGCCGTTCAGGTTCTTCACCGCGCCGCCGCAGCTGTCCGCCGCGGCGTTCAACGCACCGAAGTTGTAGCGGATCTCCATCTCAGAACCTCTCCCAGTCAGAGCTTGAGCGCGGCGGTGATCTGACCAGCGGTGGCCCCGGCAGAGTCCATGTCGGACCGGATTTCCTCGTCGCTGACGTCGTAGTCCTTACCGGCGGACCCGACGGCCTCGGCGATAGCCCGCAGCGCCACGTTCAGCCGGGCCATGTCCTGGTCGAACCGATCGCGAACCTGCTGGAAGGAGCCCGCGCCAGCACCCTTCCACTGGTCGTACAGCGGCGCGAGCTGGTCCATCAGCTGGTTCAGGTTGCTGGTGAGCCGGTCGGCGACGGCATCTACGTCACCCTCGGTCTTCACCATCAAGCCGGTGTCGGTACCTACCGTCGTCATGGTGGAGTCACCCCCGTCCTCGTCGATCGCCCCGCATCACCGGGGGCAGATTCTGTCGCGGTGCTCACGCACCGGTCCTCGTACGAACCGTAACGGGTCGTGTCCAACCGGCGCTAGGCCAGTCGGCATTCAGACCCGCAACTATCTCTACTGTGGCAGATGCGGCTACTCGGGATCCAGCGCCCGCTTCGCATTCGCCGGGTCGAGCGCAGGGCCGGCGGGAAGCCGGACGACCAGACCAGCCGGCAGCTCGACGGGCCGCGCACCGCGGTAGCCGAGCATTTCCGGCACCTTCTCCGAGGCCAGCGGATACCGGTAGCCCAGATCGGTGACCAGGTTCAGGGTGCCCGTCGCGACGTCCGGAGACGGCATGGCGGCAACCAGGACGCCGTACCCCGGTTCGATGACCACCCGATCGGCGAGCGGGATACCGTCGCCGGTCTGCTCGGCGGTGCGTACCGGCTCCTTCACCGGCTGCACCTGCGCATCCAGCAACAGGGTCGGCTCAGCCTGCCCGGGACGGTAGGCGGCGCAGACGGCCGGCTGATCACCGGTCAGCCGGGCGATCTCGGGGCGTTCGGCGGGTGCGCGGTGGCGCCCCTCGGCCGGAGGCGCCGCCTTGGGGGCCGCCGCGGCGGTCCCGGCCGCGAGCGGCAGGGCCCGGGGCGCCGACTCACCCGGGTACGCGCTCCGCGTCTCCGGGTCGGCGAGCAGCATGTCGGCCTGCATCGGAGTCAGCGGGTGCAGCCTCTCCCGGTTGGCGAGGTAGTACTGGCGGCTGCCGTTCTGGCTCTCCACGACGAAGATCTGGCCGACCCGGGCGTCACGCAGTGCGGTTGAGGGCTCGCCGCGTCCGGCGACGTCGGCCGTGCCGATCGGTTCGCCGGCCGGCAACGCGTTCAGCCAGGCCCCACCGACGTCGACCACCGGCTCCGCGGTCATGGTGAGTCCTTCGAGGACGATCTTCTGATTCCGAATCTCGTACCGGTGGTCGTGCCAGACCAGGTGCAACCGTTTGGTCTTGGTGTCCCGGACCAACAGCGCCGCGTCGCCCATCTCGCGCCCGCCGGTGGGTGGCCTACCGACGGTGAGCACCGTCGTGGCCACGGTCCCACCCGCCTGGTCCCGGGCCGGCTGGGTACAGAGCGTCCACGGCCCGGTGAGGATCCGTTTCGGGTCGGGCAGGGCGTCCGGCGCGTCCGGGATGCCGATCCGGGGTCCGCGCGGCGTGCCGACGAGCGAGTTGCGGGAGACGGAGACGGTGGGGGCCGCCGACTCCATCGCCAGCAGCGCGGACGAGTAGTTGACCACCGGATGGAGGCGACCCTCCCGGTAGACGTACCGGGTCCCGGTCTCCTTCTCCAGGATGACCGCCCCGCCCGCCTTCCACTTGGTGGCGCCACCGGGGCGAAGCAGCCCGTAGACGCCCACCGCGGCGAGGCAGAGCACCGCCACCATGATGCCCGCGAAACCGGCGCCGCCGAGCCGCCGGAACGGCGCGGCCTCCGGATCAGGCTCGCGCGCCACGAGCGCGGACGTCATCCGCTGGACGAAGAACTGGTACGACTGGACCTGGTCCCGCCGCGACGGCATGGCACCCTCCCCTGGCGTACGGCCGGCACCGACAAGAGCCGGACCGCGGTGCCTACGATAGGCACCGCGTCGACCACGGTGGTGCCGGCACCCGGCCGGGGCCGGCGACCAGGACCACCACGGCCCGAGGAGTTCCGATGATCAGTCGTGATGAGGCGCTGGCCCGCGCCCGGGAGTGGGCCGCCGCCGGCCACCCCGGCCCGACGCCGGAAGTCGACCTGTACGAATTCGATCTCGGCTTCATCGCCTCCCGCCGCGAACCCGAACCCGAGCCGACGAACGGAGCACCCCAACCACCCTCGGCAACCGGACAACCCACAGTGGTCATCGACCGGGAAACCGGAAAACTGACCCAGTGGCCGTCACTGCCCGCCCCGGCGATCGCCGAACGATACGCCCAACACCGCGCCGCCGAGAGCCGCTTCCCACCAGACGTCCGAGAAGTCCTCGAGAAAGCCGGCTGGTTCCCCGGCCGCGACATGACCGCCGCCGTCGACCTGTGGCTGACCCGCTTCGCCGACGAACTCGCCGGCCTGGAACTATTCTCCGCCGCACGGGCCGCCCTGGTCGAATTCGGTGGCCTGCGCCTGCCCCAGTTCGGCGGACACGGCGAACCGGGAGGCGGTTACACCAGCGGCATCCACCCCACCCGAGGCGGAGGAGTGCTGGCCGAAGGCTCGGAGATCTTCGCCGAGGAATACGGCATCCCCGTCTTCCCGCTCGGCAACAACGCCGACGGGCCCTCCGAACTCGTCATCGACGCCCAAGGGCGAGTCTTTCAGCTGCACTGGGCCGACAATTTCTTCATCGGCCCGGACATCGACACCGCCGTCATCACACTCATCCGCGGCGACGACGTCCCGGTCGTCGAGGACATCACGCTGTAAGCCGGCGCCCACCAACACACACGAATGGCCACGAATATCGGTCCAACCGGTCGTGATGAGGCGCTGGCCCGCGCCCGGGAGTGGGCCGCCGCCGGCCACCCCGGCCCGGCGCCGGAAGTCGACCTGTACGAATTCGATCTCGGCTTCATCGCCTCCCGCCGCGAACCCGAACCCGAGCCGACGAACGGAGCACCCCAACCACCCTCGGCAACCGGACAACCCACAGTGGTCATCGACCGGGAAACCGGAAAACTGACCCAGTGGCCCTCACTGCCCGCCCCAGCGATCGCCGAACGATACGCCCAACACCGCGCCGCCGAGAGCCGCTTCCCACCAGACGTCCGAGAAGTCCTCGAGAAAGCCGGCTGGTTCCCCGGCCGCGACATGACCGCCGCCGTCGACCTGTGGCTGACCCGCTTCGCCGACGAACTCGCCGGCCTGGAACTATTCTCCGCCGCACGGGCCGCCCTGGTCGAATTCGGTGGCCTGCGCCTGCCCCAGTTCGGCGGACACGGCGAACCGGAAGCTGGCTACTGGAGCTTTGTCCACCCGACCCGCGGCGGAGTGCTCGCCGAGGACGCGCGCATCTTCGCCGAGGAGTTCGACAACCCCGTCTTCCCGCTCGGCAACAACGCGGACGGACCCTCCGAACTCGTCATCGACGCCCAAGGGCGGGTCTTCATGCTGCACTGGGCCGACAATTTCTTCGTCGGCCCCGACCTCGACACGGCGATCGTCAAGCTCGTCCGCGGCGGTCGGATGCCGGAGGCGAGCGGCCTGAACTGGGACGAGCCTGCGCCGATGCCCAGGTGGTACTCATCCCGCAAGTCCTGATCGATGAAGGCCCGATGATCAGTCGTGACGAGGCGCTGGCAACGCTCGTCTTGTGGGGGCGACGCACCGGCGGTCGGCGACGTCACCGTGTGACCCGCCGGCGCACCGCAGGCACGTCGGCGAATCGATGGTCAGCCGCCGGCGTCAGCCGTTCAGCGCGCGCATGAACGCGTACAGGCCCAGCACGCTGCACGCCACCGGTACCACGGCCAACTGCAGCAGGATGTCGAGGACGTCCCCGAGACGGGCCAACCGGGGCGACGGAGCGCGGCGGCTGTAGGTGAGCCCGGCACTGACCGAGAACCCGGCCGCGACCACCGCCACCGGCAGGGCGGTCAGCACGCGCAGCACGGTCCCGGCGTCGGCCGCGCCGACCAGGGGCAGCAGGGCCAGCCCGACGAGACCCCCGGCGAGCAGCGGCACGCGGTGCCGCACGGTCGGCACCAGTCGGGCCCGCAGCAGGTGGCCGAGTGCGACCACACCGGCCAGCAGCAGGGCCGCGACCGAGCCGTGGGCGGTGAGCACGATGAGGCAGCCGACGGTGACCACGAACGAACCGAAGATCATGCCGGTGAGCACCTCGTCGGCCCGGGCGGTGGCCTGGTAGACCAACTCGCGCCGGGGCTGTGGCTCATCGCGCAGCAGGTCCTCGGCGGTGCGCGGCAGCGCCGGCATCGGCATCTTGCCGAGCCGCACGGCGAGCAGCGGCATCGCCGGCAGCAGCAGGGTCACCGCGGTGACCACGATCGCCGCGCCCTGCGCCGCGTCCATCGAGCCGAGAGCGAAGAGGCCGCCGAGCATGCCCCAGATCCCGGCGAAGACCGCCGCCACGAAGACGCGGGTCGCGTCGCCCACTCCGAGGAAGCCGAGCAGGCCGGTGAGGAGCAGGATGGCGGAACCGAGCAGCACGTGCGGCGCGCCGAGCGCCCAGACGGACTCCCCGGTCCCGATCACCAGGACGCCGCCGACGAAGGCGTACGGCAGGCCGGCGGCGGCGACCACGGCACCGGCGAGGGAGTCCGCCATCGCCCGGGACAACACGATCCCGACCACGAGCAGCACCCCGGCGGTGCCGAGGGCGATCACGCCGCCGAGCCAGCCGGGCTCGTCGGATCCGATGATGACGGCCAGACCGAGCAGCAACAGCGCACCGGCGACGATCAGGCCCGTCAGCCGGGTCGCGAGCGGGCTCCAGGCCACCCCGCGCCGGCGGGCGCCGGCCGCGACGGCCTCCATCAGATCGTCGTACGCCAGCTCCGGCCACTCGGTGCGGCGCGGCACCAGGTGCAGCACCTCGCCGTCGCGGACGTTCTGCCCGGCGAGCGTACGGTTCAGATCGACGGTGCTGCCGTCGGTGCGGCGCAGCGCCCAACCGCCGTGTGTCGTCCCGTCCGACGGGTGCTCATCCGCCTGCCGCAGCACGGCGGGAAGCAACCCGACCAGCGGCAGATGCTCGGGCAGGGCGAGATCGAGCCGCCGGTTTGGGGCGACGACGGCGATGCGCGCGAGTCCGGTTCCGGCCTGGGTGACCACTGACGACCCCTCGGCGAGGAGCGGGCCGACAGGGCCCGCGGCTGTCATGACGAGAGAAGGCTACCTACCATGTGCCGTGGCGTGGGCGCCGGTTCGGTCCGCTCGGGTCCGGGCACCAGCGGGGAGGTCTGATACGTGAGCACGGTCGTCGTGAAACGCCCGGCCCGGCAGCCGGAGCCGGAGTACCCGTCCGGCGAGGTCCTGCTGGAGGCGCCACCTGAGCTGCCCGCGCCCAGCGGGCGCAGCTGGGGCCAGATGATGATGATGCTGCCGATGCTCGCCGGCTCATTCGCGATGGCGCTGATGTTCGCCGGCCGGGGCGGCAGCACCCTCGGTTACGTCACGGGTGGCCTCTTCGGCCTCTCCGCGATCGGCATGCTCGGCTCCCAGCTCACCAGCAACTCCGGCGGCCCGAGCAAGCAGGAAATGCTCCAGAAGCGACGCGAGTACATGACGCACCTGTCGCGGCAACGCCGCCGAGTGCTCAAGACGATCCGCAAGCAGCGGGAGGCGGCGTTCTACCGGCACCCGGAGCCGGACGCGCTGTGGTCCGTCCCGCTCGGGCCGCGACTGTGGGAGCGCCGGCGCGGCGACGTGGACTTCGCCACCGTACGGATCGGTTCCGGCCCACAGGAGCTGGCCACGCCACTGGTCCCGCCGCCCGCGACCTCGCTGGAGAAGCTGGAGCCGATGTGCGCGCTGGCACTGCGCCGCTTCCTCACCACGTACAGCGAGGTGCCGGATCTGCCGGTGACGATGGCGCTGAACGGTTTCGCCCGGATCCACCTGGGTGGTGACGACGAGGCGGTCCGAGGGCTGGTGCGGTCGGTGCTCGCCCAGGCGGTCGCGTTCCACGCGCCGGACGACATGCTCGTCGCGGTCTGCGTCGCCCCCGACCGGCGGGACGCGTGGGAGTGGACGAAGTGGCTGCCGCACGCGCTGCACCCGACCCGCACCGACGCGCTCGGTCAGCTCCGGCTGGTCGCGCCCTCGGTCACCGGGCTGGAGGCGATGCTCGACGACGTGCTGGCCACCCGGCCCCGGTTCAACTCCTCCGGCGGCGCACCCCAGGTGGGCGGGCCGCACGTCCTGGTCATCATCGACGGTGGCGACACCGCCGGCTCGGACCACCTGATGACCGAGGGCGGCGTGGAGGGTGTCACCCTGCTCGACCTCTCCCACCCGGCGCCGCGGGTGCTGGACCGGGCCCGGCTGGTGCTCGAGGTGGCTGCCGACCGGCGGTTGCAGAGCACCACCGTGGACGGCCCGGCAGAGATCGGGCGGGCCGACGACTGCCGGATCGCGGAGATCGAGGCGCTGGCCATGCAGCTGGCCCCGCTGCGTCTCTCGGCCGCGTCCCGGGGCGGCGACGCCCCGCTCACCACCGAGCTGGGCCTGGCCGAACTACTCAACGTCGGCGACCCGTACGAGTTCGAGGTGGACCGGGCCTGGCAGCCCCGGCCCAACCGGGACCGGCTGCGGGTGCCGATCGGTGTGGGTACCGACGGCGCTCCGGTCGAGCTCGACCTCAAGGAGTCCGCACAGGACGGCATGGGCCCGCACGGCCTGCTCATCGGCGCCACCGGTTCCGGCAAGAGTGAACTGCTGCGCACGCTGGTGCTGGCGCTCGCCGCCACGCACAGCTCGGAGAACCTGAACTTCGTCCTGGTCGACTTCAAGGGCGGCGCGACCTTCACCCGGCTGGACGCCCTGCCGCACACCAGCGCGGTGATCACCAACCTGGCCGACGAGCTGACGCTCGTCGACCGGATGACCGACGCGATCAACGGTGAGCTGGTGCGCCGGCAGGAGCTGCTGCGCGCCGCCGGCAACTACGCCTCGCAGCGCGACTACGAGAAGGCCCGTGCGGCGGGCGCCCCGCTGGCGCCGCTGCCGAGCCTGCTCATCATCTGCGACGAGTTCTCCGAGCTGCTCACCGCCAAGCCGGACTTCATCGACATGTTCGTGCAGATCGGCCGGGTCGGCCGGTCGCTCGGCGTACACCTGCTGCTGGCCTCACAGCGGTTGGAGGAGGGCCGGCTGCGCGGTCTGGACACCCACCTGTCGTACCGGATCGGTCTGCGGACCTTCTCTGCGATGGAGAGCCGGGTGGTGCTCGGCGCCACCGACGCGTACGAGCTGCCCCGTTCTCCCGGACACGGCTACCTGCGCTTCGGAACCGAACCGCTGGTCCGCTTCAAGGCCGCGTACGTCTCGGGCACCTACCGCAGCAAGACGGCCGAGGCGGTCGCCGCCGGTCACGGCGAGGATCGGGTGCAGGAGTACAGCACTGCCTACGTCGCGCCGCCGGTGACCCGTACGGCCCAGGAGACGACACCCGAGCCGGCCGACACGGGCGGCGACAGCCTGCTGGACATCCTGGTCGGCCGGCTCGCCGGCCGGGGCGCGCCGGCCCACCAGGTGTGGCTGCCCCCGCTTGCGGAGGCTCCGACGCTCGACCAGCTGCTTCCGCCGCTGACCGCCGACCCGACTCGTGGCGTGACGGTGGCGCACGCCGGCCTGGTGGGCGAGCTGCAGGTGGCCGTCGGCATCGTCGACAAGCCGTTCGAGCAGCGCCGCGACGTGCTCTGGTTCGACCTGGCCGGCGCGGCCGGCCACGCGGTGATCGTGGGCGGTCCGCAGAGCGGCAAGAGCACCCTGCTGCGCACGATCGTCACCTCGCTGGCGCTCACCCACACGCCGCGGGAGGCCCAGGTCTACTGTCTCGACCTGGCCAGCAACGCGCTCTCTTCGCTGCGCGACCTGCCGCACGTCGGCGGGGTGGCGACCCGGCTCGACGCCGGTCTGGTCCGCCGGACCGTCGCCGAGCTGCAACTGCTGATGGGCGAGCGGGAGCGGCGGTTCGGCGAGCGTGGGGTCGACTCGATGGCCGCGTACCGGCGTGCCCGTCGGCACGGCCAGCACAACGACGACCCGTTCGGCGACGTCTTCCTCGTCATCGACGGCTGGTCCACCATCCGGGCCGAGTTCGAGGACCTCGAATCGACCATCAACGACATCGCCAACCGGGGACTCTCCTTCGGCGTCCACCTGATCGTCACCGCGGGCCGTTGGATGGACCTGCGCCCTGCCGTGCGGGACGTCTTCGGCACCCGGTTGGAGCTCTGGCTGGCCGACGCCGGAGACTCCAACCTGGACCGCCGCGCCGCGATGAACGTGCCCGAGAAGTCACCCGGCCGGGGCATCACTCCCGGCGGGCAGCAGTTCCTCGCCGCCCTGCCTCGCGCCGACGGCGCGCAGGACGCGGAGACCCTGCCCGAGGGCGCCCGCAAGCTGGTCAACGACCTGGCCGGCGCCTGGCAGGGGCCAGGAGCTCCGCCGATCCGGCTGCTCCCGCCGGTGGTCCCGTACGGCAGCCTGCCGGCCACCGGTCGACCCGGCGTCCCGATCGGCATCGCCGAGGTGGACCTCCAGCCGGTGCACCTGGACTTCTCCACCGACCCGCACTTCCTGCTCTTCGGCGACGGGGAGTCCGGCAAGAGCACCTTCCTGCGGGCGCTGGCACAGACCATCGTCGACCGCAACGAGCTGACCGAGGCCCGGCTGGTCATCGTCGACTACCGCCGCAGCATGCTCGGCGACATCACCACCCCGCACCTGATCGGGTACGGCTCGTCGGCCCAGCTCACCGAGGGCATCATCGCCGAGGTCGCCGGGGTGATGCGGGACCGGCTACCACCCAACGACGTGACTCCGGACCAGCTGCGCGCCCGCAGCTGGTGGAAGGGGCCGGACCTCTACGTCCTGGTCGACGACTACGACCTGGTGGCGGGCGCGGGCAGCAACCCGCTGACCCCGCTGCTGGAGTTCCTGCCGCAGGCCCGGGACATCGGTCTGCACCTGGTCGTCGCCCGCCGCACGGGCGGCGCGAGCCGGGCGCTGTACGAGCCGGTGCTGATGCGGCTGCGGGAGATCAGCACGCCGGGCATCGTGATGTCCGGCAACCGGGACGAGGGTGTACTGCTCGGCACCGTCCGCCCCGGGCCGCTGCCGCCGGGCCGAGGTTGGTTGGTCACGCGGCGGGAAGGCACCCGCCTCGTGCAGTTGGTGAACCTGCCGTCGCGGTCCTGAACGTACACAGCGGGGTTGCTCGATGGCACTATCCTCGACCAGAGTGGATGTACGGATTGGCGGCTCTTGGCACAGCCGCACTGCTGGCATGTGAGCGAACGGGGAGACGCATGGGCGACGAGTGGCTCGTCGACGAGAACATCGACGTCGACATACAGCAGCTGAAGGACTTCGCGAAGGCCATCCAGGACGAGCTGGAGACCAACTTCCGGCCCAGCTTCGAGAACGGCGTACGCCCCATGCTCACCGTGCAGGCGCCGTTCGGTGGAGGTGGGCTCAAGGAGGGCAAGTTCTTCCGGGGCCGGCACGACGAGAGCCGAGCGGCGGTGTCGCAGATGCTCGGCGACGCGATGAAGGGGCTCGTGTCGCTCAGCACGGCCGCGGCGTCGATCTCCGCCGAGTACCTCACCGGAGACGCCCTGGCCCAGGCCACCAACGACGACGTCTACAACGCCTTCTCCGGCATCGACGGGCAGAAGACGCTCAACGACTACTGGCAGCAGGGCGGGGACGAGCACCAGGACCCGGCCAAGGCGGTCCCGAAGGAGGCCACGGATCCCACGACCTACTTCGGCTCGGAGAACACCTGCGGCGTCGACGAGCCCGAGACGACGCCGGACAAGGACAAGCCGGAGACCATCGGCGACGGCTCCGGCACCTACCGGATCCAGGGCGACGACGAGCGGATGTACGGCGACGAGGTGGCTCGCCCGGACGTGGACACGCGGTCCTGACGGTGGGCACGGGACGGGACGCTGAGGAGCGGGGATGAGCGACAACTACTACGGATGGAAGCCGACGTACATCCCGGGTTACGCCGGCGCCGTCGACGACTACGCCGCCGAGCGGGCTTCCCAGGCCGCGCCCTACGAACCCACGGCCTGGGACGGGGTCACCATCGAGCAGATGTGGGAGTACGCCCGCAACGAGAGCGACGAGCGCACCGTCGCCCTCGCCGAGACCTGGCGACGGACCAGCAGCCTGTTGCAGAGCACGCGGGACAACCTCAAGCGGCACGCCGACGCGCTGCAGGCCAAGTGGCGGTCGCCGGCGGGCCGGATCTTCATGGACAAGGTGGGCGCGGCACTCTACTCGATGGACGAGTGGAAGGACGTCGCCGACAAGACGGCCAGCGGTCTGGAGCAGCTCGCCAGCAAGATCCAGACGACGCAGACCGAGATGCGCAAGCTCTGGCTGGAGTACAAGGCCGAGCAGGAGCACCAGGCCCAGAAGGCGAAGGACGACGAGGGCCTGCAGTGGGGCGACTTCTTCGGGATAAACAACGCCGAGTCGTACGAGGACGTGCAGAAGAAATTCCACGAGCGGGCGAAGAACATCGTCAAGCCGCTCGCGGACCTCTACATCGACGTCTACATCTCGAACATCTCCCGCGGTGGCATGTACAAGGGCCCGACGAACGCGGTCGTGCACACCGCCACGCTGCCCCCGCGGCCCACTCGACCGGTCGGGCCGCGGCCGACGACGCCGACCACGTCCGGTGACCGACCGACCCGGCCGGACATGCCCAACCGGCCGAACCAGCCGGACGCGCCCAACCGGCCGGACATGCCCAACCGGCCCGACGTGACCGCCCCGTCCACCCCAACGCCCCCGCCGGCCGACCTGCCCGAGGGCATCGGGCTCGCCGGCAACATGACCGCCGCACCTCCGGCGCCGTCCGGGCCTCCGCCCGCCGCGCCGCCGGCCACCGCGCCGCCGGCCGCCCCGCCCCCGCCCACCCCGGTGCTGCCGGGAATCAGCGGCCAGGGCAACCCGCGTCCGAACGCGCCGAACACCACCGGCCGGCCGGGTGCCCCCCGCACCACCCTGCCGGGAGCCGGCGGCCCCACCCCGGGCACCCGCGGTGGGGCGCCCAACCGCCCCACCCTGCCCGGCGCCGGCGGCCCCGGCGGGAACCCAGCAGGTCGCGGCACCGCACCGAACCGGCCGACCCTGCCCGGCAACACCGGCGCCGGTCGGCCGGGCGGTTCCCGCCCCGGCGCGCCGGGGCTCGGCAACCGGTCGACCGGCCCGGCGACGCCGCCGTCCAGCCCGCGCCTGCCGGGCAGCACCGCCGGCCCCAAGCGCCCGGGGGGCACTCCGGCCCGGCCGGCGTCGCCACCGCCGAGCCTCGGCGGCCAGCGCGGCACCGGCCGTCCCACGACGCCGCCGGGTGCCGCTCGTCCGGCCACGCCGAGCACCGGCGGCACCCGTGCGGGTGGGCCGCTCGCCCCCGGCACGAGCGCCCGTCCGGATCTCACCGGTCGCGGCGCGGCAGGCGCGGCGCGTCCGGCCCCCACCACCGGGCCGGCGCCGTCGCTCGGTGGTCGCCGGGGCGGCCCGGCCGCCCCGGGCGCTCGCAGCGGGGCGCGGCGGGCAGAGGACGAGCAGGAGACCTGGGAGTACGGCGAGGGCGACGACGAGCTCTGGGCCACCGACTCGGCCGCGGTCGGCACCATCGAGGCGCCGACGGAGCACCGACCGCAGCAGCAGGGCAGGGCGCTCGGTCAGGGATGACACACGGCGGGCCGGTCACCACACCATGGGTGGCCGGCCCGTACCATGCGGTGACCGTCTATCCGGCCGCTCGGCGGCCCACAGCGGAAGGTACGCGCAGATGCGCCTCGTCCCCCGTCCGGCATCCACAGTGGCCGTAACGGCGCTGAGCGTCCTGGCGGCCCTGGCCGTGCCGGTGGCGTCGGCACACGCCGCCGACCGCAAGGACGCCTGGTACATCGACGCCCTCGAACTGACCGAAATGCACAAGCTGACCCAGGGTGCGGGCGTTACCGTCGCGGTCGTCGACACCGGTGTGGACGCCCGCCACCCGGACCTGAAGAACAACGTGCTCCCCGGCGTGGACCTCTACGACGACCGGAGCAAGGGGCAGCAGGACCGGAACTCGCACGGCACCACGATGGCGTCCCTGATCGCCGGGCACGGGCACGGCCCGGGCGGCCGCGAGGGTGTGCTCGGCGTCGCCCCGAAGGCCAAGATCCTGCCGGTGACCGTGCAGGGCGCCGAAGGCGTGTCGGTCATCGCGCCGGACGCGGTCGCGGCCGGGATCGACTGGGCGGTGGACCACGGAGCCGACGTCATCAACGTCTCCCTGGGCAGCTCGGCCGACGCCGACATCGACCGGGCGGTGAAGCGGGCGTACGACAACGACGTGATCGTCGTCGCCGCTGTCGGCAACAAGCAGGACGCGATCATCGGGAGCCCGGCCCGGCACCCCGGCGCGCTCGCGGTCACCGGCACCGACCGCGAAGGTCGCCCCAGCCGCATCGCCGCCATCCCCGCCGAGGAGACCGACATCGCCGCGCCCGGCGACGACCTGTTCGCCGCGCTGCCCAACGGGAAGTACACGATGAGTACCGGGAGCAGCGGTGCCACCGCGCTCGTCTCCGGCGCGGTCGCCCTGGTGAAGTCGAAGTACCCGGACCTCAGCTCGTTCGACCTTTTCAAGCGAATGCTGGAGACCACCCGGGACGCCGGCAAACCGGGTAAGGACGTCGACTACGGTTGGGGTCGGCTCGACCTGCGGCAGGCGTTGACCGGCGAGCCGGACGGCCGAGCCAGTCGTAGCCAGGTGGCCCAGGAGCCCGAGGTCGACCCGACCCTGGCCCGTGCTCGCGCGGTGAACTCCGGCGGTTCGAACAAGGCTCTCGAAACGGTGCTCTCGTTGGCGGTCGTAGTCATCGTCCTCGGCCTCGTGGTGACGGTGGTGCTGCTCCTGTGGCGACGCCGCCGCCGGCGGACCGCGGCGCCCTCGGGAGAAGTCCTCAGCGCGGTCGGGGCACCCACCGCCGCCGGGACGCCGTATCCGCCCGCCCCGGGCGCGCCCTACCCGCCGGCGGCGGGAGGGTATCCGGCCGGGCCGGGCGTGCCGCCGCAGGGCGGGCAGCCGGGCCAACCCGCGGACCAGGCGGGCGATGCCGGCTGGCGCAGACCCGGCACCTGACGAGCATCGGAGGCGAGATGTCGACCCTTCCACCGGGTGCCGTACCTCCGCCCGACGCTGTACCGCCGCCACCGCCCGACGCCTTACTGCCGCCACCGCCTGCGGCCGTACCGCCGCATGCCGGAGCGTCCGGTGCGCCGGTGCTGCCCACGGCCGTCCGGCGGCCGCCGACAGTGATCGCGGCGATCGTGCTCATGGTCCCCACGGCCGTCACCTGGCTCGTCGCGGGCGTCGCGTTCCTCGTGGCGATGGCGAGGAGCGACGGAGACGGCAAAATCTTCCTGATCGTCCTCGGCCTGCTGATCCTCGCGCTCTGCCTGCTACTGGTGGCCATGACAGTGGGTGGGATGGTCCTCGCCTGGCGTCGGGCGGGCGCCGCAGGGCTGCGGACGCCGGCCATATTCACCTTCGGGCTCTTCGTCGTCGTACTGGTCGGCCTGCTCGTGCAGGGCAAGCTCAGCTTCCAACCGACGATGGTCACCCCGCTGGTCGTGGGCGGGCTCTCCGGGGTGGCACTCGCCCTGCTCAAGAGCCGGCCGACCAAGGACTGGTTCGCCGGCAACCGGCGCTGACGGGCCTGCCGCCGCGCCCCGGGCCCTCCTGGGCTGCGGCGGCGCCAGAGCCGAGGCGGTGCGCTGGAACCAACGGTGGAACCAGCGACGGTCAGGCCGGCAGCCAGCGCCCGGTGGACGCGTCGAAACGGGCCAGCAACTCGTCGCGGCCGTCCTGGTGCAGGCAGTGCAGGCCCGTCCCGTCCGGCACCACCAGCGACTCCATCCGCGGCTGGCCGCGTCCCCAGTCTTCGGGCGTGTCCTCGTTGGGATCCCAACGGAGCACGGCCGTCCACTCGTCGGACTCCGCGAACGGCGAACCCTCGCCGAGCAGGCCGAGTCGCCGGTAGAGCCGGGCGGGAGTGTCCCGGCCCGGTCCGGCCCAGGCGTGCACCAGCCCGGCGGCACGTTGGTAACCGTCCTCCAGGTAGGACGGCAGGTACCGGTGCGGGATCACCAGTTGCAGCCGTACCGGCAGGTCCGGGTCCGGCTCGTCATCCTCGTCGGCCTCCTGCGGTGCCGTCCGCTGGGCCGGCACGCCTACCGCGGCCGGCTCGGCGTACGCGGCCGTCTCCAGGCGCTGGCGCTCCTCCTCGGTGGCGTCGGTGACCACCTGCCGTAGCTGACCGAGCCAGTCACGAAGGGCCCGCACGGCCTCGCCGGGCAGCGCCGCCGCCAGCGGCGTACCCGGGTTGAGCAGGAGCTGCCAGGACGGGTCCGGCCACTGCTCGGCCAACTGGAGACTGCTGACCGCGATCAGGTCGTGGTCACCGAGGGCCTGCCGTAGCCGCACCTCGGCGGTGAAGACCGGCACGCTGGGCTGCCCCTGCTCGTCCGGGAGGCACCACCACGGAAACTCCGGATCGGACAGGTCCCGCGACTCGGACCCGTCCGGCCGCAGCGGCAACAGCAGCTCCGTCCGGAGCAGCGCCGCCATCAGGGCGTCCGGCTCCTGCCGGGCGATCGCGTCGCGCAGTTCCCGCTCGGCCTCGAGGGCGGGCCCGGCGATCGCGCGCAGTTCCCCGGCGGTGAGCCGGACGCCGATCGGCAGCCCGGCGTCGACCGCGAGCAGCCAGTCGTCGTCCGGCCATTCGGCGGCCAGGTCCTGGGCGCCGAGGGTGTGGTAGCTGACCGACTGACCGGGCAGGCAGGCGGCGATCGCCTCTGGCGAGGTGAACGCGATGACGTGGGTCCGCCCGTCGTACCGGCCCGTCGGCCACGCCATCGGCGCGCGGCCGGCCGCCGCCTCCGGTGACACCGGCAGCAGCAGCGGGCCGGCGGCAAGCGTCGCGAGGAACGTGTCCCGGTCCCCGGCCTCGGCAGCGGCCAGCAGCGTCTCCTCCGTCGGCGTCGCCGGCCGCCAGTCGGTCACCACGTGCCGTCCTGGTGTACCCGGTGGGGCTGCCGGCCCAGCACCAGCGCGGTGATCGCCTCGTCGAGGTCCTCGCCGAGGAACCAGTCGCCGCCGTGGTCCAGCACGAACACCCGCCCCTGGTCGTCGATCGCGAGGATGCCGGTGCCGTCGCCTTCCTCGCCGAGCGGGGTGAGCGGCGCCCCGATGGCCGCGGCGAGCGCGGCGAGGGTGCCCACCGAGTGGCCCACCAGGAACGGATCCAGGTGGAACGTGCTGGGCGCGATCTGTTCTCCGTCGCCCTGCGGGCCCACCAGCAGGCCGCCGAACTCGGCGTACGCCTCGACGGCGGCGCGGACGACGGTGTGCTGCCGGCCGTCCGGCGTGGCGTCGGCGGCCAGCCGCAGCGCCCACTGCCGGGCCCGGTCGTCGTCGCGGCGGCCCGGAACCCAACCAGCAACCCGCAGCGTCTCGGCCACCAGGGATGGGAAGCGGTCGTTCATGTCAGCGCCTCCACGCCGAACCAGTCGAGCAGGGCCGCGCACGAGCGGCAGGGCGCCTGCACCTCACCGTGGCGGGGGTCGCCCTCCTCCCGGACCCGGGTCACCCGCAGCTTCGCGCCCCACAGCAGCGACCGGGCCCGGGCCGGGCTGAGCGACCCGCTGTCGGCCTCGGCCGCATAGAGGCGGTCGGAGAGGAGCACCACCTCGGCGCACCAGCCCGCGAACCGTTCCCGCTGCCCGCTCGGCAGGTCGTGCAGGAACCGCCGGATCACCGGGTGCAGGTCGGGTGCGAGGTCACCGCGGATCGAGGTGTGCGTGTGGACGGTTCCGTCGACCAGCAGCGCGCCTGCGGCGAGCGGCAACATCCGTGGTTCCGCCATCCGTCCTCCCGCTCTCGAGTTCCGGCACTCGGTGCGCCCCGAGCCTAACGGCCCAGCCGCGCACCCCACGGCCCTGCCACCGTGCCGCCCCACTCGTCGTCGATCCGGCCCGGCCGCCGCCGGCCCCGCCGGCGTCGCCGATCCGCCCGGCGAGCAGGCGACGGGCCAAATCCCGCCGCCCACTCGGGACAGGGCGCGGGCGGCCCGATCGCCGCTCGCCGCAATAGGGCTCCCGCCATGCCGACCGCCTGGGATATCGTCGGCGTAACCCTTCCGCCGCCGTATGAAGCCCGGAGCCATGACGCGCACCCTTCTCGTCTCCCCGGACCAGCCCGGCGCCTATCCGTCCATCGGTGACGCGCTCACGGCGGCGGACGACGACGCCGTCGTCTCGGTCAGCCCCGGCACCTACTACGAGGCGTTGTTCGTCAACGACCGCGGCATCACCATCGTCGCCGCGCAGGGCGCCGGCACCGTCACCATCGACGCCTCGTCCGGGGCGTATCCGACGGTGTCCTGCAACTCCGGTCGCCTGGAGCTGCGTGATCTGGTCCTCAAGGCCGGAGACGCGCCGGTCGTGGCGGTCGACCAGGCGACGCTCAGCATGACCGGGTGCGAGCTGAGCGCCGGCTTCGGCGCGGCCGTCTCGGTGGCCAGCCGGTCGGAGTTCACGTTGACCCGCTGCCAGGTCAACGGCGCCCGCTACGGCCTTGTCGTCGAGGATTCCGACGGCACCGTGGAGGGCTGCGAGTTCAGCGATCTGAGCGAGGACGGCATCATCGTCCGGATCGGCGCCGCCCCGACGATCCGCACCAGCACGATCACCCGCTGCGGCAACCGCGGCATCTACGTCTACCAGTACGGCCGCCCGACCATCGAGGCCTGCGACATCTCCCAGACCGGGCACGCCGGCGTCGCCGTGGTCCACCAGAGCGCCCCGACGCTGCGCCGCTGCCGGATCCGCGACACCCGCGGCCCCGCCGTCTCCTTCGCCCGCGGCTGCCAGGGCCGCGTCGAGGAGTGCACCACCGAGAACACCGCGCTGCCGGCGATCGACGTGGCCGACGGCGCCACACCGACCATCGTGGCCGGCACCGCCAGCCGGCGCGCCACCTTCGGGGCCGAGGCGGCACAGGTTGCGAAGGAGCAGGACACCGAGCGCACCGAGAAGCTGCTCTCCGAGCTCGAGGCGATGGTCGGCCTGGAGTCGGTGAAGGAGGAGGTGCGCGCGCTCATCGACGAGATCCAGGTGAACGAGTGGCGGCGCAGCGCCGGCCTGCCGGTCGGCACGGTCAGCCATCACCTGATCTTCGCGGGCGCACCCGGCACCGGTAAGACCACGGTGGCCCGCATCTACGGTGAGCTGCTGGCGGCGCTCGGCGCGCTGCCCGGCGGGGCCTTCCGGGAGGTGTCCCGGCGGGACCTCGTCGGCCAGTACATCGGCCACACGGCGGAGAAGACGGCCGCAGCGTTCGACACGGCCCGCGGCGGGGTGCTCTTCATCGACGAGGCGTACACCCTTTCACGCTCCTCCGGCAGCGGCGGCGACTTCGGCCAGGAGGCCATCGACACGCTGGTCAAGCTGATGGAGGACCATCGCGACGATGTGGCCGTCATCGCCGCCGGCTACACCGGGGAGATGCTTCAGTTCCTCGACGCGAACCCGGGCCTCGCCTCCCGCTTCGCCAAGACCATCGAATTCGGCAACTACAGCCCGGAGCAGCTGGTCGTCATCGTGGAGCGGATGGCCGGCGGCGACGAGTACCTGCTCGCCGACGGGGTCTCCGATCTGCTCCAGACGCACTTCGCCACGATCGAGCGGGACCAAAACTTCGGCAACGCCCGCGAGGCCCGCAAGCTCTTCGAGGGTGTACGCAAGGCTCAGGCGCAACGGCTGCGCCAGTCCGGTCAGCGCCCCAGCCTCGACGAGCTGCGCACCGTGACGGCGGCCGACATCCGTGCCGCGATCGGCCGCTGAGTGGTGCCGGCCCAGGTGAGGGGGGACGTGAGGTGACGCATCCGGGTGCGGCACGGCCGGGCGAACCGGGTTGGCAGCACCATCCGGGTGCGGCCGCCCAACCGGCGCAGCAGGGGCCGCCCGCGCAACGAGTGGCAGCACCACAGCAGGCCGGCGTACCGGCACCTCCGCCGATGGTGAGCTGGGCGGGCCCGGGGCAGGCCCGGGCGGCGCAGCACGGGCAGGGCCGGGCGTCGACCGGCACCGCGTACACCAGCCGGGCGGCCGCCGCGGCGCAGGCCGCGACGGCCGCGCCGCCGACCAGCAGCGCACAGGCCGCGCCGCCTGCGCAGGCCGCCGCTCCCGCCGCCGAGGCTGACGTCCCGGTCGCGGAGGCCGCTGCGGCCACCCCGCTGGTGCGACCGTACCGGCGTGAACTCGGGTTCGGCGGCGTCAACGTTGCCCAGCTGGTGGCGTGGCAGGTCGGGGCAGCGGCGGTGCTCGCCGCCACCCCGCACGGCATGCCGCTCACCGTTGCGGTGGCCGCCGTGGCAGTGCTGCTGCTCGCCCCGACGGTGATCCGGTTCCGCGGCCGTTGGCTGCACCAGTGGATTCCGGTCTGGTGGGGCTTCCGGGGGCGGCGTCGACAGCTCACCGCCGCCGGCGTCGACCCGGCCCTGCATCTGTTGGCCCACCTGGAGCGCGGTGTGGAGCTGGAGGCCGTCGAGATCGACGACCAGCCGGCCGTGCTGCTGACCCACCGGGGCGGGCTGAGCGCCGTCTTCGAGGTCGACCCGACAGAAGGCGCCCTGCTGATGAACGCTCCGCAGGCCCTGTTGTCTCCCGCTTCGCTCCTACCGGCGGCCGACGAGAAGGCGCCGCCGGTGGTGGTGCAGTTGCTGGTCCAGGTGACCCCGGCGCCGCGCGCCCGCTCCGGCGCGGCGGCGGTGGACCGGGCGTACCGGGAACTGACCAATGGGGACGTGCCCGCCAGCCGGCAGGCATGGGTGGTACTCCAGGCCGCACGGACCCCCGATTTCCACGCCGACGGCGACCTGCGCCCGACCCTCACCGCGGTGATTCGGCGGACCCGGCGGCAGCTGCGGCAGGAGCGGGTGGCCGCGCGGATGCTCAACCGGGACGAAGTGCTCGTCGCCGTCACCACTCTCACCCACTTGACCGGCGGGACGGCCGGCGGCGCCGGCGAGCAGCCGCTCGCCCGGGAGACGTGGCGGGCCTGGTCGACCCAGGGCACCCCGCAGAGCTGCCACCGGCTGCTGGACTGGCCCCGCCAGCCGTGGGAGGTCGACCCGTTGCTGCGAGCGCTTCCCGCCGCCGCCAGCGTGGTGTCGATCGCAGCGAGCCGGTCGGCCGGCGACGACATCGCCGTGGAGGTGGCGTTCCGTCTGATGGGCGCCGATCCGGCCGCACTGGCCGCCGCCGACCAGGCCCTGCACGAGGCGATCCGCCGCCACGGCGGTCGTCTGCAACGACTCGACGGCGAGCACGCCCACGGGGTGGCCGCCACGCTACCGCTCGGAGGTTTCCTGCGGTGAAGAGCGTCGCCTTTCCCGGCAGCCGGATGGGGTTGCACCTCACGGACACCGCCTCCGTCGGCGGCCTGCACCTGGTCGCCGGGGGCGGCGGCCTCGTCGTCGGCCGAAACCGGCAGCAGGAGCCGGTTGGGCTGCGCCTGTTCCGCGCCGAACCGACGCGGCTGATGCTGACCGGCGGCGTACGCTGCGCCGAGCTGATCGCCTTCCGTGCCATCGCGCTCGGCGCTCGGCTGTTCATCCAGACCGCCCGCGAGCAGGAGTGGGACGCCTTCTTGCGGCGCTGCGTCATCGGTCGGGAGATCGCCTCGTTCCTTCCGCCGGGCGTGCCGCCGCCGACTGCGGCCACCCCGACCGAACCGCAGCTCGTCGTGATCGACACCGGCCCGGTCACCGGCCCCGACTCGAGCCTCAGTGCGCCGTGGCGGGCCACCCTGGTGGTTCGCGACGACCTGGCCGGCTGGGACGTCGACGTGCTGGTCCGCAGTGACATCGTGGTGCTCCAGCGGCTGACGGAGGCGGAGGCGGCGACGGCGGCGAGCGCGCTGGGGCTGGTGAGCGTCCAGAGCTGGTTCACCCAGTTGCACCCGGAGATGATCGGCCTGATCACCAAGGGCAAGGTTCAGTGGGTCATGCTCAGCATGACCCCCACCGAGCGCCAGTTGATCGGTCCCGTCGCCCGCGCCGGCTGACCGGTGCCGGTCCGGCTCGACCGGATACGGAGTCGGCGGCCTGAAGCTGGTCGCCGTTTGAGGGCCGTCAACGTGCTCGACGGCTCTCGGGCAGGCATCGACCCGCGGCGTGCGGAGGTCACCCCGCCCGTCCGCTGCGCCCACCTTCGGGTGGGCCCCCGCGGGTGGCCGATCATCGTCGTCGTCCCGCAGGGAACCCTGCCCGGCTGGCCGCCGCCGTCGCCGCGGCGGCACGCTGGGCGAGGAGCGTGCGCATCCGGGGCGAGCGCCGTCTCAGGGATCTGTTTGCCCTGTGTCCTGAGCTACGAGAGCGCGAGCGGTCAGTCCAGCGATCGGCGCGTTGACCCCCGAAGGCACACGGAGTTGCCCACGTGGGCTCCGACTCTCACTGATGCCTGTGCATCAGGCGCGCAATGAGGGGCAACTTTCGCACGAGCATTGAGAACTTTCCATTTTTCTATCGAAAGTGATAGTGTCATCGATCGATCTTTCGCGTCGAGAGATCGTACTAACCACCCCCGGGAGGGAAAGTGGGACGACTCTTCTCGACCGGGGACCCGGACCCCCCGGAGGACCGATGACCGCACCGAACCGATGGCGGCGCCGCCGTCGAGCCGTGCTCACCGCCGCAGGTGCCGCTCTGGCGACCCTGCTCGCCACAGCCCCTGTCACCCCGGCCGCCGCCGCACCTGGCATCGCTGACGTCCCGCCCCAGGAACCGGGCGTCACCCTGCGCTCGTACGACATGGGCGTCCCGTTGTCCGCACTGTGCACCCTCAAGCCTGCGCAGACGCCGAACGTCGACAAGCTCATGCCGCAGGTCAACTGGTCGAGCACGGACGACTTCGGTCTGTCCGACCGGTTCATCAGCCACGCCATCGCCAACCTCACGGTGCCCGCCGACGGCACGTACGCGTTCCGGCTCACCAGCGACGACGGGTCACGCCTGAAGGTCGACGATCAGCTGATCATCGACCACGACGGACTGCACGGCGAGACCGCCAAGGAAGGGTCGGTGACCCTGACCGCAGGCCTGCACCCGTTGTTCGTCGAGTTCTTCGACAACGGCGGGGGCCAGTTGCTGCGGCTCGAGTGGCGTGTCCCGGGCGCCGACACCTTCGAGCTCGTGCCGACCTCCGCGTTGAGCACGGAAGCCGGCGTCGTGCGTGTGACGGCACCCGGCTGGAAGTACTGCGAGGGGGCCGCCGACTCGGCCGGCGACGGCATGCCACTGGACCGGGTCCACCCGGGCTACACCCTTACCGACCTACGCCCCGAAGGGTTCCAGCCGCAGGTCACCGGTATGGCCTTCATGCCCGACGGTGACCTGGTCGTCTCCACCTGGGGCGGCACCGACAACGCGACCGGCGAGGTCTACCTGGTCGAGGGGGCCACCGGGGAAACCGGCCCCGGCCAGGTGACCTACCGCCGCTTCGCGGAGGGGCTACGCGAACCCCAGGGGGTCGCGGTGGTCGACGGCACCGTCTACGTCAGCCAGAAGCACGAGCTGACGGCCCTGCGCGACACCGATGGCGACGGCATCGCGGACCACCGCCGGACGGTTGCCACGTGGCCGTGGGGAGCCAACTTCCACGAATTCGCGTTCGGCCTGCTCTACCGGGACGGGTACTTCTATCTCAACCTGTCGGTCGCCATCGACCTCGGCGGCGCCACCACGGTGCCCCAGCCCGCACCCAACCGCGGCACGTCGATCAAGGTCAACGCGAAGACCGGCAAGATCACGTACGTCGCCGGCGGGCTACGCACGCCGAACGGCATCGGGTGGGGTCCGCACGGGGAAGTCCTCGTCACCGACAACCAGGGCGGCTGGCTGCCCGCCTCCAAGCTGGTCGAGATCAAGCAGGGGGCGTTCTACAACCACTTCACCACCCCGGCGGGCCCGTCCGACGACAAGCCGGTGACCCGACCCATCGTCTGGCTTCCGCAGAACGAGATCGGTAACTCGCCGTCGACTCCCGTGCTGCTCAAGCAGGGGCCGTACGCGGGGCAGTTGGTCGTCGGCGATGTGACCTACGGCGGCCTGCAGCGCGTGTTCATCGAGAAGGTCGAGGGGCAGTACCAGGGCGCGGTGTTCCGGCACTCGCAGGGCCTGGAGGCCGGCATCAACGAGGTCACTCTCGGCCCCGACGGCGCGCTCTACGTCGGTGGACTGGGCGCGGGCGGCAACTGGGGCCAGGAGGGCAAGCTCACCTACGGCCTGCAGAAACTGACGCCCAACGGCACGTCGGTCTTCGAGGTCAAGCGGATGCGCGCATCGCACGTCGGGTTCGAGCTGGAGTACACCGAGCCGCTGTCGGCCGAGACCGCGCAGGACCTCGCCGACGCGTATCAGGTGACGCAGTGGCGCTACGGCGCGACGAGCCAGTACGGCGGTCCCAAGCTCGACCTGGAGACGCTCGACGTCGCCGAGGCCGAGCTGTCGCGGGACGGCCGCACCGTCAAGCTCAAGATTCCGGGCCTCAAGGAGAACCGCGTCGTCCACGTGCGTTCGCCGCGCCCGTTCTCGTCCGCCGACGGCGAGGAGCTGTGGAACACTGAGGCCTGGTACACGCTCAACGAGATCCCGGGTCGCGTGGTGCAGCCGCAGACGTTCTTCGAGGCCGAGGAGGGCCGGACCGTCGGCGTCGGCATGGCGACCGACCACGCCGCCTACTCCGGCGCCGGGTTCGCCGCCGGGTTCGCTGAGGACGGCTCGTCGACCAGGATCTCCGTCGACGTCCGGAAGAGCGGCACGTACGACCTGGCGATGCGCTACAGCAACGGTCCGAACCCCTACTCGGGCGAGAAGCAGCTGAGTTTGTACGTCAACGGTCAACGGGTGGAGCAGACCGTCTTCCCCTCCACCGTGACGTGGGAGGAGTGGGGCACGGTCACCACCACCGTACCGCTGCGCGAGGGGCGCAACCTGGTCGAGTACCGCAAGGAGGCCGCCGACTCCGGCCACGTGAACCTCGACGTCCTCGCCGTCCGGCCGCACGGCGGGCGCATCACGCTGTTCGGCGGTGGCGACCTCGCCGAGTGGCAGCACAGCGACGGCCGCGAGCCCGAGTGGACGGTCGCCGACGGCACCATGACGGTGCGCAACGGGGATCTGCGTACGGTGCAGGCCTTCGGCGACTTCCGCCTGCACGTCGAGTTCAACCTGCCGTTGTACCCGCCGGACGTGACCGGTCAGGCACGCGCCAACAGCGGCGTGTACCTGCAGGACCGCTACGAGATCCAGGTGCTGGACTCGTTCGGCATCGACCCGCCGCAGACCAACGACGCCGCGGCCATCTACACCCAGAAGGCACCGGACGTGAACGCGGCACGGCCGCCGCTGACCTGGCAGACGTACGACATCGTCTACCGGCAGGCGCGCTACGACGCGTCCGGCAACAAGGTGGAGAACGCGCGCGTCACGGTGGTCTGGAACGGCGTCACCGTGCACGACGACGTCGAGATCCTCGGCCCGACCGGCGGCAGCCGGCCCGAGGGCCCGGCCACGGGCGCCATCCGGCTGCAGGATCACGGCAACCCGGTCCAGTACCGCAACATCTGGATCGAGCCGCTGGATTCGTAGCCCTCGCGGTCGCCTCGACGCGGGCGGTCGGGTCCGGTTCGCCGGCCCGGCCGCCCGCGCTGCTGTCGGAGCAATATCATTCCGGTCCGGCGGGTTCGCGACCCACCCGTCGGCCGTCCGTCCTTTGTGGAGTGCGAACATGGCGCGCATGGATATCTACGAGGATGCCCGTACGGTGTCACGGGCCGACCTGGCCGGCTGGCTGCGTCAGCTGGCGAACCAGCTGGAGTCCGACGGACGGGTCTACTACGGCGCCGCCGGCGCGGTCGCGGTCGCCGACGAGGTGCGCTGCGAGCTGGAGATCGAGCGGGAGAGCGAGACCGAACTCTCTGTCGAGATCGAGTTCTCCTGGACCGTGCCCGCGCCGGTGAAGGCGGCGGAGCGGGAGACCGAGCCCGCGAAGGACGACGAGGCGGTCGAGGAGCCGAAGGCCGAGCCGGCCGCCGAGGAGACGCCGCAGGCGTGACGGTGCAACGACCGGAGGGCGGCGGCAACGCCGGCGCCCACCGGGCGATCGACGGAGAATCATGACGCCCCCCGTTCGGAGCCGGAGGCACCGACTCGCCGATGCGTGCCAGAAGCTCGTGGACGCCTCCTGGTTCGGCCTGGCGAGCTTCATCGTCATCGTCGTCAACTCGATGGCGCTCGGCCTGGAGACCTACGGCCGGGCGGTCGTGGCGGCCGGTGGCTCGCTGCGGGCGATCGAGTACGCCTGCCTCGCCTTCTTCGTGCTCGAACTGCTGGTGCGATTCGGGGCGCACCTGAAGAGTCCGGCCGGGTTCTTTCGGGACCGCTGGAACGTGTTCGACCTGCTCATCCTCGCCGCTCCACTGGCTCCCGGCGTACGTGAGAACGTGACGCTCCTGCGGTTGCTACGACTGGCCCGCATCGTGCGCGCGTTCCGTCTCTTCCCCAGCCTGCGGGTGATCCTGATCGGCATCCGGCGCAGCCTTCCCGGGCTCGGCAGTTTCCTTCTGGTCACCGTGCTGGTGCTGTACGGGTACGCGATGCTCGGCTGGATGCTCTTCGGCGCCGCCTACCCGGAGCGGTACGGCACGGTCGGGCAGGCGATGCTCACGCTCTTCCTGCTGTTGTCGCTGGACGGCATCACCGACACGCTCCAGTCCGGCCGGGAGGTCACCGAGTGGGCGGTGCTGTACTACGTGTCGTACATGGTCACCGCCTGCTACCTGCTGACCAACCTGCTGGTGGGCGTGGTCCTCAACGCGCTCGAGGAGGCCCACCAGGAGGAGCGGGCCGCGGCGGAGCGCACCACCCGGCGGAGGGTTCCCGACGACGAGGAGCCGTCGGTCCACCAGCAGCTGGCCCAGTTACGCATGATCATCGCGGCTCTGGAGCGGCGACTTCCGGAGGATCCGGCCGGCGACACCCAGGGATCGGCGGTGGCTCGGCGCCACGCCCAGCCGGCGGGCCACCGACGGGCGCGCGGCAAGCGTGGAGGCGCCGGCGGCGCGTCGAGAGGTACCCGATCGAAGATCGAAAATTCGGTGTCCTCTGTGGAGTCACTGCGACGCGGATGATGTAATTCATCCCGATCGGTCTCCCTCCGGGCGAGATGTCAGCCCGGGTATCGAAGGAGAGCGCATGCCCGTCACCGCCGACCTCAGCAAGCTGGTCGACAAGGCCTACCAGGACCAGACCCTCGCCGAGCTGGTCGACGCCCCGGTGGCCGCCCTCGCTGGGGTCAGCGAGGGCGGCGCCAAGCTGCTCAAGGAGGCGCTCGGCATCGTCACGATCGGCGACCTCGGCCGGAACCCGTACTTCCGGGTCGCCCAGGCGCTGGTCGCCCTGGATTCCGGGAAGTAGGCACCCCGAGTTCGTGACGCCCGGCGGTGACCCGAACCCGCCGGGCGTCACGCCCCCGAGGGTAGGGCTGGACATACCCGCGGAAGTGGATCCAGGCGGCTGGGTCGACGCCGGCACCGCCGATAGCGTCGATGGCATGACGTCGTCCCAGCTCCCGCACCTGGCCACGGCGCTGCGCCACCCCCGCTACCTGGTCTCGGAGTGGCCGTGGCGAGCGCTGGGCTACCTGGTGTCCACCGCCCCGATCGCCGGCGTGCTCTCCGTCGGGCTGCTGCTGGTCGGGGCACCCCTGTTGGCCGCTGTCAACGCCGTACGGCAGCACGGGCGCCCGATTCCGCTGCCTCTCGCGCTCTCCCTGGCCCTGGGCACGCTGGCCCTCGTGGGGTTCGCGCCGATCGTGAGTGCCGCCGTCGCGGCGGTCGAGCGGTGGCGGCTCGGGCTCATCGATCCACGCCCGCTGCCGGCCCGCCGCTGGTCGGGTGTCGCCGAGCGCTACACCAGCGCCGGCGCGTGGCGTGAGGTCGCGTACCTGGTGTGGCTGGGCGGCGTGGTGCCGGTCGTCTACTGGGTCTACCTCCTGCTCGTGCTGATCGACCTCCTCGTGGTCGCCAGTCCGTGGCTGGCCGGGGACGCCGACCAGGTGATCGTGCTCTGGGACATCGTCGACCGGCCCGGTGAGGCCGTCCCGTACGCGATCGTCGGGGTCCTGCTGCTGCCGGTGCTCTGGTACGGGCTCGGGGTGATCGCAGCGGCCCAGGGGGCGGTGGCACGGTGGCTGCTCGGCTCGTCGCCCGACACCGTCGAGCTGCGCGAGGTGACCCGGTCGCGGGCCCGTCTCGTGGACGCGTACGAGGCGGAGCGCCGCCGGATCGAGCGCGACCTGCACGACGCAGCCCAGCCCCGGCTTACCAGCCTCACCCTGCAACTGGGGCTGGCCCGGCTCGACGTGCCGGAGGACTCCCCGGCCGCCCGGCCGCTCGCGGTGGCGCACGATCAGGCCAAGGGGCTGATGGTCATGCTCCGGCAGATCGTGCACGGCATCCGACCGCAGAGCCTCACGGACCTCGGCCTCGCCGGTGCGGTCCGGGAACTGGCCGACGAGGCCGCCGTCCCGGTGACCGTGCACGCCGGCCTGGACCGGCCGGTGCCCGAGAGCGTCGAGACGACCGCCTGGTACGTGGTCTCGGAGTCACTGAACAACGTCACCCGGCACGCTTGGGCTACCCGCGCCGAGGTACGGCTGACGCAGGCCGGCGACCGGCTCGTGGTCGAGATCTCGGACGACGGCCGGGGCGGCGCGAACCCGGCGCGGGGCACCGGCCTGACCGGGCTCGCCGACCGGGTGAGCGCGGCCGGTGGGCGGTTGCTGCTCGCCAGCCCCCCGGGCGGCCCTACGCTCGTCCGGGTGGAGCTGCCATGCCAGCGGTGACCCGGGTCGTGCTCGCCGAGGACGAGGTCCTCCTGCGCGAGGGGCTCGTCGGGCTGCTGGAACGGTTCGGTTTCGAGGTGCTCGCCGCCGTCGGCTCCGCGCCGGAGCTGCTGGCGGCGGCCCGCACGCACCGGCCGGACCTGGTGGTGACCGACATCCGGATGCCCCCTGGTCGACGGGACGACGGACTGCGGGCGGCGGTCACGTTGCGCGCGGAGCGGCCGGAGCTCGCGGTGGTGGTGCTCAGCCAGCACGTGCAGGCCGAGTACGCCGCCGCGCTCCTCGACAGCGGAGACGGCCGCCGCGTCGGCTACCTGCTGAAGGACCGGGTCGCCGAGGTGGTCGAGTTCGTCGAACACCTACGTACCGTCGCCGGCGGCGGCACGGTCGTCGACCCCGACGTCGTACGCCGGTTGTTGCACCGCCCGCACGACCCGCTGGCGGCGTTGTCGCCGCGCGAGCGGGAGGTGCTGGCGTTGATCGCGGAGGGTCGTTCGAACGCGGCGATCGCGGCGGCGCTGCACGTCACCGAGGCGGCGGTCGGCAAGCACGTCGGGAACATCCTCACGAAGCTCGGCCTGCTGCCCAGCGACGACACCAATCGCCGGGTGCTGGCGGTCCTCACGTACCTGCGTGGCGGCCCGGCGGCCGATCCCGCCGGCTCGACGTGGACCGGCCCGGCCACCGACCGACGCTGAGGCGGCACGGACCGGCCACGCCGGACGTCACCAGGACGCCTTGCGCACACCCGGCAGCTCGCCCCGCAGCGCCATCTCCCGGAACCTGATCCGGGACAGGCCGAACCGGGTGAGCATTCCGCGCGGTCGTCCGTCGACGACGTCCCGGTTGCGTAGCCGCACCGGGCTGGAGTCCCGGGGCAGCCGCGCCAAGCGGCGGACGGCCTCGTCGCGTACCGCCGGGTCGGTGTCGGGGTGTGCGATGGCCCGCTTCAGCTCGGCGCGGCGGTCGGCATGCCGCGCGACCAGCTCCGCCCGGCGGGCCTGACGGTTGACGAGACCGTTGCGGGCCATCAGCGCTCCTCCCGGAACTCGACGTGCCGGCGCACGAACGGGTCGTACTTGCGCAGGACGAGGCGATCCGGGTCGTTGCGCCGGTTCTTCCGGGTGACGTACGTGTAGCCGGTGCCGGCGGTGCTGCGGAGCTTGACCACCGGGCGGATGTCGGTCTGTCGGGCCATCAGATCCGTGCCCCCCGGCCACGCAGCTCGGCGACGATCGCCTCGATGCCCTTGCGGTCGACCGTCCGCAACGCCTTCGCGGTGAGGGTGAGAGTGATCCAGCGCCGCTCGGACGGCAACCAGTAGCGGTGCCGCTGGAGGTTGGGGTTCCACCGGCGGCGGGTGCGCCGATGGGAGTGGGACACGGAGTTGCCGAAGCCTGGTTGGGCCCCGGTGACGTCACATCGTCTGGACACGCGGACTCCTTCTCGTTGATGCTCGACCTTAGCGGTAATGGTTTTCGTTTCTACTTGGACCGGCCGGCCGCCGCGACAGCGGGGGTGCCGGCTACCCCGCTCGCCGAACCGGCCCGGTGGTCACCCTATAATGACAACCGTTTTCAACAAGCGACGAGAGGACCGTGATGTCGACGTCACCACTCGCGCCAACCAGCACCGTGGCCGGAGAGGCCGACCTCCGGCCGTCACTGACCGTGCTGAGCGGCTTCTGGCCGGCAACCACGTACGCCGTCGCCCGCGCCCTGCTCGCGGCGGACCCGTCACTGCTGCTGGTGCGCCACGACCTCGCCGAGGTGCACGCGGGCGCGGTGCAGCGCATCGTCCGCGACGGCAGCGGCCTGCTGGAGGATGTACGCGTCAGCCTCGCGCACGGATGCGTCTCCTGCACGCTCCGTGAGGACGTGCTGCCCACCCTGGCCCGGCTCACCCGCACCCACCCCGGTCGGAGCCTGCTCCTGATGCTCCCCGAAGTGGCCGAGCCGGAGGCGGTCGCCGCAGCCTGCGCGCACTGTCTCGTCGACGGCGCGCCCGTCACCGACCTGCTGCGCGTCGACTCGTACGTCACGGTGGTGGACGCCGAGCACCTGATCGACGGGCTGGCCACCACCGACGACCTCAAGGCCCTGGGCATCCACGCGGCCGCCGACGACGACCGTGCCGTGGCCGACGTGGTCGTACGCCAGATCGAGTACGCCGACACGATCGTCCTGTGGGGACTGTCCCGCGACGGGGAGTTCGACACCAGCCGACTGTCGGTGCTACTGGACCGGATGGCGCCGTGGGCCACCCAGGTCCGGGTCGACGGGGATCTGGTCGATACCCACGCGCTCAGCCGTCAGCTACGAGACACCCGACGTCACCGGCCCGACACGCCAGGCGTACTGACCCGCGGTCTGGAGGGGTACGCGCTCGGTGCGCACGAGCCGCACCCGGACTGCGGGGTCGTCTCCGTGCTGTTCCGGGCGCGCCGCCCGTTCCACCCCGAGCGCCTGCACGACGCGCTGGAGGAGCTCAACGCCGAGGCGATCCGGTCGCGGGGACACCTGTGGCTGGCCAGTCAGCCGGAGACCGTGATCGCCTGGGACTTCGCGGGCGGCGGCCTCGCCCTGGGGTCGCTCGGGCGCTGGCTCGCCGTCCTGCCGGACAAGCTCTGGGCCGACACGTCCGACCACCGGCGGCTCGCCGCCGCGCTGGACTGGGACCCCTACTACGGCGACCGCCATCAACATCTGGTCTTCATCGGTCTGGATCTGGCCGCCGCCGAACTGCACCGCACCCTAGCCGCGTGCCTGCTCACCGACGCCGAGCTGGCCGACGGCGAGGAGGTCTGGCGCAGCTATCCCGACCCGTTCGCCGGCTGCTTCCCCCTCGTCACCCTCCCCCCGGGCGGCAGTCCCGATCCCGATCTGCCCGACAGTTCCGCCGACCCCGAAGGAGAGAGCGCATGAAGCGCGGCATCCACCCCGAGTACCGGCCGGTCGTCTACCGCGACCGCGCCGCCGACTTCGCCTTCCTCACCCGTTCCACCGCCACCAGCGACCAGACCGTCGAGTGGACCGACGGCAACACCTACCCGGTCATCGACGTGCAGATCTCCTCCGCGAGCCACCCGTTCTGGACCGGAAGGCAGCGGCTCGTCGACAGCGCGGGACGGGTGGAGAGGTTCCGGGCACGCTACGCCCGGCACGGGGCGCAACGACCACGCTGAGATCGCCCCTCACCGCGGCCGAGGCCGCCTCCCGAGCCGATCCGGGAGACGGCCTCGGCCGTCGGCGTACCACAGGTCGTCAGGCGATCGGTAGCTTGTCGGCCCACGCCTGCCAGGCCTGCTCGGCCTGGGCCGGGTCCTGGTCGGCGTCGTAGAGGTGGTGGCCGAGAACCAGGACGTTGCCCCGGTCGATGCCGGAGTGCAGGAAGCGGTAGAGGGCGTCGTCGGTGCGGACACCGACGTAGGTCGGCAGGCCGGCGAGGTCGACCACCCCGTCGATCGGCGGCAGCCCGTCGACGGTGAGTCGGACGCGCTGCCCCTCCTCGATCGGGCCGGCGAGCCCGAAGGCGCCGGCCACCGCCGCCCAGACCTGGTCGGGCGTGCCCGCCTGGGGACGGAACGCCGCGACCGGCGCTCCGGTCCGGCCGGGAAAATGGGCGAGGTACGCGGCCAACGTGCCGAGGTACATGTCCCAACCGGCCTTCATCGCCTCGTACTCGGTCTCCCAGTTGTCGCCGAGCACCCCGCTCTGCACCAGCCGCAGCACGGCGCTTCCCTGGCCACGCCCCTCGATGAGGTACTCCATGGCCAGGAAGCTGCCGTCCGGTCCGGGCACGGTCCGATTCGCGAACCGCGTGCCCGGCTCCCAGGCGGTGACCGTCGCCTCCTCGGTGTGACCGGCCATGGTGAGGCTGCTGCGGCCGCCTTCGCGCGGCTCGACCTCACTGCGCCCCATGAACCAGGAGTCGAGGCCGGGACCGGTGGCGATCGCCTCCCAGACCTGCTCCGGGGTGGCCGCCAGCTCGATGTCCTTCTGAAGCTCGAAGTGGTGTCCCATCACGGTGGACCTTTCGGTAGGTGTGCGGAATCCGGGTCGGAGAGTGCCGGCCACGGCAGTGCTGGCCCGGCCGGGCAGGAGTCAGCGGGCAGTGCTGGACCGCCGGGGAAGGAGTCAGCGAGCGACCGCCCGTCGGCGCAGCATCGGCAGCAGCGCCACGGCCACCACGACGTGGAGTACGCAGAGCATGACCCGGGTGTCCACCGTGGCCTGCTCGATGAAGACCGGGACGAAGGACGCCAGCAGCACGGTGCCGGCCAGTACGCCCCAGACGGTCCGCGCGTGCCGGGTGAACCGCTCAAGCAGCGCGAGCGACCCCCAGCCGAGCAACGCGAAGACCAGGCTGAACGCGGCGATCTCCGGCAGGATCAGCTGGTGCGACTGCGTCGCTCCCGGGTCGGTGAGGGTGAAGTCGGTGCCGACGGCCCGACCGGCCAGGTAGAGCAGGCTGTTCGCGACCACCGCGCCACCCACTCCCAGGGCGCGCTGGCGGCGACGCCGGGTGGTGGCACTGACGGTACGGGTGGCCGGTCGGGTGCGGACGGCGATCGGGCTGGTCGTGGCGGTCATGTCAGGACTCCTCGGATGCGTCGCGGCTGGTTGGGTCGGCGCTGGGGTGCAGGGCGAGCACCACCCGGTGCTCGCGGCCGCCGGGGGCGTTCTCGTCGTGGTAGCGGGCGACCAGTGCGCCGATCGTGGCCGCCAACTCTTCGGCGAACGCGGCCCGGTCGGTCGCCGAGGCGAACCGCACGTTGGCGTCCACGGCGAACGTCGCGACCCGCTTCTTCGCTCGGTCGGCGCCGGTGATCAGCGAGCCGACGTCCTGTACTAGGCGGGCCGCGAGCGCGAGCAGCCACCGCGCCGACAACCGGTCCGGCGCCTCCGCCGGGTCGGGTCGCACCGCGGCCAGCGCCGCCGGCGAGATGACGTACGACGTGGCGGTGGCCTGCATGATCCGCTCGGTGACGTTGCCCTTGCGGCGCTCCTCCACCAGCTCGATGAGGCCGTGCTGCTCGAGCGCGCGGAGGTGGTAGTTGACCTTCTGCCGGGGCAGGCCGACCCGGGCGGCGAGCATCGTCGCCGAGGCCGGCTCGGCGAGGGCCGCCAGTAGCCGGGCCCGCATCGGGTCCAGCGACACCTCGGCCGCCGCCGCGTCCTCGATCACTGCGATGTCGAACATGCCTTGACTCTCTCACCGACAACTTTTCTTGTCAAGACAAATCACATTGTCGGTGCGCGGCACAAAGAGAGCGACCCCCGTGCGGACCCGCCCTCGAAGGGGCCCCGCATGGGGATCGCGTCACGTTTCGTGGCTCGGCGACCCGCGGTCAGCCGACCGGCGGCTCCTACCCAGCGGGGCGCCGATAGACGCCGTACCACCAGGTGTTCGCCAGCTCGAGGGCGGCGGCCTCGTCACCGCTGCCGTCGTCGGTAGCGACGTGGTCGGAGAGGAAGCGCTCGCCGCCGATCACGATCAGACGGCTCGCGGCGGCTGTGTCGACGTCCCGCGGCGCCCGCCCGGCCCGCTGCTCCTCCTCGAGCACGTGGACGGTACGCGTCAGGAACTGGTCGAGCCGCGCCCGCCAGAACCGGCGGACAGCCGGCTCGTAACCGGACACCTCGTTGATCGCGGCGAGCACTCCGCTGTGCTGGCGGTAGATGGCGATGATCTCCCGGAAGCCGCTCACCAGCGCGTCCAGCCCTACCGAGTCGCCGGCCGGGGCGCCCACCTTCGCCGGCTCCCACTCCCCGGCGACCCCGAATGCGGCCTCGGTAAACGACTCGGCGAGCCGCAGCAGCAGCTGCGTCTTGTCGGCGAAGTGCATGTAGAAGGTCGATCGCGCGACGCCCGCCTCCTGGGCGATGCGCTGCACCCCGAGCTCCGTGAAGCTCTCCCCCTCCGCGAGCAGGCGCTCGGTGGTGGCGAGGATCCGCGCCTCGACGGTGAGACGCCGGTCGGCGGCACCGGAGCGTCGTCGCGTGATCGAAGGCATGGCCAGATCCTATGCGCCCCGGCGCGACCACCGGTCCACTTGCTCGGACATCCTGTTCGACAGGATGACCGAGCAAGCCCCGCGACGTGACCCGCCGACCGAGCGCCGACCGTGGACCCCGACGGCCGTCCACGGCCGGACACGGCCGAGCCCGACCGTCAGAAGCCGGCGACGACCACCTTGCCGACGGTGGCGGAGGTCTCGACGAGTTCGTGCGCCCGGCGCAGATTCTCTGCGTTGATCGGGCCGAGCCGCTGGGTCAGGGTGGTACGAAGCGAACCGGCTTCCACCAGGCGCGCCACCTCCTCCAGCAGCTCGTGCTGGCCAGGGTCGGCCGGCTGGAACAGCGGTCGGGTGAACATGAACTCCCAGTGCCAGGCAATGCTCTTCGCCTTCAACGGCAGCACGTCCAGTTCTTTCGGATCGTCGATCGCCGTGATCTGGCCGCCGGGGCGGACGATCTCCGCGTACCGCTCGACGTTGCCAGCCGTGAAGGCGCTGATCAGATAATCGACGCCGCCCGGAGCGACGGCGCGGACCGAGTCGACGAGGTCGTGATGGTCGACCACGTGGTGGGCACCGAGTTCGCTGACCCACTGCCGTGACTCGGGCCGCGAGGCCGTCCCGATCACGGTCAGGTCGGTCAACGCCCGCGCGAGCTGCACCGCCATCGACCCGACGCCACCGGCGCCGCCCACCACGAGCAGTGCTCCGGTAGCGCCTTTCGCCAACCGGAAGCGATCGAACAACGTCTCCCACGCGGTGATCGTGGTGAGTGGTAGCGCCGCCGCCTCGGCGAAGCCGAGTGTCTTCGGCTTGTGCCCGACCACGTGCTCGTCGACGGTGTGGAACTGGGCGTTGGTGCCGGGCCGGCCGATCGAGCCCGCGTACCAGACCTCGTCGCCGACCGCGAACCTGCCGACCCGCTCACCCACGGCGACGACCACGCCGGCCGCGTCGTAGCCGAGCACCTTCAGCTCGCCGCCGGGATCGTTGCCGGCGCGCACCTTGACGTCCACCGGGTTGACCGACACCGCCTCTACCCGGACCAGCAGGTCGTGCGGTCCGGGCGTGGGCACCGGGATCTCGGCGTCCATCAGACTCTCCGGATCGGTGATCGGCAGGCTCCTGCGGTAGCCCACCGCTCGCATCAGATCGTTCATGCCTTGGACGCTATCCAGAGGTGGATAGTTACCGTCAAGGGATGTTGGTTCCCTTTGGGTACCATAGGCGGCATGACCTCCGCTCGAATCGATGGCTGCGGCCCGCGCGACGTCTACTCGGCGGCCTGCCCCTGCCGTGACATGCTCGACCTGCTCGCCAACAAGTGGAGCGCCCTGGCCCTGGGCGCGCTCGAGAACGGGCCGCAGCGCTTCGGCGCGATCCGCACCCGCCTCCAGGGGGTCAGCCCGAAGGTTCTCACCCACACGCTGCGCCGGCTCGAGGAACATGGCCTGGTCGACCGAACGGTCTACCCCTCCGTGCCGCTGCACGTGGAATACTCACTCACCCCGCTCGGCCGGGACGCGTGCGGCCCCCTGGCCCTCCTGCGCGGCTGGGTCGAGGAGAACATCGACCGCTTTCCCACCGCTTCCGCGCCGCACTGAACCACCGCCGGCACGCCTCGGGCCGCGGCATCATGGTCGTGGGGCCACACCAGGCTGGGATAGGATGGGCCCGGAAGGCGCAGATGGGGACGAGTACCGTCGCACGCAGCCAGTAGCGATCCGGGGATGGTGGAAGCCCGGAGGCGTGCGCGGCGGGAAGATCACCCCGGAGCCGTCGGAAGAAAGGCCGCGAGGCCGAGTAGACCCGACCGCACCCGAAACGAGAGGGCCGGACACCGGCCAAGGAGGGTGGTACCGCGGGGCCCCGGCCTCGTCCCTCCGGCGGAGCTTTCCCACACGCGCCGACGGAGGAGCGATGTACCGCAGCGTACCGACGCAGGTCGATCTGCCCGACCTCGACCACCAGGTTTTGCACTTCTGGCACGCCAACAGCGTCTTCAAGCGCAGCCTGGAGCAGTCCGCGGGCCGGCCCGAGTGGGTCTTCTACGAGGGTCCGCCGACCGCCAACGGCATGCCCGGCGCCCACCACATCGAGGCGCGCGTCTTCAAGGACGTCTTCCCCCGCTACAAGACCATGAAGGGCTTCCACGTCGCCCGCAAGGCCGGCTGGGACTGCCACGGGCTGCCCGTCGAACTCGCCGTCGAACGCGAACTCGGCTTCTCCGGCAAGCAGGACATCGAGAAGTTCGGCATCGCCGAGTTCAACGCCCGCTGCCGCGAATCGGTGACCCGGCACACCGACGCGTTCGCAGAGCTCACCGAGCGCATGGGCTACTGGGTCGACATGGACGACGCGTACCGGACCATGGACCCGGAGTACATCGAGTCCGTCTGGTGGTCGTTGAAACAGATCTTCGACAAGGGCCTGCTGGTCGAGGACTTCCGGGTCGCCCCGTGGTGCCCGCGCGACGAGACCGGCCTCTCCGACCACGAGCTCGCCCAGGGCTACGAGACGGTCGTCGACCCGTCGGTCTTCGTCCGGTTCCCGCTCACCTCGGGCCCGCTGGCCGGCCGGGCCGCCCTGCTGGTCTGGACGACCACCCCGTGGACGCTGCCGTCGAACGTCGCGGTGGCGGTCCACCCCGACGTGCGGTACGTGGTCGCCAGTGACGGCAACGAGCAGCTCGTGGTCGCCGAGCCGCTGCTGGCGTACGCGCTGGGCGACGGCTGGGAGCTCACCGGCGAGTCGTTCAAGGGCAAGGAGCTGGAGCGGTGGACCTACCGGCCGCCGTTCGACCTCGTCGAGGTGCCCGACGCGCACTACGTCGTCCTCGCGTCGTACGTGACCACGGACAGCGGCACCGGCCTCGTCCACCAGGCGCCGGCGTTCGGCGCGGACGACCTGGCCACCGCCCGGACGTACGGACTGCCGATGGTGAACCCCGTGCAGTCGAACGGGCGCTTCGAGCCGGACATCCCGCTGGTCGGCGGTCGTTTCTTCAAGGAGGCCGATCGACCCCTGATCGAGGACCTCCAGCTGCGGGGGCTGCTCTTCAAGAACGTCCCGTACGAGCACACGTACCCGCACTGCTGGCGCTGCCACACCGCGCTGATCTACTACGCCCAGCCGTCCTGGTACGTGCGGACCACCGCCGTCCGCGACGCGCTGCTGCGGGAGAACGAGCGGACCACCTGGCACCCCGCCACGGTCAAGCACGGCCGCTACGGCGACTGGCTCAACAACAACGTCGACTGGGCGCTCTCCCGGCGGCGCTACTGGGGCACCCCGCTGCCCATCTGGCGCTGCCCCGACGACCACCTGACCTGCGTGGGCTCGCTGACCGAACTCAGCGAGCTGACCGGCACGGACGTGACCGGGCTCGACCCGCACCGGCCGTTCATCGACGACGTCACCTTCGCCTGCCACTGCGGCAAGACCGCCCACCGGGTTCCCGAGGTCATCGACGCCTGGTACGACTCCGGGTCGATGCCGTTCGCCCAGTTCGGCTACCCCTACCGCAACAAGGAGCTGTTCGAGCAGCTCTACCCGGCGCAGTTCATCTCCGAGGCGATCGACCAGACCCGTGGCTGGTTCTACACCCTGATGGCCATCGGCACGCTGGTGTTCGACCGTTCCCCGTACGAGACCGTCGTCTGCCTGGGCCACATCCTCGCCGAGGACGGCCGCAAGATGTCCAAGCACCTGGGCAACATCCTCGAGCCGATCCCGCTGCTGGAGCAGCACGGCGCGGACGCGGTGCGCTGGTTCATGGCCGCCGTCGGCTCGCCCTGGTCCGCCCGGCGGGTCGGGCACACCGCCCTGCAGGAGGTCGTCCGCAAGACCCTGCTGACCTACTGGAACACGGTCGCCTTCCAGTCGCTCTACGGCCGTACCGCCGGGTGGACCCCGTCGGCCGGGGACCCGGCGCCGGCCGACCGGCCGGTACTCGACCGTTGGCTGCTGTCCGAACTGAACACGCTGGTCCAGCAGGTCGACGCCGCGATGGCCGATTTCGACACACACCAGGCCGGCCGGCTGCTCGCCACGTTCGTGGACGACATGTCGAACTGGTACGTGCGGCGCAGCCGGCGACGCTTCTGGCGCGGTGACCGGGCGGCGCTCGCCACCCTGCACGAGGCGTTGACCACGGTCACCCTGCTGCTCGCGCCGCTCACCCCGTTCATCACCGAGCGGGTCTGGCAGGACATGGTCACGCCGGTGAACCCGGAGGCGCCGCAGTCGGTCCACCTCGCTCCGTACCCGGTCGCCGACGAGTCGCTGATCGATCCGTCACTGTCCCGGCAGATGGCGCTCGCCCGGCGGCTGGTGGAGCTGGGCCGGGCGGCCCGCGCCGACTCCGGCATGAAGGTCCGGCAGCCGCTGTCGCGGGCGCTGGCCTCGGCGGGCGGCTTCGAGGAGCTCTCGCCGGAGCTGCTGGCGGAGATCGCCGCCGAACTCAACATCGGGTCGGTCGACCCGGTCGGTGGGGCCGGCGCGTCGCTCGTGGACACCACAGCGAAGGCCAACTTCCGGACGCTGGGCAAGCGGTTCGGCAAGACGGTGCAGCAGGTGGCCAAGGCGATCGCGGCGGCCGACGCGGCCGCGCTGAAGGAGTCGCTGCGCGACACCGGGTCGGCCACCGTCCAGGTCGGTGAGGAGACGGTGACGCTCGGCCCGGACGAGGTGGTCGTCACCGAGACCCCGCGGGAGGGTTGGGCGGTGGCCAGCGACGCCGGCGCGACGCTGGCGCTCGACCTGCACCTCACCCCGGAGCTGCGCCGGGCCGGTGTCGCCCGGGACGCGATCCGGCAGATCCAGGAGGCGCGCAAGAGCAGCGGCCTGGAGGTGACCGACCGGATCGAGCTGCGTTACCGCGCGGACCGGGAGGAGACCGCGCTGGCCCTGCGCGAGCACCGTGAGCTGGTGGCCGAGGAGGTGCTGGCGACCGACTGCGCCGAGGGCGAGCCGGGCTGGGCCGACGCGTCACCGTTCACCGACGAGTCGCTGGGTCTGACCTTCTGGCTCCGGAAGTCCTGAGCCGAGGCGGGTACCCCGGGCCACCGCGGCCCGGGGTACCCCGCGTCCGTCACGAGGCCCCCACGAGGCGCGCGGCGAGCGCACTCGCCGTCCGGTCGTGCGCGGTGGCCTCGTCGTCCCGGCCGAGCGCGGTGGCCAGGTCGGCCAGGTGCCGGGCCACCGGGCCGAGGCTGAGCACACCGCTGCCCGCTCCGCCCAGCTCGGCCGCGGCGGGGAGCAGCTCGGCGTACGCGTACCGCATCGCCTGCTCGTCGCCGGTGGCGAGCGCGGCCCGGGCGGTGAGACAGAGCCGCGCCTCCCGGAGCAGGTCGTACGGCGATTCGGGCAGCCCGCGCAGCGCGGCGACGGCCTCGTCGCGACGCCCGGCGGCGGCCAGCTCCAGCGCCCGCACCCACGGCTCGTACGGACCCAGGTCCGTTCCGTCGCCGGGCACCCGCACCGGCGCGCTCGGGGACGTGTCGACCAAGCGCAACGACAGCAGCGCGAACGGCAGCAGACCCTGCGCCATGCCGGGCATTCCCGCTGCGGGGGTCCGGGCCGCCGCCCGCCGGTAGGCGACCTCCGCCTCGGCAGCACGCCCCAGCAGGGCGAGACGCAGCGCTTCGTACCACCCGGTGAAGACGCCCACCAAGGGCAGATCGTGCCGGGCGGCGAGCCGGTCGGCGGCGGTCGCGGCCGCGTCGGCGGCGGCGAGGTCGGCCAGCGCGCAGCTGGCCTGGAGCACGACGAGGTGGCCGAGCACCTCGAAGGTCACCAAATCGTGCCGGGCCGCCAGGTCGACCAGCTCCGCGCCGAGGCGCACGCGCTCGGGGGCGAGGCCGGTCCGCTCGAAGGTGTGCATGAAGCGGGCGTTCAGCGCGAACGCCAGCAACGCTGGTCGACGCAGCCGCCGCGCGATCGTCTCCGCCTCGACGGCCGCTTCGCGTCCACGGTCGCCGGTGGTCCCGCGCAGCTCCAGCGCGAGCGTGCTGAGCAGGCGACTGCGCAGCTCCGGGTCGTCCGCGCCGATCATGGCCAGGGTCCGGTCGGCGGCCACGACGATCCGGTGGGAGAGCTCCTCGTCGTCGTTGCGGGTCCACACCGCCGGCACGTCGAAGGCGGTGAGCACGGCCGCGACCAGAGCCGGGTCGTCGAGCGACTCGGCCGTGCCGATCGCCTCGGCGCGGTAGCGCCGGGTACGGTCCAGGTGCCCGGTCACGGCCAGCGCCCGGCCGAGGCCCATCACCGCGGTCAGCCGCCCGCGCACGTCACCGTCGCCCGCTCGGTCGTGGGCGTCGACCGCTTGCTGCCACAACCGGGCCGCCTGGTGCGGATGGGCGCGGTGTTCGGCCTGCTCGGCGGCGGCGCGGGCGTAACGGGCCGCACGTGCGGCGGTGGCCCGGGTGCCCGCCCGGCCGAAGTGATGGGCGAGGGTCACCACGTCGTCCGGGTGCAACCGCTCGATCGCCTCACCGGCAACGGTGTGCCAGTGGGCCCGTCGCGGCGCGGACAGGTCGCCGTAGAGGGTGTCCCGGACCAGGACGTGCGTGAACCGCAGCTCGCCGTCCTCCTCGGTGAGGAACCCGGCAGCCAACGCCCGGTCCAGCGCGTCGAGCAGCGTCGCGTCGCCATCCGTGAGCGCGGCCAGCACCTCCGGATCGACGTCCCGGCCGAGGACCGCGGCCTGCCGCAGCACGTCCTGCGCCGCGGCGGGAAGCCTGGTGAGCCGGTGCCGGATGACATCCCGCACCCCGGCCGGCACCCGTTCCAGCGCGGCGTCTCCCTCCGCCGCGAGGAGCCGGGCCAGCTCCCGTACGAAGAACGGGTTGCCGCCGCTACGACGGTGGATCGCCCGCACGTCGGCCTCGTCCAGGTCCCGCCCGACCACTGCCCGGGCGAGTTCGCCGGTCGCCGGTTCGGCGAGCCCGCCCAGGTAGACGCGGAGGGGTTCGATCCGGGCCAACCGGGCCAACGCCGCGGTCAGCTCCGGGGTGATCTCGCTGGCCCGGTAGGTGCCCACCACCAGCACCGGGCCGGTGACGGGCTCGGGTTCGGTGAGCAGCGCGGAGAGCAGATCGAGGGTGCCCTCGTCCGCCCGGTGCAGGTCGTCCAGCACGAGCAGCACCGGCCCGCGACGCGCGACCCCGGTGAGCTGCGCCGCGGCGGCCCGGTGCAGGCGGAACCGGGCCACGGCCGGATCGCTCCCGGTGCCCTCGGAGACCTCCGCGTCGGCGGTGGGCGGCGCGGTTCCGGTCGCCGCGCCCAGCTGGTCGGCGATCTGCCGCCACGGCCAGGCCACCGGGGCGCCGTCGTACTCGGGGCTGCGACCCCACGCCGTGACCCAGCCGACCGGCGCCAGCTCGCCGGTGAGCGCCTCGGCGAGCGCCGACTTGCCGGCACCCGCGTCCCCGGAGACCAGTGCCAGGACAGGTGGGCCCCCTCGGGTGACCCGTTCGGCCGCCTGCCGCACGCGGGCCAGTTCCTCGTCCCGCCCGACGAGCGGGTGCCGTCCCACACCGCCGTTGAGCCCGCCGGCCCCCGGGGCGGTGACGCGCGCGGCGGGGGTAGCCGGGGCCGCGAGGTGCGCGGCGGGAGTAGCCGGGGCCGTGAGGTGCGGCGCCTGGGCGAGGATGTCGGTCTCCAGCTGCCGCAGCCGGGGGCCGGGGTCGACGCCGAGCCGCGCCACCAGCGTCTCCCGCGCGCGGCGCAGCGCGGCCAGCGCGTCCCCCTGCCGGTCCGCGCGGTACAGGGCGAGGGCCAGCAGCCGCCAGGCGTCCTCACGCAGCGGCTGGTCGGCGACGTGCGCCCGCAGATCGGAGGCGGCCTCGGCGGCGCGACCGGCGGACAGCAGGGACTCGGCCCGCCGCTCGACGGCCAGCAACCGCAGCTCGTCCAGCCGGTCGATCTCGGCGCGGGCCCAGCTCCGGTCGGCGTACTCGGCGTAGGCGGGGCCGCGCCACAGGGCGAGCGCGTCGTCGAGGCGGGCCAGTGCCTCGCCGGGCTCACCGGCGGTGAGCAAGTCCGCCGACTCGCTGAGCGCCGCCTCGAACCGCCAGGCGTCCACGGCGTCCGGTGCCGGATGCAGCGCGTACCCGGGCGGCGCGGTCACCAGCAGGCGGGGCGGCCGGCGCGGCGGCCGGTCGGGCTCCAGGGCGCGGCGCAGGTCGGCGACGAAGGTCCGCAGGGCGGCCACCGCACCTACCGGCGGCTCCTCCCACAGGGCGTCGACCAGCCGGTCGACCGGCACCACCCGCGCTCGGGCGACCAGCAGCCGGGCCAGCACGGCGCGCTGGCGGGCACCGCGCAGCGGCACCGCGCCCCGGGCGTCGTCGGCCCGTACCGCCCCGAGCACGCCGAACGTCACCGCGGGCCGGTCCGGCTGGCTGCTCATGGCCCCAATCTAGGCAGACCCGCCGGACCGCACGCCACTCATCCGACGCTGATCGGTTACTGATCACCCGGGCGCAGGCTCGACGCGTAACGCCGGGCGTGGCCTCACGGCCCAGCCCGGAACCTCCGGCACCGAAAGGTTCTACGTGGAGATCGAGGGCTTCGACTACCAGCGCGTCACCGTCGCCGACGGCGTGACGCTCCAGGCGGCCGTGGGCGGATCGGGCAGCCCGGTCGTTCTGCTGCACGGCTTCCCGCAGACTCACCTCATGTGGCGGCACGTCGCCGCCGACCTGGCCGCGGACCACACGGTGATCTGCCCCGACCTGCGCGGCTACGGCGCCAGCGACAAGCCCGCCGACACCGACGGCGAGCGGTACGCCAAGCGGACGATGGCGGCCGACGTCGTGGCGCTCGCCCGGGCACTGGGGCACGACCGGTTCGCCCTGGCCGGCCACGACCGGGGCGCGCTGGTCGCTGTCCGGGCCGGTCTCGACCACCCGGACGCGGTCACCCACCTCGCCGCACTCGACGTGCTGCCCACCCTGGACATGTGGGACGTCCTGCACGGCACCACCGCCGCCGTCGGCTTCCACCTGTATCTCATGGCCCAGCCGCCCGGGCTGCCCGAGCAGCTGATCAGCGGAAGCCCGGACGCCTTCTTCGGGCACTTCCTGGACATCTGGACCCGTGATCCGGAGGCGATCCCCGCCGACGTGCGGGCCGCGTACCTCGCGGCGTCCCGGGCAGCGGTCAGCTCGATCGTGGCCGACTACCGGGCCTCGGCCGGGGTGGATGTCACGCACGACCGGGCCGACCGGGCCGCCGGGAACCGGCTGCGGATGCCGGTGACCGTCCTCCAGCAGGACTGGGGCGCGGCCCTCGGTTACGACGCGGCGCAGCTGTGGCGCGCGTGGGCGCCGGACCTGGTGCACCGCACCGTCTCCTGCGGCCACTTCATGGCGGAGGAGGCACCGGCCGAGGTCGTCGAGGCGCTGCGCGCGCTGCTGGCCCGGTAACGGCGCCACCCTGCGGCTCACGGTCGGCGCGTGCGGGCTGGCCCGCGTCGACTCGACCGTCGCTGGTTACGTAACGTCGCAACGCAAGCTCCGGCCGGTACCCTCCCCGACTCCTTTGCTCTGCACCCCTCTACGCACCGAGCACTCTGCGTGACAGCCGACTCCGCGCCGACCCGGAGCCCTTCCCTCATTTCAGCAGCTCAGCGCGGTGGTGCGTCGGTGAGTGCAGAGCAAAGCGTCGAGGAGGGGGTGGGGCCGAGTCCCGTGCGCAGCGACGCTCCGTCACCTCACCCAGAGTGACGAGGTGGTCCATGCGGCGGGGCTACAGCGACACCGGCCGAGAATTCAGCGACACGGGTCGAGAATTCTCTGTGGGGCGTGTCGATTCGCGCTGGTCCCGTTCGTCGTCAGAACGTAAGGCAGCCGGAGAGACGACAGGAGTCGAACATGAAGTACATGCTGCTGATCTACAGCGGATCCGCGGACGCGACGGACCCGTGCGGCGTCGAGGACTGGATGGCCTTCGACAAGACGGTGAAAGAGGCAGGGATCTGGGTCTCCGGCCACTCGCTGGCCGACCTGACGACCGCCACCACCGTGCACGTCACCGACAGCGGCGAGCGGGCCGTCACGGACGGGCCGTTCGCCGAGTCGCGGGAGGTGCTCGGCGGCTACTACGTCATCGACGTGCCCGATCTCGACGTCGCCGTGGACTGGGCCGCCCGCTGCCCCGGATCGCGTGGCAACGGGGCTGTCGAGGTCCGACCGATCGGCGAGTTCTGAGACAGACCGGAGTGGACGAGCAGGCAGCCGGCACGCGCGACTCGGTCGAGGCGGTGTTCCGCGAGGAGCACGGCTGGCTGCTCGCCGCCCTGGTGCACCGCTTCGGCGATCTCGACCTCGCCGAGGACGTCGCCTCCGAGGCGATCGAGGCGGCTCTGGTGCACTGGCCGGTCGACGGCGTACCGGACCGGCCCGGTGCCTGGCTGCTCACCACCGCCCGCCGACGGGCCGTCGACCGGCTCCGCCGCGACCAGGCGTACGCGGCCCGCTTGGCGCTCATCGCGGCCGAGGCGGAGCGCGACGTGATTGTCCCGGTGAGCGGCGACGACGGTCTTCCCGACGAGCGATTGCGGCTCTTCTTCACCTGCGCCCACCCGGCGCTGCCGGCCGCGGACCGGGGCGCGTTGACCCTGCGCTACCTGGCCGGACTGGCCACACCCGAGGTCGCCCGCGCGTACCTCGTGCCGACGGCGACCATGGCCCAACGGCTCGTCCGCGCGAAGCGGAAGATCTCCCAGGCCCGTATCCCGTTCCGGGTGCCCCGGCCGGATGAGCTTCCGGGGCGCCTGCCCGGCGTACTCCAGGCGGTCTACTCGATCTTCACTGAGGGGTACGCCGCCAGCTCCGGTCCGCGGCTCCAGCGGCTCGACCTCGCCGAGGAGGCCATCCGGCTGGCCCGGATCCTGCGCCGGCTGCTTCCCGCCGAACGGGAGGTCGCCGGGTTGCTCGGGCTCATGCTGCTCGTCCACGCCCGGCGGGACGCCCGGATCGGACCCGACGGTGACCTGGTGCTCCTCGACGCCCAGGACCGCACCCGGTGGGACCACGACATGATCGCCGAAGGACGCTCTCTGGTGCTCGTCGCGCTGACCGGCGGCGCGCCCGGCCCGTACGGGGTGCAGGCCGCGATAGCCGCGCTGCACGACGAGGCCGCCGACGAGGCGTCCACCGACTGGCCGCAGGTGGTGGCGCTCTACGACCTGCTCCTGGCGTTGACACCCTCGCCGGTGGTGGCCCTGAACCGGGCCGTGGCGGTCGCGATGCGGGACGGCCCGGACGCCGGCCTCGCGCTGCTGGACGAACTGGCCGGCGAGGCACAGCTGCGCGGCTACCACCCCTACCCCGCCGCCCGGGCCGCGCTGCTGCACCGGATCGGCCGGCACGCGGAGGCGGCCGCCGCCTACCGGGAGGCGCTCGCCCTGGCCGGCACCGAGCCGGAGCGGAAGCACCTGCGCGGGCGGCTCGCCGTCGTCGAGGCGACCGACGGGTGAGTCCGGCGCGGTTCCGTCAGCGGCCGGCGCGGGCACGCTCCTCGGCGACCAGCTGCCGGGTGGCCGGGGCGACCTCGGCGGCGAAGAGTTCGATCGTGGCCGGATCGTCGGCCATCAGGATGAAGGCGCTCACCCCGTACTCCAGGGTCAGGCCGGCGAGGTCCTCCGCCCACTGCTCCGGCGGGCCGTTGAGCAGCGACCGGCCGGTGGATGCGAACTCGCCGGAGATGTTGAGCAGCCGCCGGATCTGCGTCGGCTCGCGGCCCGCGGCCGCGGCGGCCTCGTCGATCCGCTCGTTCATGGCCACCAGGTCGGCCGGCCCACCCTGGAAGTACGGCAGCGACGGCAGCCAGCCGTCGGCCACCCGCCCGACCAGGCGCAGCATCCGCGGCTTGTACGCGCCTATCCACACGTTCACGTCGTGCGCCGGGGCGGGACCCCGCTTGGCCCCGTTCACTCGGTAGTACTCGCCGTCCAGGCGTACGCCGCCCGGCTTGTCGGCCGCCCACACCTCACGGATGATCTGGATCGCCTCCTCCAGCGCCGTGATCGCCTGGCCGGGGCTCAGCCGCCGGCCACCCATCGCCTCGATGGCGTCCCAGAACGCGCCCGCGCCGATGCCCAGCTCGAACCGTCCACCGCTGAGCAGGTCCAGGCTGGCCGCGCTGCGTGCGGTCACCGCGGGCGGCCGCAGCGGCAGGTTGAGCACGTTGGCGCTGAGATGGACGCGCTCGGTGCGTGCGGCCACGTAACTCAGCAGCGTCCAGGTGTCGTGGAACCGAGGCTGGTACGGGTGGTCCTGGAAGGTGACCAGGTCCAGCCCGGCGCGGTCGGCGACCACGGCCAGGTCGACGGCCTGCCGGACGGGTTGCACGGTGGGCGTGGTGAAGGTGCCGAACAGTAGGTCGTGCCCGTAGTCGGTCATGGCGTCGTCCTCGATGCGGTGTCGGGTGTGATGGCGAAGTTGTCGCGGAAGAGGCCGTCCGGGTCGTAGCGCTCTTTCAACGTGCGCAGCCGGGCCAGCGTGCGGGGCGGGAACGCCTCGGCGAGACGCTCCGGCCGCAGGTCGGTCTCGAAGCTGAGGTAGGTGCCGCGCAGGTGCTCGGCGAGCAGGCCGTCCCAGAGCGCGTCGAGCCGGGCCCGGTGCCGCCCGAACGCGGTCACGTGGAAGTTGGCGTTCCGGTGACTCCACGCCATCGCGTCCGGATCGACGTCGGTGACCGCGCCGCCGATCGAGCGGATGTGGAAGAAGTAGACGACACCGCTGGCCAGCAGGCGGGCGGCGGCCGCCGCGAACTCGGGGGTCAGGTGCTCGATCAGGCCGGTGCGGGAGATCGGTTCCCCCTGGGCCTGGTGCGGTGCGTCGCTCGCGTTGGCCATCACCGAGGCGTACGAGGTGATGACGACCTGCTGGTCGTAGCCGGGCGCGACGTCGGCGACCGGTTGGAGCTGCGCCACGATCGTCGCGGGGTCGTCGGAGTCGACCATCGCCATCACCTGCGCCACGGCCGGTTGGCCCATCCGGGGCGGCCCCATGATTATCGCGCTGGTCAGGTCGCGTGGCGCGGCCTCCACCGCGGCGCCCCAGCGGGTCAGGAGCCCGGCGGGGTCACCGGCGTCCAACGCGAACTGGGCCCAGCCGACCGGTCCGACCTCGTCCGCCTCGAACTCGAAGGCGGTCACCACCCCGAAGTTGGCACCGGCGCCGCGTACCGCCCAGAAGAGGTCGGCGTTCTCGGTCTCGCTGGCCCGCACCACACGGCCGTCGGCGAGCACCAGCTCGACCGCGCGGAGGTGGTCGATGGTGAGCCCGTGCTTACGCGCCAGCCAGCCGACGCCACCGGCGGTGGCCAGTCCGCCCACGCCGACTCCGCCGTAGTCGCCGGAGGTGAGCGCCCAGCCGTGCGGGGCCAGCGCCGCGGCGACGTCCATCCAACGCGCACCCGGGCCGATCCGGACCAGGCGGGCGTCCTCGTCGAGCACCTCGATGCCGTTGATCCCGCCGACGTCGATGACGATGCCGCCGTCGTTGGTCGACCGCCCGCTGATGCCGTGCCCGCCGCTGCGGATACCGAGCGGCAGGTGCCGGTGCGCCCGGGCGAAGGTGAGCGCGTCGGCCACCTCGGCGGGGGTGCGCGGGCGCAGGACGAGACCGGGCGCGCCGCCGCGCAGGTAGTTCGACCTCACCTTGGCGTAGTCGATGTCGCCGGGCTCCACGGCGCGGTCGGCCAGGGAGGCGGGCACCTCGTCGTACGCGATGCCCGGACGCCGCTTGACGCGGACCGCGCGGCCGCGCTGGGCGGTGCGTGGCAGCGGGGCGGGCAGTGCCCGGTCGGCCGCCTCCCGTAGTGCCGGCGCCACCTCCCGCGCGAACCGTTCCATGGTCGCCATGTCGTCGGTCGTCAGGACGATCGTCCCGACGCCGTTCTCGACGACCAGTGGCAGCAGGTCATCGACCCAGCCGGTGGCCGGCCCGTGCAGGAAACCCTGCCGGGTGGCGGCGAAGCGTCCGGTGACGTTCAGCAGCCGGCGGATCTCGGCCGGGTCGCGCCCCGCCTCCCGGGCCGCCTCGTCGATGATCTTGTTGCTGGTCCGGACGGCGTCCGGTTCGGCCGGATCGAGCGTGCCGAGCCATCCGTCGGCCTTCGCGCCGACCAGCCGCAGCAGCCGGGGGTCGGTTCCGCCGAGCCAGATCGGGATGTGGTGGGCCGGCAGCGGGCCGCGCGGCGCGCCGTCGAGGCGGTGGTGCTCGCCGTCGTAGTGGACCGGGTCCGGATCGCCGGCGTCCAGCACGGCCCGGACGACGTCGACCGACTCGCCGAGCGCGTCCACCGCCGCGCGCGGGTCGAGCCGGGCACCGCCCCTGGCCGCGACGGCCGCCAGGCCGTCGGGGCCGCGGTCACCGGCACCGAGGGCGAGTTCCAGCCGGCCGCCGGAGAGCAGGTCCAGGCTGGCGGCGGAGCGGGCGATCACGGCCGGGGACCGCAGCGGGACGGTGAGCACGTTCGCGGCGAGGTGGATCCGGTCGGTCCGCCCGGCGACCCAGGCGAGCAGCGTCCACGTGTCCAGGTGGGCCGGCTGGTCGGGATCGTCGGCGAAGGTGACCAGGTCGTAGCCGAGCGCCTCGCTGCGGCGCGCGAGCGCCACCGGGTTGTCGGGCGACGCGTTCACCGGCGTGACGAGTGTGCCGAACTCGAGGCGGTGACCGTAGTTACCTGACACGACTGCCCCCCAAAGGTTGATGCGTCAACCAGAATACGGCGCGGGCCGCCGACCCGCGTGTGATCCCGGTCATCTCCGGGCGGCCCGACCGCACGCTCGGGCCGGGCCACCCGAACGCGAATTACGCTGGTCGGATGGGCGGATCCGGTAGCCGGCTCGACGGGCGCGAGTACCAGGTCTGGCGTGCCTTCCACCGGATGCACGACCAGCTCTCGCTCGCTCTGAACCAGCATCTTCAGCGGGACGCGGGCATCTCCGAGCCCGACTTCCAGGTGCTCGCCGCGCTCGCCGAGGCACCGCGGCAGGCGCTGCGATCCCGCGAACTCCGCGAGGAGCTCCAGTGGGAGAAGAGCCGACTCGCCCACCAGATCCGCCGGATGGAGCAGCGCGGCCTGGTCGTCCGGGACGAATGCCTGGAGGACGGCCGGGCCGCCACGGTCCGGATCACCGACGCCGGCCTGACCAGCGTCCGCGCCGCCGCGCAGGCGCATGCGGCCATGGTGCGTGAACTGTTCTTCGACGCGCTCAGCCCGGCTCAGCTCGACGCCTTCGACGAGGCCGGCGCGGCGGTGATCGAGCGACTGCGCCAGCGCTGCCCCGCCGAGGCGCCGTGACCGGGCAGATGGGCCTAAACTGCCGGCATGAGGCGCCGAACGTGAGCAGCGAGATGGCGCCTCCGACGCCGTACGGGCACGTCTGCTGGGTCTACGACGACCCGGCCGCACTCGACCGAGCGGCCCGCAGGTTCCTCACCGCCGGGCTCGCCGTCGGCGAACGGCTCTGGTATGTCGCCGCCGGCCGCGCCGAGCCGGTCGTCGCGAAACTCTCCGCCACACCGGCGCTGCGCGACGCGCTGGACCGCGGATCGCTCGAAGTGGTGTCGCTGGGCGACACCTACCGCACCGGCGCCGTCGTGGACGGCCCGGCCCAGGTGCGGGCGTACGCGGCGGCCACCGAGGACGCCCTCGCCGCCGGTCACCGCGGGCTGCGGGTGGTCGCCGAGGCCACGCCGCTGGTCCGCACCCCGGCGCAGCTCGACGCGTTCACCCGCTACGAGCACCTGATCGACCGGTACATGCGCGCCCGGCCCTTCCACGCGATGTGCGTGTACGACCGGCGGGAGATCGACGGCCGTGCCGCGGCCGAGCTGGCCTGCCTGCACCCGGAGACGAACGTCGCCGAGACCCCGTTCCAGCTGTACGCCCACGACGCGACCGGCCACCGGGTCGAGCTGGCCGGTGAGCTCGACGAGAGCGCCGAAGATCTCTTCGGCACCGCCCTGGAGCGGGCCGACCTGCGACCGGTCGGCGGCCGACTGGTGCTGGAGGCGTCCCGCCTGCGCTTCGTCGACCACCGGGCGCTACTGCGGCTGCGCGAGTACGCCCGCCAGCGGGACGCCGCCGTGGTGCTGCGCTCCCCGCGGGCCGCCGCGGCACGCCTCACCGCCCTGCTCGACCTGCCCGGCCTCACGGTGGAGGTGGCCCGATGAGAACGGGCGCCGCCGCCGACCGCCACGGCTACTTCCACGAGGCGGTCCGCTACGACTCCGACGAGGAACTGCTCGCCGTCGCGGTGCCGTTCCTGCTCGGCGGGGTCACGGCGGGCGAACCCACGTTCGTCGCCTTCGGCGAGCGCACCGGAGGGCTGATCCGGGCCGCCCTGCCCGCCGGGTCGGGCGTCGAATTCCTCACCGGCGGCAGCGTCTACGCCCGGCCCACCGCCGCGATCCGCTCCTACCGGCAGCTGCTGGCAGACCAGGTGGCCGCCGGTGCGGGCCAGATCCGGATCATCGGCGAGCTGCCGCAGATCGCGTTCGGGGCGACCTGGGACTGGTGGGCCCGGTACGAGTCGGCGATCAACCACGCGTACGACGACTTCCCACTCTGGAGCATGTGCGCGTACGACAACCGGCGCACACCGCCACACGTGCTCGACGAGGTGGCTCGTACCCACCCCCGGTTCGCGACCCCGGGCGACGGGCACGTGCCCAGCCCCACGTACACCGAGCCGACGGTCTACCTGCGCGAGGAGTGCGCCGCGCCGGCCGACCCGCTCCAGGACACCCCGCCGCTGATCGAGCTGACCGACCCCACGGCGGCGCAGGCCCGCGCCGCCGTGCAGGCGGTCGACCGTCGCGTACTGCCGCCGGACGACGTGGACGACCTGATCGTCGCGGTGAGTGAAACCGTCACCAACGCGCTGCGACACGGACGTCCGCCGGTCCGGCTACGCCTCTGGGCCGGCCCGGACCGGATCGTGGCAGCCGTCAGCGACGGCGGGGACGGCCCGAAGGACCCGTTCGCCGGGCTGCTCCCGGCCGGCGACGGTGCGACCGGCGGCCTCGGGCTGTGGATCACCTACCAGTCCTGCAACCACGTGAGCCTGCACCGCGGCCCGGCCGGCTTCACGCTCCGACTCACCGCAGGCAACCCGCACTGACGCAGCGTGACCAGGTCGGCACCCGATCAGTGGGGCAGCTCTCGCCAGGCCGGATGGTTGCCGCGCCACGCATCGGCCAGGATGGTGGCCGCAGCCCGACTGGGGCATTCCTGCACCCGGGAACGGCCGGATTCACCACCGATCTGGGCCTGGACCTCCCAGCGCTGCCCATCGGTGCGGATGTACACGTCCCGGCGCCCGCGCACGGTCCGGTCACCGTTCCACCAGTGCTGCTCGACAATCACACCGCTGACGCTATAGCAACACGCCCGCCGGTGTTAAGCCGCGGCCGGGGGGCTCGTCGTCGCCCGGCGTGACGGAGGGGCGGCGGGATCAGTCGGCCACCACGAGCGCCTGTGGAGCTGCCTGCTTCATCCGGCTACGGAGCCACTTGAGCTGCATGGCGGTCCCGCCCTCGCAGCGCTGGACGACCGCGAGCAGGTCCCGGTCGCGGGCGCCGTACGCGGCCTGCCCCACCACCGTCCAGCAGATGTCGCACTCGGCGGCCATCAGGTAGAGGTCCTGCAGGTCGCGTAGCAACCCGATCCCGCCGGTACGGGCACCCCCGAACAGGTTCGAGTGCAGCCGGTCCGGCTCGGTGGGCGCCTCCTCGGCGTACCGGGCGGCGAACGGCTGCAGCAACTCGGCGTACTCGTCGCAGCGCTCCGCCTGCTGCCGGCAGAGGTGGTAGACGTCCGGCTCGTCCCGGTGGGCGGCACCAACCTGCCGGAGCGCGTCCGCGAGGTTGGCCTGGGCCCGGTGCAGCAGGCCGAGATAGTGCGCGAGGTGCATGGCTCACTCCCCTCCGGTGCGGCTGGTCGCCTCGGCCGCCGGCCCACCCACCGTGGCCGGTACGCGGGCCACGGCCGGCGCGCTGCCGCCCACGGTCGGTGCCGGCGCCGGGGCGCCGCCGCCGTCGGCGAGCCGGGTCACGGCCACCGCGGCGACCTTGAAGAGCGGCTGTTTGGAGACCGGATCCCAGGCGGTGATCGTCAGCTCGTTGGCGGCTCGCGGCGTACGGTCGGCCGGGTCCTGGTCGAACCAGCCGTAGTGGAACGGCAGGAAGACCACACCGGGACGGATGCCGCTGAGCCGCGCCCGGGCCTGCACGGCGCCACGGGGCGAGGCGATACCGACCAGGTCGCCTTCGGCGATGCCGAGCCGTCCGGCGTCGGCCGGGTTGAGCTCCACCCAGACATCGGGTGCGGCGGAGTTCAACTGCGGCGCGCGACCGGTCTTCGTACGGGTGTGGAACTGGTAGACGGTGCGGCCGGTGGTGAGCAGCATCGGGTACTCCTCGTCGGGCACCTCCGGCGACGGGCGGTACTCGACCGCGTGCAGGAACGCCCGCCCGCCCGGCTGCTTCGCCCGGTATTCGTCGGCGAGGAACTCCGCGCCGGTGTCCAGGTCCTGGCCGTAGGTCTCGCACACCTCGGGGTCGGTGGGGAAGACCGCGTCGGCGTAGAGCCGTTCCGTGCCGTCCGGGTTGGCGTCGTTGCACGGCCACTGGATGCCGCTGCCGCCGCGCAGCCGGTCGTAGCTGAGACCGGTGTAGTCGCACGGCCGGCCCCGCGAGCACTCCTTCCACGCCTCGAACGCCTCCTCCGGCGTCGTCCACTTGATGAGCGGCCGGCCGTCCCGGTCACGAAAGTCCATCCGCCGCGCGTAGTCCAGGAAGATGTCCAGGTCCGCGCGAGCCTCGCCGGGCGGGTCGACCGCCTTATCGCTGAGGTGCACCGTCCGGTCCACGTTGGTGAAGGTGCCGGTCTTCTCACCCCAGGTGGCGGCGGGCAGCACGACGTCGGCGAGCTCCGCCGTCTCGGTCAGGAAGAGGTCCTGCACCACCACGAACAACCCGGACTGGCGCAGGATGCGCCGGATTCGGGACAGGTCGGGCAGGGAGACGGCCGGGTTGGTGGCGCTGATCCAGAGCAGCTTGATCGAGCCCTGTTCGGCGTACCGGAAGATCTGCATGGCGTGCGTCGGCGGCGCCCAGTGCGGGATGATCTCGGGCTCGACGTTCCACAACCGGGCCAGCTCGGCGATGTGCTCGGGGTTGTCCCAGTTGCGCAGGCCGGGCAGGTCACCGTCCGCGCCGGTCTCCCGGGTGTTCTGCGCGGTCGGCTGGCCGTTCATCTGGTAGATGCCGGCACCCGGTCGGCCGATCATTCCCCGGATCAGATGCAGGTTGTTGACCTGGCAGGAGGCCGCGGTGGCCTGGTTGGACTGGTAGAAGCCCTGGAGCACGGTGGAGAGAAGGCGCTGCGAGCCGCCGAGGAGTTCGGCGGCGCGGCGCACGTCGGCGGCGGGTATGTCGCAGATGTCCGCCACCCGCTCCGGCGGGTAGCCGTCGACCGTGCGGCACAGCTCGTCGAAGCCCAGGGTGTGCGCGGCCACGTACGCCTCGTCGTACCAGCCGTGCTGGATGATTTCCCGCAGCAGGCCGTTCAGCAGCGCGATGTTGGTGCCGTTGCGGATCGGGAGATGCAGGTCCGCCTCGCGGGTCACGGCGGTGGAACGCGGGTCGACGGCGAGCAGCGCCGGTGGGTTGGGGCCCCGGCGGCGGTCCAGCATCCGCATCCAGAGCACCGTCTGGGTCTCCGCGACGTTGTGGCCCCAGATCGCGATCGCGTCGCAGTGGTCCACGTCCGCGTACGAACCGGGCTGCCCGTCCGCGCCGAACGTCGCCTTCAGCGCCGCCGCCGAGGTCGCCGTGCAGAGCCGGGTGTTGCCGTCCATGTGCGGCGTGCCGAGACCCGCCTTCCCGATGACACCCAGCGTGTAGTACTCCTCGAGGAAGAGCTGCCCGGACGTGTAGAAGCCGAAGTGGCCCCATCCGCCGGGCCCTTCGAGCAGCTCCTTCGACCGGGCGACGATCCGTCCCATGGCGGTGTCCCAGTCGGTCTCCACCAGGCGGCCGCCCTCGCGGACGAGCGGACGGGTCAGCCGGTCGGGACTGTTGTTGGCCTGCCAGCCGTAGAGATCCTTCGGATCGACCCGCCCCCGGTTGACCCGGTCCACCGCCCGGCCGCGCACGCCCACGATCCGGCCGTCGCGCACCGCGATGTCGAGCGCGTCGCCGTTCGAGTGGAGTATCGACGCCGACTGGACCCATCGGTCCACATCCTCCGCGCGCAGGTCACCGTCGAGGAAGGTGTCCACCCGTACCGGCCATTCCTGTCCCGACCCGTACGGGGTCCGGGGACCCCACGGGTCGGCGATCCGGTCGACCACGATCCGCTCCCTTCGCCGCCGCTGCTCCGATCCTCACACCTGCCCAGTTCGAAACGGTCGAAACGACAATCCGGTGCCGATTCCGTCGACGCCGGACCATGCCGAGGAATGGCACCGTGGCGGCCGGGTAGGCGTACCCGTGACCGACTGGGGCCGGCTGTTCGTTCCGAGCACGCCACTGCTGGAGACGGTCATCCGTGGCAGCGTGATGTACCTGGTGCTGTTCGGGCTGCTCCGCGTCATCCTCAAGCGGGAGAGCGGCACCACCGGCGTCACCGACCTGCTGGTCATCGTGCTGCTCGCCGACGCCGCCCAGAACGGCATGTCGGGCAACTACACGTCCATCACCGACGGCGTGCTGCTGGTCGCGGTGATCATCGGCTGGTCGTACCTGCTGGACGCAATCGCCTACAGCTGGCCGGCGGCGGCCCGGGTGATCCGGCCCAGCTCACTGATCCTGGTACGCAACGGGCAGATCCTGCACCGGAACATGCGCCGGGAACTGATCAGCGACGAGGAGCTTCACCAACTGCTGCGCGAGCAGGGCGTCGACGACATCTCGAAGGTGCGGGAGGCGCGGATCGAGTCCGACGGGCAGATCAGCGTCACCACCGACCACAAGATCGACCAGCGGAACCGGCGGCGCAGACGACAGGCGCCCTGATCGCGGGCCGGTTTGTGCTCGCCGGCGCCGGGAAATCGTGCGGTTGCCCGGCGCGAGGCCGAGCCTCGCGCTCGTCGCACGGATGGAGGCTGAGATGACCGGCCGAGAGCAACTGCATGAAATGCGTCAGCAGGCTCACAAGATGGGCATCGAGGGCAACTCCAAGATGACGGAGAGTCAGCTGAAGGACGCCATGAAGATGGCCGACAAGGGCATGAAACCGCAGGAAGCGAAGCAGAAGGCCAAGCGCTGACACGTCATCCCGCCGGCCGCCCGGGTGCCACCTGGGCGGCCGGCGGTCGTACCTCAGCTGATCGTCGCCAGCAGGTCCCGGCAGGCGCGCTCGCACTCCCGGCAGATCTCGGCGCAGATCCGGCAGTGCTCGTGCATGGCGGAGTGCCGGGCACACTCGTCACCGCAGGCTCGGCAGACCGTCACGCACGCCTCCAGGAGGCTCCGCGTCACATTCGCGTCGTAGCCGGTGTGTCGGGACAGCACTCGCGCGGTGGTGGTGCAGACGTCCGCGCAGTCCAGGTCGGTCCGCGCACACTTGGTCAGTTCGGCCACCGAGTCGTCGCTCAGACAGGCGTCCGCACAGGCCGTGCAGGCCTGGGCGCACGAGTTGATCGTGTCGATAACCGCGGCGAGCTTCGCGCGGTCCAGGTTGATCGACTTCGGGTACGCCTCGAGCATCTGCCTCGTCACGCTGACCATGGTCGGACTCCTCCGGGTCGCCGGACCTGCCTCCGACCGGCCGTACCCGCGCCCGCGGCGTCCATACCTGGGACCGGACGACCTCGTCTCACACAGGCGTGAACGGCGCGTCAAGAAACACCCGTACCTCGTCAAATCGCCGCATGGAGACGGGTGCGGCCGGCGGACGGCGCGTCACGATGACGACATGCACTCACGATGGTCGAGGCGGCAGGATCGCGAACCGGTTTCGGTCGACGTGCTGCCGGCCGACGAGCCCGAACGGCGGCACGAGGCGCTGATCGGCGTACGGCTGACCGCCACCACCCCCGGCAGCCATCTGCTGGAGTACCTGCGGAGCGAGCCGTGCGCGGTGGCCGCCTGGTGGATGGCGGCGGACCTCGACGCCGTCGTACGACTCTCCGCCGACAGCCTCACCGTGCTGCACCGCGCCGTGGCCGACCTGCGTCGGCGAGGTGGCGCCGAAGTCGTCGTCTCGCTCAGCATCCTGCGCCCCCTCGACCTCTCCGCCGCCACCCCGACGAGCCTGGCGGCATCGGCATGAACCGACCCGCGAACACCCGGCGCGTCGTCGTCGGGGTCGACCGCTCCTTCTGCGGCCTGCAGGCCCTGCGCACCGCCGTACGCCTGGCCCAACGCGAGAACGCGTGTCTGCACGCGGTACGTGCGTGGGCCTTCGTGCCGGTCTGGCGGCCGGGCACCATGCCCTGGCTGTGGCAGGAGGATCTGGTTCGCGCGGCACACGCGTACGTGCGGGAGGCGTTCGACGCGGCGCTGGGTGGCCTGCCCCGGGACGTCCCGGTACGGATCGTCGCCGAGCAGGGGTACGCCGGCCAGGTGCTGGTCGACCACGCCTGCCGGGAGAGCGACCTTCTCGTCGTGGGCAGCCCCCCGCGCGGTCGCTTCGGCATCGGCGGCGGGCATGTGACCCGCTACTGCGTCAGCCGCGCGCGCGTGCCCGTGGTGGCGGTACCCGCCCCGGACTGGGCGCGCGCCGAGGAGATCCGCCGCTTCGGCCGCGACCTCGAACGATTCACCCCGTGACCGGCCACCGGCCGGTCGTACAGGCGAGAGGCGCCACCATGGATGAGCTTCCGGATACCTACGTCGTCCCGGTACGCACCACACCGGTACGACAGGCGCTCACCGTACGGACCGGCCGGCTACCCCAGGGGGAGCGGGTCGGTCTCGCGTTCACCGAGCCGGAACGGCTCGCCCGCGCGATGGGCGCGGACCAGCCGTGGATCCGGCTCTGCGAGTCGGCCCTGCGGTCCATGCTGAGGCCGCTCGGCATCGACCGCATCCAGGTCGACCCGCTCCTGGTGGCGCCACCGGTACGCCCGGAGACTAACGGTGCACCCGTTCCGCAGCAGCGCACCGCCGCACTGGCCGCATCGCGACAGAAGTGACGCGACCGACTCGGGTCCCCGGATGTTCGGGGTTTCCGGGCGGGACGGACACCCCGAGGACCCGGCGTGACCAGGAGGGCCCGCTGGGTCAGGGGCGGTAGCGGTAGCCCATGCCGGGCTCGGTGATCAGGTGCCGGGGCCGGGCCGGGTCGTCCTCCAGTTTGCGGCGCAGCTGCGCCAGGTACTGCCGCAGATAGTTGCTCTCGTTCTCATACCCCGGCCCCCACACCTCGTGCAGTAGCTGCCGCTGGCTGACCAGCTTGCCGGGGTGCCGCAGCAGCTTCTCCAGCACGGACCACTGGATCGGGGTCAGTTTGATCTCCATGCCGTCGTCGCGGGTGACCGTACGGTCGGCGAGGTCGACGGTGTTGCGCCCCACCCGCAGGGTGGCGCCCGTCTCGGTGGCGGGGCTGAGCCGCCGGGTCACCGCCCGGATGCGGGCGAGCAGCTCCTCGACCCCGAACGGCTTGGTGATGTAGTCGTCGGCGCCCGCGTCCAGCGCCTCCACCTTGTCCTCGCTGCCGGCCCGGCCGGAGAGCACGATGATCGGCACACTCGTCCAGCCGCGCAGGCCACGGATCACCTCGACGCCGTCCAGGTCCGGCAGGCCGAGGTCGAGGACGACCAGGTCGGGTGGGTGGCCGGCGGCGGCCTTGAGCGCGGCGGCGCCGGTGTCGGCGACCTCGACGTCGTACTGGCGGGCGCGCAGGTTGATCCGCAGGGCGCGGAGGATCTGTGGCTCGTCGTCCACGACCAGGATCCGGGTCATTCCTGTGGTCCCTCCGCCATGCCCTGGCTGGCGGCGGGCAGCCGCAGCACCATGGTCAGTCCACCACCCGGGGTGGTCTCCGGGGTGAGACTGCCACCCATCGCCTCCGCCAGCCCCCGGGAGAGCGCCAGCCCGAGCCCCACCCCGGTCTGGTTGTCCCGGTCACCGAGGCGTTGGAACGGTAGGAACACGTGCTCCCACTGGTCCTCGGGAATGCCGGGGCCGGTGTCGATGACCCGGAGTTCGACCTGGCCCGCGTGGGCGCTCGCGGTGACCTGCGGCGGCTGGCCGGGCGGGCTGTACCGCAGGGCGTTGGCGATCACGTTGACGAGCACCCGTTCCAGCAGACCGGGATCGGCGGTGACGGCCGGCAGGTCCGCCGGAATGTCGGTGTCGACGCCCGCGGCCGGTGGCCCCAACTCGTCGAGGGCGCGCGGCACCACGTCCTCCAGACCGATCTCGGCCGGTAGGACGCCGAGCGCGCCGGCCTGCAGCCGGCTCATGTCGAGCAGGTTGGCGACGAGCCGGGCCAGCCGGTCCAGCGACTCCTCGGCGGTGGCCAGCAGCTCCGCCCGGTCGTCCTCGTCGAAGTCGACGTCGGGACTGCGCAGGCTGGTCACCGCCGCCTTGGCCGAGGCGAGCGGCGTACGCAGGTCGTGGCTGACCGCGGCGAGCAGCGCGGTTCGCATCCGGTCGGCCTCGGCGAGCGGCCGCGCGGTGGCGGCCTCCTCAGCCAACCGCTCCTGCCGGAGCGCGACGGCCGCCTGGGCGGCGAAGGCCTCGACCAGGCGGCGGTCGGCGGCCTCCAGCCGGGCGCCGCAGAGCACCACGCTGATCCGTTCGTCGACCGGCACCACGGTCTCGCCCCGATCGGGTGTGGTGGCGGGGTGTTCACCGACGCTCGCCACCACGCACCAGGCCCGCTCCTCCCGCGCCCGGGCCGGCCGGCCGGTCGCCTCCTCGGCGAGTTCCAGCACGCTGACCGCGCGCAGCCCGAAGGTCTCGCGTAGCTGGTCGAGCAGCGCCATCAGCGGCCGTCCGCCGCGCAACACCCCGCCGGCCACCGCGGCGAGGGTCTGCGCGTCGGCTGCGGCCCGAGCTGCCTCCCGGGTACGTCGGGCGGCCACGTCCACGATCCAGCTGACCGCGACCGCCACTCCGACGAACACGGCCAGCGCGAGCAGGTTGTCCGGCTCGTTGATGGTCAACGTGTGGAAGGGCGGCGTGAAGAACCAGTTGAGAATCAGAGAGCCGCCGAGCGCGGCGACCAGCGCCGGCCAGAGCCCACCGACCAGTGCCACCGCGACCACCCCGGCGAGGAATAGCAGGATGTCGCTGGCCAGGGTGAGGTCGGGCAGGACGGTGAGCAAGAGCGTCAGCAGCGGCACGCCGAGCGCGGCGAGAGCGAACCCGAGCAGCCGGCGGCGCCGGGACAGCGCCGCCGGCACCCCGGCGGCGCGGCGTCCACGACCCGCCTCGGTGTGGGTGACCAGGTGCACGTCGATGGCGCCGGAGTGGGCGATGGTGGTCACGCCGACGCCCCGGGCGAACAGTTGGGCGAAGCGACCACGGCGGCTGGCACCGAGCACCAGCTGCGTGGCGTTGACGCCCCGGGCGAAGTCGAGCAGGGCCGCCGACACGTCGGCGCCGAGCACCTGGTGGTAGGTGCCCCCGAGGCTCTCCACCAGCACCCGCTGCCGGGCCAGCTGCGCCGGATCCGCGCCGACCAGCCCGTCGCTGCGGGCCACGTGCACGGCGAGCAGGTCGGAGCCCTTGCTGCGGGCGGCGACCCGCGCGGCGCGGCGGATCAGCGTTTCGCCCTCGGGCCCACCGGTCAGCGCGACCACCACGCGCTCACGCGCCTCCCACGTCTCGGCGATGCCCTGCTGGTCGCGGTACCGGCCGAGCTGCTCGTCGACCTTGTCGGCCAGCCAGAGCAGCGCCAGCTCGCGCAGCGCGGTGAGGTTGCCGACCCGGAAGTAGTTGCCCAGCGCCGCGTCGATCTTGTCGGGACGGTAGATGTTGCCGTGCGCCATCCGCCGGCGCAGCGCCTCCGGGGTCATGTCGATCAGCTCGACCTGCTCGGCGCCGCGGACGATCTCGTCCGGCACCGTCTCCCGCTGCACCGTGCCGGTGATCTGCGCGACCACGTCGTTCACCGACTCGAGGTGCTGGACGTTGACCGTGGTGAGCACGTCGATGCCCGCGTCGAGCAACTCCTGGACGTCCTGCCAGCGTTTGCCGTTGCGGGAACCGGGCACGTTCGTGTGCGCCAACTCGTCGACCACGGCGACCTCGGGCCGGCGGGCCAGCACCGCGTCGACGTCCATCTCGGTGAACTCGGCGCCGCGGTAGTCGACGGTACGGCGGGGCACCTGCTCCAGGCCCCCGATCATGCCCGCGGTGTGCTTCCGGCCGTGCGTCTCGACGAGCCCGATCACCACGTCGGTGCCGCGCTCGGCCCGCCGGTGCGCCTCCTCCAGCATCGCGTACGTCTTGCCGACGCCGGGGGCGGCACCAAGGTAGATGCGCAGCTCTCCTCGTGACACGGAACCATCCTCTCCCGCACCCTCGGAAGCGCGGTCACGGCGCGGGGCGAGACCACGTTCGTGGCCTCGCCCCGCGTACTGGGCAGATCAGCGGACGGGGAACTCCTGGTCGAGAGCCAGGTTGAGTTCCAGCACGTTGACCACGGGCTCCCCCATGAAGCCGAGCGCCCGACCGGTGGTGTGCGCCTCGACCAGGCGGCGGACCGCCGCCGGGTCCGCGCCGCGCTCGCGCGCGACCCGGTTCACCTGCAGCTCGGCGTACGCCGGGCTGATGTTCGGGTCGAGGCCGCTGCCGCTGGCGGTGACCGCGTCGGCCGGCACCGCCGGGTCGGCGGGTGCGTCGCCCCGGATCGGGGTGACGATGCCGCCCTCGGCGACGTAGTCCTGGCCCGGCTGGGCCAGTTCGACCGGCACCCCCTGGTAGCTGGCGAGGAACGGGGTGGCCGGGGCTGCCTGGTTGACACTCACCACCCGGGTCACCTGGCCGGTGAGCCCGTCGGCGCGGAACACCGCCAGCACCGCACCTACCCCGTCCGGAGTGCAGAACGGACGGCTGCCGTCCACCCCGTTGAGCTCGCCGACCGCCTTGCTGCGTGCACAGACCTGGGTGAGCAGGCTCTGCGAGGACTCCTCGGGGTCGGTGGCGATGGTGTCCACCACGCTCTCCGGGCCGAGGTTGCTGGCCGAGGTCGCGGTGGGGTCGTAGCCGTCGCCGGCCGCCGACGGCCGGCTCTGGAAGTAGCGGGCGACCGGGTTGCCGTCCGGGTCGGTGAAGGACTGGCCGATGAGGCTGCTGCCGACCGTGCGTCCCTCGGCGGTGATCAGGGAACCGTCCGCCTTGCCGTCGAGGCCGGGGATCCGGCCTACGGCGACCATCGCGAGCGGGTAGATCAGGCCGAGCAGGACGGTGAAGACGAGCACGGCCCGCAGAGCGGCTAGGTGCTGGGCGATCCAGCTTGGGAGGCGCATCACGAGATCCCTGGGATGAACTGGATGAGCAGGTCGATGAGCTTGATGCCGAGGAACGGCACGATGAGTCCGCCCAGCCCGTAGAGCGCAAGGTTGCGGCTGAGCAGCTTCGACGCGCTCGCCGGCCGGTACCGCACGCCGCGCAGGGCGAGCGGGATCAGCACGACGATGATGATCGCGTTGAAGACGACGGCGGAGAGGATCGCCGACTCCGGGCTGGCCAGCCGCATGATGTTCAGCGCGTCCAGGCTCGGGTAGAGGCCGGCGAACATGGCCGGGATGATGGCGAAGTACTTCGCCACGTCATTGGCGATGGAGAACGTGGTCAACGCGCCCCGGGTGATGAGCAACTGCTTGCCGATCTCGACGATCTCGATGAGTTTCGTCGGGTCGGAGTCGAGGTCGACCATGTTGCCGGCCTCCTTGGCGGCCGACGTGCCGGTGTTCATGGCCACGCCGACGTCCGCCTGGGCGAGCGCGGGCGCGTCGTTGGTGCCGTCACCCGTCATCGCGACCAGGCGACCGCCCTCCTGCTCCTTCTTGATGAGGGCGAGCTTGTCCTCCGGGGTGGCCTCGGCGAGGAAGTCGTCCACCCCCGCCTCGTCCGCGATCGCCTTCGCGGTCCGCGGGTTGTCGCCGGTGATCATGACGGTCCGGATGCCCATCCGGCGCATCTCGTCGAACCGCTCGCGCATGCCGGACTTGACCACATCCTTGAGGTGGATGACGCCGAGCGCGCGGGCCGGGTGACCATCGACGTGTTCGGCGACGACCAGCGGGGTCCCACCGGTGCCGCTGATCGCGTCGACCAGCTCGCCGACCTCGCCGGTCGGGTGGCCGCCGTTGTCCCGTACCCACTTCATGACCGCCGCCGCGGCGCCCTTTCGGATCCGGCGGACGCCGCCGTCGACGCTCTCCGCGCCGAGGTCGACACCGCTCATCCGGGTCTGCGCGGTGAACGGCACGAAGGTGGCGTGCGGCATGACGCCCGGCTCCCGCTCGCGCAGCCCGAACTCGTTCTTCGCGAGCACCACCACCGAGCGCCCCTCGGGGGTCTCGTCGGCCAGGCTGGAGAGCTGCGCGGCGTCGGCGACCTCGGCCGCCTCGACCCCCTCGACCGACAGGAACTCGGCGGCCTGCCGGTTGCCGAGGGTGATCGTGCCGGTCTTGTCGAGCAGCAGGGTGTTCACGTCACCCGCCGCCTCGACCGCGCGACCGCTCACCGCGAGCACGTTGCGCTGGACCAGGCGGTCCATGCCGGCGATGCCGATCGCCGAGAGCAGCGCGCCGATGGTGGTCGGGATCAGGCAGACGAGCAGGGAGACGAGCACCACCCCGGTGATGCCGGTACCGGTGACCGCGCCGGTGTCCGGCGCGGCCGCCTGGAACGCCTTCGAGAAGATCGCCAGCGGCTGGAGGGTGACCACCGCGAGCAGGAAGATGATCGTGAGCGCGGCGAGCAGGATGTTCAGCGCGATCTCGTTCGGCGTCTTCTGCCGGTTGGCACCCTCGACGAGAGCGATCATCCGGTCGATGAAGCTCTCCCCCGGCTTCTGGGTGATCCTGACGACGATCCGGTCGGAGAGCACCTTCGTGCCGCCGGTGACCGCGCTCCGGTCGCCGCCGGACTCCCGGATCACGGGCGCGGACTCTCCGGTGATGGCCGACTCGTCGATGCTGGCGATGCCCTCGACCACGTCACCGTCGCCGGGGATGATGCCGCCCGCCTCCACCAGGACGATGTCGCCCTGCTTCAGTTCGGGAGCGGGCACCGCCTCGTCCCGGTACCGGTTCGCGGGAGCGCCGGGCGTCCAGCCGATCAGACGGGTGGCGATGGTGTCCCGCTTCGCCTGGCGCAGCGTGGCCGCCTGCGCCTTGCCCCGGCCCTCCGCCACGGCCTCGGCGAGGTTGGCGAAGACCACGGTCAGCCAGAGCCAGACCGTGATGGCCCAGGCGAACACGGACGGGTCGACGATCGCGAGCACCGTCGTGAACGCGGCGCCGATCTCGACGATCAGCATCACCGGGTTGCGCCACAGCGTGCGCGGGTCGAGCTTGCGCAGCGCGTCCGGCAGGGACCGGAGCAACTGCTTCGGGTCGAGCAGGCCCCCACCGACCCGGTTGCCCTGGGTGGCGGGCGTACCCGCGGTCGGCTCCTCGCCGGCCCCGGATGTCACCGACGTGACGGACATGTTCTCGTTCCTCATGGGGATCAGAGCCCCTCGGCCAACGGGCCGAGCGCGAGGGCGGGCAGGAAGGTCAGTGCAACGAGGACCACCGTGACGCCGACGACCATCCCGACGAAGAGCGGCCGGTGGGTCGGCAGGGTGCCCTCGGACGCGGGGACGGGCTGCTGGCGCGCCAGCGACCCGGCCAGGGCGAGCACGAAGATGATCGGCAGGAACCGGCCGAGCAACATGCAGAGGCCGAGCGCGGTGTCCCACCAGGTGGTGTTCACGGTGATGCCGCCGAACGCGGACCCGTTGTTGTTGCTCGCCGAGGTGAAGGCGTACAGCACCTCGGAGAGCCCGTGCGGGCCGACGTTCAGCGCGGTCGCGTTGTTGCCGGTGGCGAAGGCCGCGGCCGTGCCGATCAGCACCAGCGCCGGCATGATCAGGAAGTACATCGAGGCGAACTTGATCTCCCGGGCACCGATCTTCTTGCCCAGGTACTCCGGTGTCCGGCCGACCATCAGCCCGGCCACGAAGACCGTGATCACGGCGAGGATCAGCAGGCCGTAGAGGCCGGATCCGACGCCACCGGGGGCGACCTCGCCGAGCATCATGTTGAGCAGCGGCATCATGCCGCCGAGCGGCGTGAACGAGTCGTGGAACGAGTCGACCGCGCCGGTCGAGGTCAGCGTCGTCGCCGCCGCGAAGGTCGCCGAGTTCGACACGTCGAACCGCAGTTCCTTGCCCTCCAGCGCCGCGCCGACCGCCTGCGGCACGGTGCCGTGCCCGGCCAACTCGAAGACGTTGGTCAGGGTGACGCTCGCGAGCGCCAGGATCGCCATCACGGCCGCGATGGCGTACCCCTGGCGGTTCTGGCCGACCATCCGGCCGAAGACCCGGGGCAGGCTGAACGGGATCAGCAGGATCAGGAAGATCTCGATCCAGTTGGTCCAGGAGGTCGGGTTCTCGAACGGGTGGGCGCTGTTGGCGTTGTAGAAGCCGCCACCGTTCGTGCCCAACTCCTTGATCACCTCTTGGCTGGCCACCGGCCCGCCGGTGATCGTCTGGGTGCCGCCGGTCAACGTGGTGACGTCGGTGCCGCCGGACAGGTTCTGCACCACCCCGCCGAGCATCAACGCGAACGCGCCGAGCACCGCGATCGGCAGCAGGATGCGCAGGGTGATCCGGGTCAGGTCGACCCAGAAGTTGCCCAGATGCTCCGTCCGGTGCCGAGCGAAGCCACGGACCAGGGCGATCGCGACCGCGATGCCGACCGATGCGGAGACGAAGTTCTGCACCGCGAGGCCGGCCATCTGCACGAGGTGGCCCATGGTCGACTCACCCGAGTACGACTGCCAGTTCGTGTTTGTCACGAACGACACCGCGGTGTTCCAGGCGCCGTGCGGCACCACCGCGGGGAAGCCCAGCGACAGCCAGAGCTTGTCCTGCACCCGCTGGAGCAGGTAGAGGAACAGGAGCGACGCGACCGAGAAGGCCAGCACGCTACGGGCGTAGACGCCCCAGCTCTGCTCGGCGGCCGGGTTGACCCCGACCAGTCGGTAGATCCCGCGCTCGACGCGGGACTGCCGAGTACCGGAGACCACCCGGTACATGTAGTCGCCGAACGGCTTGTAGACGGCGACCAGCGCCACCACCAGCGACAGGACGAAGATGACGCCGGCTGTTGTCATGGTCATCAGAAGCGCTCCGGGAACAGCAGGGCGACCACCAGGAAGATTCCCAGGCCGATCGCGAGCACCAGGCCGACGGCATTGACGGCGCTCACAGCTTCTCCACCGCCCGGACCACCAGGGCGAGCGCCGCGAAGAGCGCCACCGTCAGGACCACGAACACCACGTCAGACACGCTGACTCCTCGTACGGATAAGGTTCGTCGCGACCGCCTCCCGGTCGCGCCGGGCAATCAAAGCCCCAGGGTCAGCCAGGCGACAGGGCCTATAACGGGACCATGACGGCGGCCTCCAGCTTTTTGACGCCCTTTTCACACGCCCCCTTTCCGGGGTGAACCGGCCCACACGGCCGGCCGTCCCGGCCGTCGGCCGCGGACCGGGCAGGCGTCGGCGCTGTCGGGTGCAGGCACCGCCGAAGCCCGAGGGGCCGATCGAAGCTTGTTGACACGTTGCCGACCGGGCACGAGGGTGGGGCCATGCCGACGCCCCACCCCTCACCGTGGCGCAAACCGGAGCACGACGACCTCGCCGACCTGGCCCGCGCCTTCTTCACCCGGGAGGTGCTGCCGCACACCGACCGGCTGCTCGCGCAGGGGCACCCGGACCGGGCGCACTACCGCCGCGCGGGCGAGCTGGGCCTGCTCGGCCTCTCCGTTCCCGAGCGGTACGGCGGCGGGGGCGGCGACTTCACCCACGAGGCGGTGCTGCTCCAGGAGCAGACGTACGCCGGTGAGGCCAGCCTCGGCCTCGCCGTGCACAGCGGAATCGTCACCGGATACCTGGTGGCGTACGGCAGCGAGGAGCAGAAGCGGCGCTGGCTGCCCGGCCTGTGCAGCGGCGAACTGGTCGGGGCCATCGCGATGACCGAGCCCGACGGCGGCTCGGACCTGCAGGCGCTGCGCACCCGGGCGGTACGCGACGGCGACGACTACCTGGTCACCGGGGCGAAGACGTTCATCAGCAACGGTGGACTCGCCGACCTGGTCATCGTGGCCGCCAAGACCGATCCCGAGCAGCGAGCAGCCGGTATCTCGCTGCTGGTCTGCGAGGTCGGCGGCGATCCGGAGGGATTCCGCCGCGGCCGGCTGCTTTCCAAGATCGGGTTGACGGCGAACGACACCGCCGAACTGTTCTTCGACGGGCTGCGCGTGCCGGCGGCCAACCTGCTGGGCGACGCCGAGGGGCTCGGCTTCGTCCAGCTCATGCGGCAGCTGCCGCAGGAACGGCTGGTGATCGGGGTGGGCGCGGTCGCCGCCATGGAGCGGGCCGTCGAGCTGACCGTGGCGTACGCCAAGGAGCGGACCGCGTTCGGCAAGCCGCTGCTCGGGCACCAGAACACGCGGATGGTGCTCGCCGAGTGCGCGACCCGGACGCGGGCGAGCCGGGTGTTCCTCGACGACTGCATCAGCCGGCACGCGCGGGGCGAACTGGACGTGCCGACCGCCGCCATGGCGAAGTACTGGCTCACCGACGGGCAGTGCGAGGTCGTCGACCGGTGCCTGCAACTCTTCGGCGGCTACGGCTACACCACCGAGTATCCGATCGCCCGCATGTACGCCGACGCCCGCGCTCAGAAGATCTACGGCGGCACCAACGAGATCATGAAAGAGCTGATCGCCCGTGCCCTCTGATCGTCCGACCGGGGAAGGCGGCGGCCCGGCACCGCACCGGGCTTCGGCGCCGGGTGGGAACGACACGTCGGCGTCGGCTGCCGGACCGGATCCGAGCCGCCGGCCCGGTGGGCACGGCGGGAGTGCCCACCGGGGCGGGACCGGCACGAGCGGCGGGCCGCTGGCCGGGGTGCGGGTGGTCGAACTCGCCAGCCTCGCGCCCGCTCCGTTCGGCTGCATGGTCCTCGCCGACCTGGGCGCGGACGTGGTCCGGGTCGACCGGCCGGGCGGCCCCGCCTCCGGGCGGCTGGCCGCGCCGTCGAACGGGCCGTTGCAGCGTGGCCGGCGGGCCACCGTGCTGGACCTGAAGTCACCCGACGGGGTGGCGGCCCTGCTGCGTCTCCTGGAACGGGCCGACGTGCTGGTCGAGGCGTACCGGCCGGGGGTGGCGGAGCGGCTGGGCTTCGGCCCGGAGACCTGCCTCGCCCGCAACCCCCGGCTGGTGTACGCGCGGATGACCGGCTGGGGACAGGACGGCCCGCTGGCACCCCGGGCGGGTCACGACATCGACTACATCGCGGTGTCCGGCGCGTTGGAGCCATTGGGCCGCGCTGGTGAACGCCCGTACGCGCCCACGAACCTGATCGGCGACTTCGCGGGCGGCGGGATGCTGCTCGCCGTCGGTGTGCTGGCGGCGCTGCTGGAGCGGGAGCGCTCGGGTGCCGGGCAGGTGGTAAACGCCGCGATGGTCGACGGTTCGGCGTTGCTCACGGCGTTCCTGCACGGAATGGTCAACACCGGCCTCTGGTCCGCGCCGCGCGGGCACAACCTGCTCGACGGCGGGGCGCCGTTCTACGACACGTACCGCACCGCCGACGGCGGTTTCATGGCCGTCGGCGCGCTGGAGCCGGCGTTCTACGCCGCCCTCCTCACCGGCCTGGGTCTGGCCGAGGACCCCGACCTGCCGGCCCAGTACGACCCGGCCGGCTGGGACGTGCTTCGCCGCCGGTTCGCCGAGCGGTTCGCCAGCCGTACCCGGGACGAGTGGGCGGACGTCTTCGCCGATCTGGACGCGTGCGTGGCCCCGGTGCTCGCCCCCACCGAGGCGCACCGGCACCCGCACAACGCCGCCCGGGGGACCTTCGTCGAGGTGGACGGGGAGATCCAACCGGCACCGGCGCCCCGCTTCGACCGCACCCCGGTGCCGCCCCCGATCCCCGCCCCCCAGCACGCACTCCCCATCCAGACCGTTCTGGACGCCTGGCCACCCCGCCCCTGACCCCGTCACGGACCGCACCACGGTCCCGCCTGGCGCAGCCTGCCTCACCCCTGACGCTGCGATAGGTCCCGCCCTCGCTCCAAGATCCACACAAATACATGGAAAGAGTGGCCATCCGGGGCCGGATAGCCACTCTTTCCGTGAATGAGTGCCCGCCGCAGGCCGTGCGTGCGTATGCGGCGGGAGCGGCGGGGGGGGGGCGGTGTGCGCTTCTCAGCGGTTGCCCGCTCCGGCCTTGACCTCCTCGGCCCGGTCCGGGGCGGCGGCGGTTTCCGGCTCGGCCAGGTCCGCGTCGTCGTGGTCCTCGTCGAGCATGGTGGCCTCGTCGAACGGCCGCTCGCCGGAGAGCACCGCCTGCGCCTGCTCCCGGTCGAACTCGCCGGTCCAGCGACCGATCAGCACGGTGGCCACCGCGTTGCCCGCGAAGTTGGTGAGCGCCCGCGCCTCGGACATGAACCGGTCGATGCCCACGATCAGGCCGACGCCGTCCACCAGGTCCGGCCGGTGCGACTGGAGCCCGCCCGCGAGGGTGGCGAGGCCGGCACCGGTGATCCCGGCAGCACCCTTGGACGCGATGATCATGAAGACCAGCAGCGAGACCTGCTCGCCCACGGAGAGCGGGTCGCCCATCGCGGAGGCGATGAAGAGCGACGCCATGGTCAGGTAGATGGCCGTGCCGTCCAGGTTGAACGAGTACCCGGTCGGCACCGTGATGCCGACGACCGGCTTGCTGACCCCGAAGTGCTCCATCTTGGCGATGAGCCGCGGGAGCGCCGACTCCGACGACGAGGTCGAGACGATCAGCAGGAACTCCCGGTTGAGGTACCGCAGCAGCGAGAAGATCGAGACCCGGGCCACCAGCCAGAGCATGGCCCCGAGCACCACCAGTACGAAGATCAGGCAGGTGGCGTAGAAGCCGAGCATGATCTGCGCGAGGCTCTTCAACGCGTCCACGCCGGTCGCGCCGACCACGGCGGCCATCGCGCCGAACGCGCCGATCGGGGCCAGCCACATGATCATGGTGAGGACCTTGAACACGAGGCGCTGAGCGATGCCGACGGCCCGCAGCACCGGCTCACCCTTGCGGCCCATGCCCTGTACCGCGAAGCCGACCAGCAGCGCGACCAGGAGCGTCTGGAGCACCTCGCCACCGGTCAGCGCGGAGAGCAGCGAGGTCGGGATGATGCCGAGCAGGAAGTCGACGGTGCCCGCGCTCTCGGTGCCGGCGGCCTTCTGGCCCGCCTCGGCGAGTTCGCTGCTGAGCTGGAGCCCGGAGCCGGGGTGGACGATGTTGCCGACGACGAGGCCGATGGCCAGCGCGACGGTCGACATGACCAGGAAGTAGCCCAGCGCCAGTCCGCCGACCTTGCCGACCTTGGCGGCCTGTCGTACGGAGCCGACACCGAGCACGATCGTGCAGAAGATGACCGGGCTGATCATCATCTTGATCAGCGCGACGAAACCGGTGCCGAGCGGTTTGAGCTCCTGCGCTGCGTCCGGCGCGACGAAGCCGACGAGGATGCCCGCCAGGACGGCGACGATCACCGCGAGGTACAGGAAATGTGTGCGGTCGCGCCGGGATCGCGCGACCGGTGTGCTGGTGGTGGGGGTCTGCATGGCTGAGACTGTGGCCCAGGTCTCAACCGGAATCAGCCTTGCGTTCATTCTGTTCACCGACCCGAGCCGTCGACCCGGCCGAGACCGCTGACCGAGCCGGGAGGACGCCGGCCCGGACCGCCGACCGAGCCGGGAGGGCACCCGGCCCGGACCGCTGACCCGACCGGGACGCACCGCCCCGGCCCGGCCGACCCGGCACCGACCTGAACCGTCGACCCCGACGGGCACGTGCACCGACCGGAACCGCCGGTTGGGCGGGAACCCGGGTCCCGCGACGACGAGGAGACATGACCGGACGAAAGTGGAGCATCGCCGGGCAACTGTTCGCCCTTCAGGTGGTGGTGGTGACGTTGCTGGTGGCGGCCGCGACCGCGGGCGTCGCCCTGGTCGCCCGCGCCGACGCTCGGGAAGCGGCCCGCAAGGAGGTGCTCGCCGTCGCCGAGACGGTCGCCCGCTCCCCCGAGGTCGCCGAGGCGTTGCGCTCCCCCGCCCCGGCGACCATGCTTCAGCCGTACGCCGAGTCGATCCGGCGCGCCACGCGGACCGACTTCGTGGTGGTGATGGCACCGGACCGGACCCGTTACTCGCACACCGATCCCGCCCAGATCGGGCGGCCCTTCATCGGCGAGATCGCCCCGGCGTTGGCCGGGCGGCCGATCACCGTGGTCAACACCGGGACGCTCGGCGAGTCGGTACGTTCGGTGGTGCCGGTACGCGCCGCCGACGGCCGGGTCATCGGACTGGTGTCGGTCGGCATCACCACCGAGGCCATCAACCGGGAACTGCTCGACCGCTCACCGGTGCTGCTCGCCGCCACCGTTGCCGCGCTGGCCCTGGCGGCCGCCGGGTCCTGGCTGCTCAGTCGACGGCTGCGCCGGCAGACCCACGGTCTCGGCCCAGCACAGATGGCCCGGATGTACGAGTACTACGACGCGGTGCTGCACTCGGTCGGTGAGGGCCTGGTGGTGATCGGGCCGGACCGGAGGATCGCTCTGATCAACGACGAGGGCCGCCGGCTGCTGGGCCTGGCCGCGGACGCGGCGCTGGTGGACCGGCCGGTGACCGAGGTCGACCTGCCGGCCGCCCTGACCGAGCTGATCACGACCGGTCAGACCGCCCGCGACGAGCTGATCCTCACCGCCGACCGCGCGCTGGTGGCCAACCTCCGGCCGACCGGCGCCGTAGGGCACACCATGGGCACGGTGCTGACCCTGCGCGACCACACCGAGCTGCGGGCCCTCACCAGCGAGCTGGACTCCGTCCGAGGGCTCACCGAGGCACTCCGGTCGCAGGCGCACGAAGCCGCGAACCGGCTGCACACCGTGCTCACCCTGGTCGAGCTGGGCCGCACCGAGGAGGCCGTACGACTGGCCACCGAGGAGCTCGCGCTGGCCCAGCAGCTCACCGACCAGGTCGTCGGCGCGATCACCGAGCCGGCGTTGGCCGCCCTGCTGCTCGGCAAGTCGGCCCAGGCCGCCGAACGCGGCGTCGAGCTGACCGTCGACCCGGCCTCCCGACTCGATGTCGGCACGCTGCCGGCCGGGGACCTGCTCACCGTGGTGGGGAACCTGGTCGACAACGCGCTGGAGGCGGTCGCCGCGGGGAAACCGCCTCGCCGGGTACGGGTGCGGGTGGCCGAGACGGAGGGCGAGGTGCTGGTCGAGGTGACCGACAGCGGCTCCGGGCTGCCACCCGATCGGGTCGCCGACGCGTTCCGCCGGGGCTGGTCGACCAAGGCCAGCGGCCGCGGCCTGGGGCTCGCCCTGGTCGGCCAGGTGCTGATCCGGCACGGTGGCCGGCACGAGGTGGCGGAGGCCGTGGACGGTGGGACGGTGTTCCGGGCCCATCTCCCCATCCCCGTGGAGCAGCGAACATGAGCGAGCGCAGCGAGGTGCCGGTGTGAGCGACATCCGGGTGCTCGTCGTCGAGGACGAGGAGCTGATCGCGGAGGCGCACCGCGCGTACACCGAACGGGTGCCCGGCTTCCGGGTGGTCGGTGTGGCGCACGACGCTCGGGAGGCGATGCGGGTCCTGCGGCGGACCGGTACGGACGCCGTCGACCTGGTGCTGCTCGATCTGCACCTGCCGGACGTGCCGGGCCTGGACGTCTGCCGGGCGATGCGGGCCGCGGGCAGCGACGCGGACGTGCTCGCGGTGACCTCGGCCCGGGATCTGGCGATGGTCCGCGCCGCGGTGGCCCTCGGGGTGACCCATTATCTGCTGAAACCGTTCACGTTCGCCGCTTTCCGCGACAAGTTGGAGCGCTACGCCGAGTACCGGCGGCAGACCTCGGCGGGCGGGGCGGTGGCCGCCCAGCACGAGGTGGACCGGATGCTGGCGACGCTGCGCGGGACGGCACCGGACACGCTGCCGAAGGGTCTCGTCGCGCAGACCCTCGACGTCGTGCTGGACGTGCTGCGCCGCCGGCCGGGGCTCTCCGCCTCCGAGGTCGCCGAGCAGACCGGCATGTCCCGGGTGACCGCCCGGCGCTACCTGGAGCACCTGGCGGACGTCGGCCGGGTGACCCGTGTTCCCCGCTACGGCACGCCCGGGCGCCCGGAGGTGGAGTACCGACCGACCTGACCACCACCCGGCGAACCCGGTGCTCGGGATGCGCGCGACGATCTCGTCGACGGCCCACATCGCGATGGCCCCGTTCGGCTGTCGGGCCCGCCCGCCGGGCATGATCGGAGCAGCAGCCAGACCGCAGTGAGGAGGGACGACCCGTGCCGGACGCCGAGGAGCTGATCGACGACGCCGTGACGGCCGCGCGCGGCCGGGACGTACGCCTCGCCGAACGACAGTTGGATCGGCTCGTGGTCGGCACGGGCGCGCCGGACGTGGACGCCGCGCTGCTGCGCCGGCTGGCACGCGACGTGGGGCGGCTCTGGCCGCGCGGCTGGCAACCGGCCGACCTGGCCCGGCTCGCGGACCGCCGCCTCGGGCCGCGACCGGCCCGGCTGCTGCACGACGTGATGGCGGCACAGCGACGCGACCTGCCCGACCCCGTCCCGTCCTGGTGGGACGACCAGCTGCGCGAGTTGGACGCGCGGGTGTGGTGGGCGGACGACGGCGGGCACCTCGCCGCCTGGGCGGCGCGCGAGGGGATCGACCGCGTGACCGCGCTGCGGGAGGCGGTCGACGCGTTGGCGCTCGTGGTGGGACTGCCGCCGATCGCCGTGCTCCGGCCGCCACCCGGTTCGACGGCCGCCAGGGTGGTCACCGGCCCGGCCGGCGGCAGCGGCTCCCGGATCCTGGACCGGGTCCGGGCGCTGCTCGCGAAGGCCGAGTCGACGACGTTCCCCGCCGAGGCCGAGGCGCTGACCGGCAAGGCCCAGGAGCTGATCGCCCGGCACCGCCTCGATGAGGCCCTGCTGGCGGCCGAAGCTCCCAGTCCCGACCTGCCGAGCGGGGTTCGGCTCGGCACCGACGCCCCGTACGCGGGCGCGAAGGCGCTGCTGGTGCAGGAGGTGGCGGCGGCGAACGGGTGCGAGTCGGTCTGGTCGGACGACCTCGGCTTCGCCACCGTGCTCGGCTGGCCGGCCGATCTGGCCGCCGTCGAACTGCTCTACACGTCGCTGCTGGTGCAGGCCACCGCCGCGATGCTCGCCGGCCGGGGCGAGCGGCGGGCGTCCGGCGGGCGGCGCACCCGCGGCTACGACGAGTCGTTCCTCAACGCGTTCGCGCTGCGGATCGGGGAGCGGCTGCGCGCCGCCACGGCGGCGGCGAACCGGCAGGCGGTGCAGGAGGCCGGCGCGGACCGGCTGCTGCCGGTACTCGCCGCTCGGGGCGAGGCCGTCCGAGAGCGGTTCGAGACGCTCTTCCCCGGGGTCACCCGGGCCCGGCTGACCGTACGCGACGCGGAGGGCTGGGCCTCCGGCACGTCGGCGGCGGACCGGGCGTCCCTCGACGTGGGCGACGCCCCGCCGGCACGACAGGTCCGGGGCGGCCGGCGGGGCCGCCGGTGAGGCGACACCGCCGCCGATGAGCTGCGGTGCTCTTCAGCGCGCCGGCGAGACCACCGGTGCGGCGGCACCCGACGTGCCGAGATTTCTGGGATTTTTCTTCCCGTCGGTTGTCGGGGGCTGGGTGTCGGCTCCGACCTCTGGGTGAGCCGCGCCGGTCACGGTCGCGGCCAGGACGTGAGGAGCAGGTCGTGAAGTACATGCTGTTGATCTGGAACCGGCCCGGTTTCATCGATGAGATCTCCGAGCAGGAGCGGGTGGCACTCTTCGGCGAGGTGGACGAGATCATGAAGGAACTCTCCGAGTCCGGCGAGCTGATCGGAGGTCAGGCGTTGGCCGACCCGTCCCAGTCGCGTACGGTCCGGCTGGCCGGCGGGCATCCGGAGGTCGTCGACGGCCCGTTCATGGAGAGCAAGGAGCAGTTCGCCGGCTACCTGGCGGTCGACTGCGACACCCCGGAGCGGGCCGCGGAGATCGCCCGCCGCTGGCCGGACGTGCGCTACGGCGGCGCGCTGGAGATCCGCCCGATCATGGACGAGGCCGGGACGGAGATGTGATCTCCGGGTCGCGCGGGGTCGAGGAGCTGCTGCGCACCCTGGCGCCGCAGGTCCTCGGCCTGCTCGTCCGCCGGCACGGCCAGTTCGACAGGTGCGAGGACGCGGTGCAGGAGGCGCTGCTCGCCGCGGCCCTCAAATGGCCCGAGCAGGGGGTGCCGGAGAACCCGCAAGCCTGGCTGCTGACCGTCGCCACCCGCCGGCTCACCGACGAGTGGCGCAGCGAACGTGCCCGCCGGGACCGCGAGGTCGCGGTGGCCGTACGCGAGCCGGCGTACGCCGCGGTCGCCCCGGCGGCGGACGCGGAGCCGCCGGCCGGCGACGACACGTTGCGTCTGCTGTTCCTCTGCTGCCATCCGGCGCTGGCCCGGTCGGCGCAGGTGGCGTTGACCTTGCGCGCGGTGGGCGGGCTCACCACGGCGCAGATCGCCCGCGCGTTCCTGGTCCCCGAGGCGACGATGAGCCAGCGCATCCGCCGGGCCAAGCAGCGAATCGAGGCGACCGGGGCGAGGTTCACCATGCCGTCCGCGGCCGAGCGGGACGAGCGGCTGGGCGCGGTCCGCCAGGTGCTCTACCTGATCTACAACGAGGGGTACACCGCCTCCAGCGGCCCGGACCTGCACCGGGCCGAGCTGACCGGCGAGGCGATCCGGCTGACCCGGATGCTGCACGCGCTGCTCCCCGACGACGGCGAGGTGACCGGCCTGCTCGCGCTGATGCTGCTCACCGACTCGCACCGGGCCGCGCGGCTGGGCCCGGGTGGCGAGCTCGTGCCGCTGGCCGAGCAGGACCGCACCCGGTGGGACCGGGCGGCCATCGAGGAGGGGGTCGCACTGATCACCGAGTCGCTGACCTGGTCACCGCCGGGGCCGTACCAGCTCCAGGCGGCGATCGCCGCGGTGCACGCCGAGGCGCCGTCGGCGGCCGAGACCGACTGGCCGCAGATCCTCGCGCTCTACCGGCTGCTCGCCCGGATCGCGCCGAACCCGATGGTCACCCTGAACCAGGCGGTCGCGGTGGCGATGGTCGACGGGCCCCGGGCGGGGCTCGCCGTGCTCGTACCGCTCGGCGAGGACGAGCGCACCGCGGGACACCATCGGGTGGCGGCTGTCCGCGCCCACCTGCTGGAGCTGGCCGGCGAGCCCGGTCCGGCCCGCGCGGCGTACCTCGCCGCGGCACGGGCCACCACCAGCCTGCCCGAACGTCGCTATCTGGAGCTGCGGGCCGCCCGGCTCTCGGTGGTCGACGAGTAACCCCGGAGGACGGATTCATGAACACGGTGACCAGCCAACTGTCGATCTCGCTGGACGGCTACGTGGCCGGGCCGGAGCAGAGCCTCCGGGACCCACTCGGTCGGGGCGGCGAGCAACTGCACGAGTGGGTGTACGGCCTTGATACGTGGCGGGCACAGCACGGGTTGTCCGGTGGCGAGCGCGGAGTGGACTCGGCGGTCGTGGAGGAGATGACCCGCGACGTCGGCGCGTACGTCATGGGACGGCGGATGTTCGGCGGCGGTGACGGGCCGTGGGACGAGACGTGGCGCGGCTGGTGGGGCGAGGAGCCTCCGTTCCACACGCCGGTCTTCGTGCTCACCCACCATCCGCGCGAGCCGCTGCCGATGGCCGGTGGTACGACGTTCCGGTTCGTCACCGACGGCGTCCACTCGGCGCTCGAGCAGGCGCGCGAGGCGGCGGGCGACCGGAAGGTCGTGATCGGCGGTGGGGCCGGCACGGTCCGGCAGTACCTGGCCGCCGGCCTGCTCGACACCCTCCAGCTGCACATCGTTCCGGTCGTTCTGGGCGGCGGCGAGCGCCTCTTCACCGGCCTCGACGATTTGCGGCTCGAACAGGCGGCGGTGGTCGCCGGACCGACCGTCACGCACGTGACGTACCGGGTGGTGCGCTGACGCGGGGCGTCCGACCGCCGGACGGATCCGGCGATCGGACGCCTCCCGATGCGTCAGGCGGTCGGGTCCACCGCGGGGCACCGGGTGCCGCGGGACGGCACCACCTCGTCGAGCAGGTACCGGTCCACGGCCTGGGACACGCAGGGACTCGTCGTGTAGCTGCCGTGCCCCCAGCCCTCGTACGTCAGCAGCACGCCATGTCGCCCGAGCTGGCGGGCCACGTTGGTCGCCCAGTTGTAGCCGCTCGCCGGGTCGTGCCGGGTGCCGGCCAGCAGCAGCGGCACGTCGGTGCGGACCCGGAGGCGGTGCTGCGGATTCGCGACCGGGCTGGGGGTGCCCAGGCAGGTCGACAGCGCGAAGACGGCCTGGGGGTACCGCAGGTCGGGCGCGAGCCGCGCGAGCCGTCGCAGGTGGCTCGCGTACTCCCGGTAGTCGCGGACCGGCAGCGACCAGTCCTGGCAGAAGACGGCGAAGGGATACGGGCTGACCGCCGGGTCGGCGGTGCTGCTCGGCGCGGCGAGCGGAGCCGGTCCGGTCGAGTCCATGGTCCGGATGTCGTCCGCCAGCCCCGGCCAGTCCGGGCCGTAGAACGCCCGTTGCGCGAGCCGGCTGAGCATGAACGGGCTCAGCCGGGAGCCGGGGCGGTCGGGGTCGGCGAGTTCGCCCCGCTCGGCGCGGGACCACAGGTCGGCCCAGACCGCGCGAACGTTCCGCCCGTGCAGCGCACACCGCTCGGCGGTCGCGCACCAGGCGACGAACTCGTCGAACGAGTCCTGGGCGGTGACGGCCTGGGTGTCCAGGAAGGACCGGGTGGCGTGGCTGTGGTCCACGGTGCTCTCCAGCACCATGGCTCGCACCCGGTGCGGGAACAGTTCGGCGTACTGGAGGCCGAGCAGGGTTCCGTACGAGCTGCCGTGGAAGGTCAGCCGGCGCTCGCCCAGGGCGGCCCGGATCGCGTCCAGGTCCCGGGCCGCACTGATCGTGTCCACGTGGTCGACGAGCGGTCCGGTCCGCGTTCGGCAGTCGGCGCGCAGCCGCTCGTTGCCGGCCAGGGTGGCGGCGAACTCCGCCTGGTCGGCGATCACCTGGGGTTGCGCGGCGAGCAGGCTGGTGGCGCAGATGACCGGGTGACTGCGGCCGGTGCCGCGCGGGTCGAAGCTCACGATGTCGAACCGGCGGCGTAGGTCGTCGCTGAACCGGTTGATACCGGTGACCACGCGGTCCACACCGCTGTCGCCCGGTCCACCGGGACCGAACACCAGTGCGCCCGTGCGGGCTTCCGGATCGGTGGCGGACCGCCGGGCGAGCGCCAGGTCGAACCGCTCCCCGTCCGGGTGGTCCCAGTCGACCGGGACGGAGAGCGTCCCGCACTCGGCGGTGGCGTCCCGCTCGCAGGGCTGCCAGGTGATGGTCGATCGTGGCGCGGGCGGGGCCGCCGCGGCGGGTGGGCCGCCGACACCGACCAGCGCGACCACCGTCGCGACCGCCGGCGCCCAGCCGACGGATTTGCGTACGCGCAGCACGAGATGTTGTCCTCTCCTCGAAGGGGCACTGCGGGAAGAACTCGCCCGTGGGCGAGAGGGTGCTACCTCCACCCGGGCCGTCGAGTTGCCCCTCGACGGCCCGGGCCGTCGGCCCTGGTCGACGTCCCGCCGGACGCGTTCCAGCGTGGTCATCCGGTCCTGCATCGACCCCGGCCGGCCGTCCGGCGCTTTCCTGTCCACCGGAAGCTCCGGTTGGGCGGACACGAGGCCGCCCGCCGTCAATTGCCGCAGGTGCACCTGCGGCAGCACGCGGCTGATCCCGAGATTCCGGACGTACCCCGGTCTCGGGACCCTGCCCGGCGGTCCGACCCGCCCGGCGCGAACCGACCGACGTAGGCCCGCTGCCGAGCCGGCGCGGCGATCATCCGCATCCGATGTGGATCGGCCGGGGTGCCGAGTGTCCGGCCCTTCCGTCTCCCGACAGCGACGGATCATCGCTCACGACGAGCCCATGCACGTTGCAGAAGGAAGTTAGCGGGTGTACGTCCACGGCGGACAGCACCGGACCGACGATCGAGGGTGAAGTCAGGGTCGGCCCCCAGGGGTGACGGCGGAATCAGTGGGCCGTCTCAGGGGCGGCAGTCCCGCATGAGGACAGCCGGGATCCCGGTGAAGGTGTCGTCGAGCCAGGCGGTGGGGCGGGCGGCCCGGGAGCCGCGGTCGATCCGGTCGGCGGTCGAGGTGACCAGCCTCCTGATCTCGCGATCCCGCGCTCGGCGAGCCTCGCCGCGCACCTGGTCGGCCAACCTGGCGAGGGTCCGGCGGAGTTGAGCGTTGATCTGCTCGCCGGTCAGCTCACGCTCGGTCGCCGCAGCCGAATCCGCGGAGATCTTCCGGCTGGCGGCGATGATGTGCCGGTCGACGGCCCGGCACACCTCGACGGTGTTGACAGCGGTCACCGGCGAAGGGCTGGCGGTGGGCGTCGGAGTGGTCGTGGCGCTCGGGACCGGCTTGTTCGTCGCCGGCTCACCGGACTCCGTTCCGGGTGCCTGACATCCGGCGAGCAGTGCCACCAGCAGGGCCGCGGCGGCGGCCCGCCGGCCGGTCGACGTGGGCTGGGACATCGTCCTCTCCCGTCCGTGGTTGGCGTCCCCCGCTCGACCCGTCCGCGCGTACCTCGCCCTGCCAACGATCCGACGCCGGGCCAGGACACGTCGGCCCGCAGCGCTCCCGGGCAACCGGCCGGTGACCCGCTGCGCTTCCGGAGTCGGTCGGCGGGCCTACAGCGCTTCCGGAACCGGCAGGCGTCCGTCAGGGCCTTGATCAACTCGGGCTCATTGAAGTCGGGGTGTCCAGATGCGGCGGATACCCCGACTTCAGGGATGTCGAGTCGATCAATCCCCCAGCGCATCCCCGGCCGATCGCACGTCGGGCCGAAGGCGCCGTGGGCCGGTGGTAGTCGGGGCCAGCGGCAACGCCGGGCCGGTGGGGACCGGCCCGGCGTGCGGTACGAGACACGTCAGCTCTTGAAGGCGTCCTTCACCTTCTCGCCGGCCTGCTTGAGGTTCGCGGCGGCCTGGTCGTTGCGGCCCTCGGCCTCCAGCCGTTCGTCGTCGGTGGCCCGGCCGGTGTGCTCCTTGACCTTGCCAGTCGCGTCCTCGGTCGCGTTACGGATCTTGTCATCGATACCCATGACGAACCTCCCGTGCAAGACGTCGCTACCCCCGCACAGGTACCCCGCTCGCCCAGAACCCAACCGCCCATCACCCGACCGTGTTGATCATGAGGTTGACGCCGGCGCCGGCGAGCAGACCGACCGCCAACCGCATGATCAACACGTGGGGAACGGCACGCGAGGAACGGCGAGCGGGAGCGTGCAGAAAGTGGTGGGCAGGCGTCGTGCTCAGGCGACGTCGAGAGCGCGGAAACGGCGGAGGCGGAGGCTGTTGGCGACCACGAAGACCGAGGAGAACGCCATGGTGGCGCCGGCGATCATCGGGTTGAGCAGCCCGGCCGCGGCCAGGGGCAGCGCCGCGACGTTGTAGCCGAAGGCCCAGACCAGGTTGCCCCTGATGGTGCCCAGGGTGCGACGGGCGAGCCGGATGGCGTCCGCCGCGGCGGTCAGGTCGCCGCGGACCAGGGTCAGGTCGGAGGCCTCGATCGCCACGTCGGTGCCCGTACCCATGGCCAGGCCCAGGTCGGCCTGGGCGAGCGCGGCCGCGTCGTTCACACCGTCGCCGACCATGGCCACGACCCGCCCCTCGCGTTGCAGGCGGGCGACCACGTCCACCTTGTCCGCCGGCAGCACCTCGGCGATCACCTCGTCGATGCCGACCTCCTCGGCCACCGCGCGGGCGACCGTGGCGTTGTCCCCGGTGAGCAGCACCGGGTGGAGTCCGAGCGCCCGCAGCCGAGCCACCGCCGCCCGGCTGGTCGGCTTCACCACGTCGGCGACCGCGAGGACGCCGCGTGCCCGCCCGCCCCAACCGGCCAGCACCGCCGTGCGGCCGGCGGCCTCCGCGTCGGTCGCGGCCCGCTCCACCTCCGGGGGTACGTCGAATCCGCGTTCCCGGAGCAGCCGGAGCCGGCCGACCAGCACCGTACGACCCTCGACGGTGCCGGAGACGCCGAGCCCTTCGACGTTGGCGAAATCGGTGACCGGCGGCAGCGCGCCGGACTCGGCCGCGCCGACGGCCACCGCCCGGGCGATCGGGTGCTCGGAGGCGGCCTCCAGCGCGCCGGCCAGTCGGAGCAGTTCCTCGGCATCGTCGCCCTCGGCGGGCGCCACGTCCACGAGGGTCATCCGGCCGGTGGTCACGGTCCCGGTCTTGTCCAGCACGACCGTGTCGACCTTCCGAGTGCTCTCCAGCACCTCCGGTCCCTTGATCAGGATGCCGAGCTGGGCACCACGACCGGTGCCGACGAGCAACGCGGTGGGCGTGGCGAGGCCCAGCGCACACGGGCAGGCGATGATCAGCACGGCCACGGCGGCGGTGAACGCGGCGGTCGGGCCGGCGCCCGTGCCGAGCCACCACCCCAAGGTGCCGACGGCAAGCGCGATCACGATCGGCACGAAGACGCCGGAGATCCGGTCCGCGAGCCGCTGCACCGCCGCCTTGCCGCTCTGTGCCTGCTCGACCAGGCGGGCCATCTGCGCGAGCTGGGTGTCTCCGCCGATCCGGGTGGCGGTGACCACGAGCCGGCCGCCGGCGTTGACCGTGGCACCGACGACGGCGTCGCCCGGACCGACCTCGACCGGTACGGACTCGCCGGTGAGCATGCTCGCGTCGACCGCCGACGTGCCCTCGTCGACCACGCCGTCGGTGGCGATCTTCTCCCCCGGCCGGACGACGAACCGGTCCCCGACGGCGAGCTGGTCGACCGGTACGCGGGTCTCCACCCCGCCGCGGAGCACGGCGACGTCCCGCGCGCCGAGTTCGAGCAGCGCACGCAGCGCGGCGCCGGCGTTCCGCTTGGAGCGGGCCTCGAAGTAGCGCCCGGCGAGGATGAACAGCGTGACCCCCGCCGCCGCCTCCAGGTAGATGTTCCCGGCGCCGTCGGAGCGGGCGATGTCGAAGCGGAACGGGTGTGTCATGCCGGGCATCCCGGCGTCACCGAGGAAGAGCGCCCAGAGCGACCAGCCGAACGCGGCGAGGGTGCCCACCGAGACCAGGGTGTCCATGGTGGCGGCGCCGTGCCGAAGGTTGATCAACGCGGCGCGGTGGAACGGCAGCCCGCCCCAGACCACGACCGGGGCGGCCAGGGTCAGCGACAGCCACTGCCAGTAGTCGAACTGCCAGGCCGGCACCATGGCGAGCACGATCACCGGGACGGTCAGCGCCACGGACGTCCAGAGCCGGTGACGCAGACCGCGTAGTTCGTCCACCGGCGCCTCGGTGGCCGGTGTGCCCGCCGCCGCGGGTGGGGGCGGCACCTTCGCCGTGTAGCCGGTCTTCTGCACGGTGGCGATCAGGTCGTCCGGGGTGACGTCGTCGGCGAACCGGACGGTGGCCTTCTCCGTGGCGTAGTTGACGGTGGCGGAGACGCCCTCCATCCGGTTCAGCTTCTTCTCGATGCGCGCGGCGCAGGACGCGCAGGTCATGCCGCCGATGGAGAGTTCGATCAGGTTCGGTGCCGTTGGCAGCGGGGTGCTGCTGGTGGTGGTCATCACGGCTCCCGTCAGTCGTGCCCGTGGCCAGGCTCGCCATGCTGGGCGGGACCGGTCGGGGTGGGTGGGCTCGGGGCGCGGGTGGCGGCGGGCGGGACGTCGTCGGCGTGCGCGTCGCCGGCCACCACGGTGAACTCGGCGGTGTGCACCGCGCCGCCGTGCTTGAAGTCGAGGTAGAGCCGGTAGGTGCCGGCGGAGGGCACCTCGGCCAGGAAGGTGACGGCCGGTCCGGGCCGGGTCCGCCCGTCGCCGGGCTCGCCGTCCGGATGGACGTGCAGGTACGCGAGGTCACCCTGGCGCAGTGCCACCAGGTGACCGTACGCGCCGAGGTAGGGCTCCAGGTCGGTGACCGGAGCGCCGTCGCGGCTGATGGTCAGGGTCAGTTCGGCGGTACGGCCGGGCTCCGGGTCGCCGGCCAGCGTGACGGTGTAGCCGTCGACCGTGGTGCTGGTGATCGGTGCCGGTAGCGGCCGGGATGAGAGCGCGCCGGGCACGGTCACGTCGATGCCGAGCGTCAGGGGGTCGCCCCCGGTGGGTGTGAAGTCGGCGAACGCCCGCCACACGCCGGGCCCGGCCAGCGGGGTGGCGACCCGCCAGGTGCCGTCCGGTCCGAGTTCGGGGTGCACGTGCCGGAAGCCGGAGAGATCGCGGCGCGCGACGATCAGGTGCATCCGCTTGTCGTGCGCCACGTCGTACGTGGTGACCGGCCGGCCGTCGCCGCCGGTGATCTGGAAGGCGAACTCGCCGGCCGGGGCGGCGACGGGGGTGAGCGTGTAACCGCGGTCGGAGACGAGCAGGCCGCCCGGGAGATGGGCGGCTGCCGAACCTTCGCCCGGATGCTCGTCGCCCTGGCCGGCGGTCGCCGTGTCGTCATGGCGGGATTCGGCGGCCGCCGTGACGGGGCCGACCACTCGGCCGACCCCGTACGCCGCGCCGAACACCGCCGCGAGGCCGAGGGCGAAGCCACTCAGCTTCAAGGGGGTGCTCACGGTGGAACCTCGATTCCTGGTCGGCTGCCGCTCACTCGTCGACAAGGTCGTAACCGGCCTCGTCGACGGCGGCGCGCACCACGTTGGCCTCCAGCGGGCTCTCGCTGGTGACGGTGACCCGGCCGGTGGCCAGGTCGACCTGGACGTCGCTGACGCCCGTGATCGCGCCGACCTCGGCGCTGACCGCGCTCACGCAGTGGCCACAGGTCATGCCCTGCACCTGGTACGTCGTGGTGACCATCGGATCTCTCCTTCCATCGCCAGCCTATACCCCCTGGGGGTACCGGCCGGGCAGACTTCGGCCCCGAGCCGGTTCAAATACCGGGCGGGGGTATCGGGACACTGGGACCGTACCATACCCCCAGGGGGTAGGCTATCCTTGCCGGCATGACCACACCGACCCCGATCCGCGGATACACGGCCAGCAAAGATCAGCTGCTCGCACGGCTGCGCCGCATCGAGGGGCAGGTGCGCGGCGTCGAGAAGATGGTCGACGAGGATCGCTACTGCATCGACGTGCTCACCCAGATCTCCGCCGTCCAGGCCGCGCTGGACAAGGTCGCCCTCGGGCTGCTCGACGGGCACGCCCGGCACTGCATGCACGAGGGAGCGGCCGAGGGCCGCGCAGACGAGATGGCCACCGAGATGATGGCCGCGATCGGCCGGCTCATGAAGCGCGGCTGACCGGGTCCGCCCAGCCGGCGCGAGGCGCCCGCGACCCACGGCGAGCGCAACGGTCAGCCTGCGTTCGCCGAGTCGAGGCGTACCCGGCGCAGCAGCTGGGCATTGAGCGCCACCACGATGGTGGAACCCGACATCAGCACCGCGGCCACGGCCGGGCTCAACGACAGCCCGGCCCCGGCCAGCACCCCTGCGGCCAGCGGCAGGGCGACGACGTTGTAGCCCGCCGCCCAGGCGAGGTTCTGCAGCATCTTCCGGTACGAGGCACGCGAGAGCCGGATCACCGCCCCCACCCCGCGCGGGTCGGAGGAGGCGAGCACCACCGCGGCGGACTCGATCGCCACGTCCGTGCCCGCCCCGATGGCGATACCCACGTCGGCCCTGGCCAGCGCCGGGGCGTCGTTCACCCCGTCACCGACCATCGCCACGGTCAGCCCACGCCGCCGCAGCTCGGTCACCTTCGCGTCCTTCTGCGCCGGCAGCACCTCGGCGAACACCTCGTCACCAGCGCCGAACCCGAGGTCCGCGGCGACCGCCTCGGCGACCGGCCGGGCGTCGCCGGTGATCATCGCGATGGTCCGTACGCCGTGGTCGCGCAGTTCGGCGACCGCCTCGCGCGCCTCGGGGCGTACCTCGTCGGTGAGCGCCAGCGCACCGAGCACCGTGACCGGCCGCCGGACGAGGTACAGCACCACCGCACCGCGGGCGGTCCAGCGACCCGTCGAGTCCCGGAGCTCGTCGGGCAGGCGTACATCCAGTTCGCGCAGGAGCGCCGGGCCGCCGACCGCGTACTCCCTGCCCGCCACGGTGGCCTCCACCCCGCGGCCGGGCAGCGACCGGAATCCGGTCGCCGGTGCGGCACCACCGTGCGCCCCCGCCGCCGCGACGATCGCCCGGGCCATCGGATGCTCGCTGTCCGACTCGACGGCGGCGGCGAGCCGCAGCAGCTCGTCATGCTCGACACCGGAGACGGCGGCCACCTCGGTGACCACGTGCTCGCCGCGGGTCAGCGTGCCGGTCTTGTCGAACAGCACCGCGTCGACGGTCCGCATCCGTTCCAGCGCCAGCCGGTCCTTGACCAGGATCCCGGACTTCGCGGCCAGCGCGGTGGAGAGCGCGATCACCAGTGGGATCGCCAGGCCGAGCGCGTGCGGGCACGCGATGACCAGCACCGTGACGGCCCGCACCACTGCCTCGTCGCCCCTGCCCATGAGCGTCCACACCAGCACCGTGACCACGGCGGTGGCCATCGCCACGTAGAACAGCGCCGCCGCGAACCGGTCGGCCAGCACCTGAGCCCGCCCGCTGGACTGCTGCGCCTCGGCGACCATGCGCTGGATGCCGGCGAGCGTGGTCTGCTCACCGACCGCCTCGACCCGGACCCGCAGCGCCGAGTCGGCGGCCACGGTGCCCGCCACCACCCGGTCGCCGACGGACCGGGGCACCGGCCGGGACTCGCCGGTGATCATCGATTCGTCCAGTTCGGCCGCGCCGTCCACGACCCGTCCGTCCGCCGGCACCCGGCCACCTGGCCGGACCAGCACCACGTCGCCGGTCCGCAGGTCGGTCACCGGCACCGGCTCGGTACGGCCGTCCTCCGCGACCCGTTCGGCCCGGTCCGGCAGAAGCGCGGCGAGGGCCGCCAGCGCGCCACGTGCCTGCCCGATCGCCCGCATCTCCTGCCAGTGCCCGAGCAGCATGATGGTGACCAGGGCCGCCAGCTCCCACCAGAAGTCCAGGTCGAAGGCGCCCAGGCTGGTGGCGAGCGACGCGCCGTAGGCGACGGTGATCGCCATGGCGACCAACAGCATCATGCCCGGCGCCCGGTCGCGCACCTCGCGTACGGCGCCGACCAGGAACGGCCAGCCGCCCCACCAGAACACCACCGAGCCGAGCACCGGGCCGACCCAGGTGAGTCCGGGCGCCTCGATCCGGTAGCCGAACCAGTCCATGACCATATGGCTCGTGACCACGACCGGCGCGGTGAGTACCAGGCAGAACCAGAACCGCCTGCGGAACATCGCCGGGTCGTGGCCGGCGTGCCGGTCGTGCCCACCGCTGCCGTGGGTCGGCATGGATGCGCCCGAAGGATGGTGCGACGGATGTGCGGGCATGACACCAACATGCCCGTTCGGTCGCCGACGCGGGTGCCTTCGCCGCCACGCGCCGCGACAGATGCCATCGCCAACACCGCGTGACACGTGCCTTCGCCGCCACGCAGCGTGACACCGCCGGGCGCGAACGGGCGCCGGAGAACCACCTGGTTAGCATTCCGACGATGACCCTCCGGACCTTGCCTGGCGGGGCGGCCCCACGCCGCTGACCGATCGCGCCACCGGTACGTACCCCGCCCCGGAGTCGTTGGGAGATTCGTGATGGGCGCCGACCACACTCGTCCCACGCCGTCCGCCCCGCCGGGGGTGCGACGGGTCCTCCTCGTGACCGTGGTGCCGCTCGTCGTCGCCACCGTGGTCGCCGCCGTGCTGCTCTGGCCGCGGGGCGCACCGGAGGCCGACGGTGGCGGGGACCCGGCCCGGTACCACGGCACCGTCACCCGGGTGGTGAGCGAAGCCTGCCCGAACCCGGCCGAGACGCCGGAGGACATGCCCGGTGCGCAGCCGACGCGCTGCGGCACCGTGACCGTACGCGTGGAGAACGGCCCGGCCGCCGGTCAACAAGTCGAGGCGCCTATCCCGGACGGCCCGGGCGCACCCGCCGTCGAGGCCGGTGACGAGGTCGTCGTGGTGGAGCTGACCGATCCGGCCGACCCCTCGTCGTCGAGCTGGAACGTCGCCGAGCACCAGCGCGGCGAGCCGCTCGGCTGGCTCGCGCTGATCTTCGCCGCCGCGATCGTCGCGTTCGGCCGGTGGCGGGGCCTGGCCGCGCTCGCGGGTCTCGCCGCGAGCTTCGGCATCCTGCTCACCTTCGTACTCCCCGGAATCGGCGCCGGGCACCCGCCGCTGCTGGTCGCCGTGGTCGGCGCCGCGCTGATCATGTTCGTGGTGCTCTACCTGACGCACGGTGTGACCGCGCAGACCTCGGTCGCCGTACTCGGCACCCTCGGCAGTCTGGTACTCACCGGTGTCCTCGGCGCCCTGGCCACCGCCGCCACCCACCTCACCGGATTCGGCAGCGAGGACGCCCTCACCCTGTCGATGTTCCAGGGCGACGTGGACCTGCGCGGCCTGCTGCTGGCCGGGATCATCATCGGGTCGCTCGGGGTGCTCGACGACGTCACGGTCACCCAGGCGGCCACGGTCACCGAGTTGGCCCACGCGAACCCGGGGCTGTCCCGGCTCCAGCTCTACCGGGCCGCGACCAGGGTCGGCCGCGCGCACATCGCGTCCACCGTGAACACCATCGTGCTCGCGTACGCGGGCGCCTCGCTGCCGCTGCTGCTCCTGCTCACCGCCGACTCGCGCCCGGTGAGCCAGATTCTCACCAGCGAGTTCCTGGCCCAGGAGATCGTCCGCAGCGCGGTCGCGACGCTCGGGCTGATCGCCGCCGTTCCGCTCACCACCGGCCTGGCCGCGATCGTCACCACGGCCGGACGGTCCGTCAGCACACCGGCCGGCGACGATCCCGCCCCGGTCGACCCGACCGCCCGCCCCGGATTCGACCGGACCGACGTGCTGGAAGCGTTGAGCGCCGCTCGGCCCGATCCGACCCTGGACCCACCCCCCGCCGCCTCCGGTGGCCGGCCCGACCCGGACAGGAGAACGGAGAGCGCATGGTGACACTCCTCAACGTGACCGCCCGGGCTCGACGGCGCGATACCTACGCCACTCGCTACCCAGCGCTTTGGCGAAATGACGCTTTTAGCCGGCATCCGGGCGTAGATCCCCGCGCCGACTCTCAGGTAACCTCGCTGCCGGTTACCGCCGAAGGCGCGCAGCGGCGCCTGCGGTACCACCGCCCAATCGCCGTACGGCGAACCGGGAACCCAGGTACCTGGGGTGAATCCGCGTCAGCGGTAGGGGCCACTTCCGCCCCGAACCCGTCAGCTAACCCGGTCGGCGGTCGACGGAAGGGAACACTGTGACGGCACCCCTACGCCGCTGGTTGACACCCGTGGTGGCCGTGTTCGCCGCGCTGGCCGTGCTCGCCGGGCCCCTCCCGGCGTCCGCCGCGCCCAAGCCCGCCACCCCGTCCGGGCACGAGGACGACGACCCGCCACTGCTCACCGACGTCGTCGAGACGACGAACCGCAACTACTCCGCCGCCAAGGCCAAGCTGGATAAGTCCAAGAAGCGCCAGCTGCAGCTGGGCCTGGACGTCAAGCAGGCCGAGGCCGAGTTGGACGCGTTGGCGCCGCAGGTCGGCCAGATCGCGGCCCAGTCGTACCGCACCGGTCGGATGGGCGCGGTCGGCATGCTGTTGACGAGCAACGACCCGGACTCCTTCGTGGAGCGGGTGATGGGGCTCGACGAGCTCAACATGGTCAACTCGCAGAAGCTCGCCCGGATCAACGAGGTCAAGCACCGCGCCGAGCTCGCCAAGCTGGCCATCGACACCGAGGTCCGCGAGCAGCAGAAGCAGGCCGCCATCATGGCGAAGCAGAAGCGCGAGGCGGAGAAGGCGCTGGCTCTCGTCGGCGGTAAGGGATTCACCGGCGGCCTCGTCTCGGCCACCTCCCCGGTGGCCAGGATCGGCCCCGGCCGTACGGCCGACGGCGACTGGAAGCCGGAGTCGTGCAGCGAGAACGACCCGACCACCTCGGGCTGCGTCACGCCGCGCACGCTGCACGCGTACAAGGAGGTCAAGCGGGCCGGCTTCAACCGGTTCGTCGGCTGCTACCGACCGGGGGGCCCGTGGGAGCACCCGAAGGGTCGGGCCTGCGACTGGTCACTGCAGAAGAGCGGCTTCTCCCCCTGGCACAACGACGACACCCGGATGTACGGCAACAACGTGGCGGCGTTCCTCATCCGCAACGCCGACCGGCTGGGCATCTACTACGTGATCTGGAACCGGCAGATCTGGTTCCCGGCCACAGGTTGGAAGTCCTACAGCGGCCCGTCCAACCACACGGACCACGTACACATGTCGCTTCTGTAGCGACCGGCCGGAACGCCGAGAAGGGCCGCCCCGCATTCGCGGGGCGGCCCTTCTCGCTCTGCCTGGGAGGTATCGGCCCGGCGGCGCGGGCGACATGCGGTCTCGGCGGCCCGGCGGTGCGGCCGACGCGCGGTGTCAGCCCAGCGGCACGGCCGACGCCGGGTTGGAACCGGCAGCGGCGGGGAGCTCCCCGGCGACCTGGTGGACCTCACCGGCCGCCAGCCGGTACGACATGCCGACCACGGCGCACCGCCCGGCCGCGACCTCGGCGGCCAGCACGGCGGAGTTGTCGAGCAGGGCCTCGACGGTCTGCGCGATGTGGATGTCGATGATGCGGGGCAGATCGTCGACACCCTCGGCCTCGGCGCGGCGGAGACTGGGAAGCACGGCGTCCACCACCGCGTCCAGATGGCCGGGCGGCGGCGTGCCGGTGGCTAGGGACTCCCGGGCCGCCCGCACTGCGCCGCAGGAGTCGTGCCCGAGCACCACGACCAGCGGCGCGTTCAGCACGGTGACCGCATACTCCACGCTGCCCAGCACCTCCGGCCCGGTCGTGTGCCCGGCCGTACGAACCACGAAGAGGTCGCCCAGCCCGCGGTCGAAGATGATCTCAGCGGCGAGGCGCGAGTCGGAGCAGCCGACGATCACCGCGAACGGGTGCTGCTCGTCGGCGAGCGCGGCCCGGTGGCCGGCGTCCTGGTTGGGGTGCCTCGGGGTACCGGTGACGAAGCGGTGGTTGCCCGCGATCAGCTCGGCCAGTGCCTGCTCCGGACGCAGGACCGGCGCTTCGGGTCCGCTCATCCCCGCACCTCGACTTCTCTATGCGATCGAATTGATGACCCACAGTCACCGCCGCGGGTTCCCGATCCACGGTCACACCCACCCGAAGACACGTCAAGATATACGTGATTTGCGTTTCAGGTATTCGCGGACATTCGATTGGCCCGTCCCGCCGCAACCCAGCACTCGCCACTGGAGCGCCCGCCGTCCGGGGGCCTCGCCGTCCGGGGGCCTCGCCGTCCGGGGGCCTCGCCGTCCGGGGGGCTAGCCGCCCGGGGGGCCTAGCCGCCCGGGGGCCTCGCCGTCAGAGGGGACACGGGCGGGTGATCGACTCGACTTCCTTGATGCCGCGGTGTCCGGCTTGATGTCGCCGTGTCCGGGACGTGACGATGCCCCGACTTCAAGGAACCCGAGTTGACCATGCACCGGGGATCGATGAGGACGAATGGGCGGGCTCGGGCCCTACGATGACGGCCATGGCGACGACCGAAAGCGGGTACGGCAGCCCCCGGAATTGGACTTTCCTTACCAATCACGGACACGTGCTGCTGGCCATCGCCCGCAACCCCACCGCAAGACTGCGGGACGTCGCCCACGAGGTGGGGGTCACCGAGCGGGCCGCCCACGCGATCGTCGCCGACCTGGAGGCCGGCGGTTACCTCAGCCGCACCCGGGTGGGTCGTCGCAACGAGTACACGATCAACCCGGCCGGCCGGTTCCGGCACCCGGCCGAGGCAGACCAGGAGGTGGGCGCCCTGCTCGCCCTCTTCACCGAGCTGCCCGCGGCCTCCGACTCGGCCGACACCGACGCGACGGACGCCAACCCCGCCCCCAGCAGCACGACGGACGCCAGCGCGACGGGCGCCAGCACGACCGACACCGACACGACCGGCACCGGCACGACGGGCGCCAGTACGACGGCCGCCAGCACGACCGGCAACGGCACGACGGGCGCCAGCCAGGCCGAGGCCGGCGCGAGCGGCACGAGCGGCACCGGCACCGATGACAGCAGCGGGAAGTTCTCGGGCGGAATCGAGTAGGCCCCAGCCCCCGGCGTCCGTCCAAACGGGAGGGGTGGGCACGGTCACGCGATCCGGCGCCCCGTCGTGCTGCGCCCGGCCGCCGAGAGCGATAGGTTAGTCACGTGATGTCCGTAGCGTCCGCTCGCCCCACCTGGCGGGCCGCGCTGCGTTCGTTGGGCGAGATGACCCGCCTTGCCGTGGCCGCGCTCGCGCTCGCCGTCGGGCTGGGTGCCGCCGCCCCAGCACCGGCCGGGCCACCGGCCACCGCCGCCCAGCTGCAGCCCCACGTGGTCAGCAGCCAGGTCGAGGTGCTGCGGCCCGAGGTCGCGCCGGTGGCCGAGCGGCTGTCCCCGACCGACACTCCCGTGCGTCGTCCGGTCCGCGGGCCGATCCTCGCCGCCCCGGCCGCCCGCACCATGACGGCGGCACCCGAAACGTCCACGGCCCTGGACGCCGGCCGGGACACGCCCGGTCGCCGCGGTCCGCCGCTCGCCTGACTCGAGGGTCATCCGCCCCGGCTCCGACGGCCCGCCCCGGACCGACATCACTCTCGGTCTCGGCTCGCAGGGCTTGACCGACCCGTCGCTCCAGCTCTGCGGCTGCCGAGCCCGTCGTGTCGTATCGGATACCCGCCGCGCGCCGCACCGCACCGAGCCCGACCGGTCCTCCCGGCGAGGTGGCGCGACGTCAGGCAGAACCCTCCACCCAGTCGTCATTCCGCTCACCAGCGGGTCAGATCGTCCACTTCCGACACCGACCACGAGGTGCAGATGATGCAGACCGTCCTCTCCGCCGTCCTGCCCGACGTGCCCCGCGCCGCCGTGATCTGGCTGAGTTTGCTCGCCGTCGTGGGCGTCGCCGTCGCCGCCCTGCTGCTCCGGCCGGGCCGGCTCGCGATCGACGCCGCCAAGCGGATCCGGAGCGCAGCCATGCCGAGCCCGCTCGAATTGGCCGAGGAGAAGCGCGAGCGGACCCGTTACTCGCAGGAGGTCGCCGTGGCCGCCGAGCGAGCCACCGCCACGGCGCAACGACGGCGCTCGGAGTGGCTCGCCGCGCAGGAGGCGGTCGAGGTGGCCTGGCAGGCGTACGAGGCCGCCGAGGCGGACGTACGCCGGCTGGGCGCCGCCGCTGCCATGCCGCTGCCGCGTACCGCCCGCACCCCGTCCGAGTACGTCGACCGCGAGCGCTACCTGCACCGCGCGGCGCTGGACGCGTACTGGCAGCGGGAACTCTCCGTCGAGCAGCTCAGCGACGTGTTCGCGCACCGCAACGGCTGGGACCCACGGCTGCACCCGGTGGAACAGGAGTTGGTGCTGCGCCGGGCGGTACGCGACAACCTCCTCGCCCGGCACCAGGCGGCACGGGAGCAGGAGCAGGCCGCGTGGCGGGAGGCTGAGCGCGCTGTCGCGGCCGCCCGGAGCCTGCGGGAGGAGGCGTTCGCCGCGACCGGCCGCCACGTCGAGGACGCCCAGTCGGTGCTGCCGCTGAGCGAGGTCGCCCAGCCGGCGGAGCAGACGCGGGAGAACCAGGTCGTGGCGCGGGGCCGGGCGGCCGTGCCGGCGTACTGAGCGGCACCGCCGCCGGGAGGTCGCCGGGTGGGTGGGTCAGGTGGGCGCGGTGAAGCCAGCGAGGCCGGCATCATTTGCCGGTACGTGGTGGTCGATAACCCGGCATCGGGTGGGCGCGGCCCGATTGGGTTAGCGTGACCGCATGTCCCGGGAAGCGTGGATCGTCGTCCTCGTCATCGCTGGCATCGTGCTGCTCGCGACGCTGGTCGGCGCCGTGGTGCTGGCCGTCCGGGTGGTACGGACGCATCGCCTGCTCACCTCGCTCGGTGCGAGCGGCAAACTGGCGCTCTACGGCGCGCTCCTCTACACGATCTTCCCGATCGACCTGCTGCCCGACCCGATCTACCTGGACGACATGGGCATCCTCGCCGGCACGCTGTTCTACCTCACCCGGCTGGTCCAGAAGCACCGGGCGGCCGCCCGGCAGCTACCGGGTCAGCCGTACGCTCCACCGGGGCCGGGGCACGACCGCCGGCCCGTTCGATGATCGGTCGACGGCGGAAGACGGGGGACGGAGATGCCGGGGGCGCACCTGCTGGACGTACGTGACGATCGGGTCGTCGCCTTCTGCCGGGAACGGCACCTCGCCACGCTCACCACGCTTCGCCCGGACGGTACCCCGCACGTGGTGCCGGTCGGGGTGACCCTGGACCCGGCGTCCGGCCTCGCCCGCGTGATCACCTCGGCCGCTTCCCGCAAGGCTCGGCACGTCGCCGCCGCCGGCCCTCAGGGCGCACCGGTGGCGCTCTGCCACGTCGACGGCCGCCGTTGGCTCACCATCGAGGGCCGCGCGGTCGTACGGACGGACCCGGCTACGGTCGCCGAGGCGGAACGCCGGTACGCGGAGCGTTATCGGACCCCGCGTCCCAATCCGGAGCGGGTCGTCGTCGAGGTCACCGTCACCCGGGTATTGGGCAGTCTGTGAACGATGCCGCGCGCTGCGCCACACCCGCGCGGTGCCGCAAGATCGCGCGTGCGCGGCAAGATCGCGCTTCATCTACGAAATAGTGGCCTCCAATCGCAGGGAGGCCACTATTTCCCTGTTGCAGCGCGATCTTGATCGGACGCGACGCCGACAGCGTGTGACACGAGGGACGCCCTTCGTGGGACGCCCCAAAAGTGCGTCACAGGACGCCGACCTGGGTCACCGGACACCGGAATGCCGGCCGGAGCAGGGCCGTTACACCCCCGGGACGCCCGCGCGCCGTACGGTCCGGGCGTCGTTCCGCAGCTGAGCCGAGCCCCCTGTCCCGGTGCGTGCGCCTCCACCGGAGGCGCCACCCCGATTGGAGCCCGACCCATGAACCCCATCCTTCACAAGAGCGGCCTCTCCGTGGCCGGCCTGCTGGTCGCCGGCGGGTGCGCGCTGACTCCCGCGGTGGCCGCACACGCCGCCCCGCCCGCCCCGCCTCAGACCGGCCCGGGGACGTCCGCCCAGGCCGACAAGGGTGGCCACGACCGGCGGGCCGAGCGCCTCGTGAACGTGGACTACCAGGCCCAGCCGAACTTCTTCTACTGCGGACCCGCCGCGACGCGGATCGCGCTCTCCGCGCAGGGCAAGGCGATCTCGCAGGACGACGTCGCCGCGCTGCTGGGCACCACCGAGGCGGGCACGCCGTCCGCCCTGGACACCACCCGGGTACTCAACCAGCTGACCGGCGGCAAGTACCGGACCACCGAGATACCGGACTCGACGGCCAAACCGACCGAGGTGGAGCGTCTGCGTACCGACGCGATGAAGGCGCTCGACGACGGCCGCCCGGTGGTGGCGAACGTCAAGGGCACCGCCGTGGACACCAACGGCGTCCCGCACTCGTACGAAGGTGGCCACTACGTGACCCTGATCGGCTACCGGGACGGTGGCGACAGCATCCAGATCGCCGACCCGGGTGACCCGGTCGACAGCGAGTACTGGATGCCGCTCGCCAAGGTCGCCAACTGGATCGCGGAGCGCGGCTACTCCGCCTGATCCGAGCATCATCGCGCCGGGCTGCTCCTCTGGGGGCGCCCGGTGCTCCGCATCCTGGTGGCCCGCTTGCCGGTGCGCAACGAAGACCGACGGGACAACCGGGTGTCCCTGGTGGAGAAGTTCCGCCGAGCGGCCCGGTGCAGCCGCCGGTGCACCAATGGGCGGATCGATCGCTGCCCGGCACCGGCCGCCGTACGAACGAGCCGGTTCGCTTCGGCGGGCTCGTATCCGGTGGCCCGGAGCAGGTCGCTGGCGCTGGCCCGGAGATCGGTGGTCAGTGTGTCGCCGAACGAGTGCACGCCGTGCGCCCACGCCCGGCCGACGAGGTCGGCGGACTCCAGGATGAGAGCCCGGGTTCGGTCGGGATTCTCGTCGAGCCGGCACTCGTCGCGCATCTTCAGCACCGATTCGGACAGCCTTACGAAGGCACCGGGCAGTTCGTCCGGAATGGGTTCCTTGTACTGGATGGCGGTCGCCGACCGTCTCGCCATCACCCGGACGTTCAGCGCCAGCCGTTCGACATGCTGCAGGCTGCGGGCGTACCGGTGGAACTGCCTCCGGCGGTGCCACCGTGCCGGGGCCAGCGTGACCACCTCCTCCGCTCCGCTCAGCGCCTCGTTCAGCCGGCCGATGTCGGCTTCGAGGCCGCGCACCCGCTCCAAGGCTCGGATCGACCGGTCCGCGTCACGATGCCGCAGCGCGACGCCGATCTCACCGAGTTGGTCCGCGACCGTCGAGAAGACCGGTGACGCCGCCCGGTCCAGCACCCGGATCGGATTGACCGGCAGCAGAAGCACAACGACGACCAGACCGATCCCGCCCCCGATCAGCGCGTCGAAGATCCGGGGAAGTTCGAGATTTCCCTCCATCGGAGTCAGGGTGGAGATCAGGACGGCCGTACCACCTGCCTGGCCGACCAGCGCGCCGCCCCGGCCCGCCACCAGCAGCGCGGTCGCGATCGCCAGGCCCACCACCAGCCCGGTCTGCCAGGCGCCGACACCGAGGAAGTAGCGCAGCAGGTCTCCGATCACGATGCCGAGCCCGACCCCGCCCAGCAACTCGAAGGTGCGGCGGGCACGCTGCCCGATCGCGGAGGCGATGGTGGCGACCGCGGCCGCCGGGGCGAACACGTGCATACCGCCGCCGAACAACTTCTGCGCGATGAGGGTCGCGAGCGCCGCGGCGAGCCCGGCCTGCACCGCAATCACGAGGATGACCTCCAGCTGGCGCATCCGCGCCTTGCCCTCCTCGCCACCGCGGCGCCGGGCGTGCCTGAGGTGCTTGCCGCTCCGTTCGGCGGCCATGCCCAGTGGCGACCGTTCGGGTTCCTGGTCGGGACGGTCGTCGGTCATGACGGTAGTTACCCCGCCCGGGACAGGCGAATCGCTGGTCGGCGCTGCTCTTGCCCCGCGAGACCGGACGACTCGCCGCTTCGCAACGATCGGGCGACTCGCCGTTCCGCGTTCGGGCGACTCTCGCCGGCCCGCAACGTTCGGACGACTCACCGCCCCGCGACGTTCGGGCGACAATTCTGTCCGAACAGGACTTTCCCGGGGAGCCGCGACACGGCACCCCGGGAAAGGCGTTCCGGCTCAGCGCGCCTGGTCGCCCTTACCGCTACGGGCCTGGGCCCGGTCGACGGCCTTGTCGATCTGGTCGTCGTACTTGCCGCCGGTTCGCTTGTTGGCCATCTCGCCGCCCTTCTCCAGCCCCCGGTCGACCTGCTTGTCGTGCTTGTTCACGAAATCCTTGGCCTTGTCCATGAAGTTACTCACGGCGTACCTCCTCGTCCGGGCATCGAACCTGGTGTCTTCCCAGCGTCTGCGACAGCAAACTGATCAGCGGGTGAGGTGCCTGGTGAACCAGTCGCCGGCCTCGGCGGTGACCTGGTCGAGGGTGCCGGGTTCCTCGAAGAGGTGGGTGGCGCCGGGCACGATGTGCAGCTCGACCGTGCCGGGTAGTTGGCCGCGCGCCTGCTCGTTGAGGGCGATCACCTCGTCGTCGAGGCCGCCCACGAGCAACAGGGTCGGGGCGCGTACCGCGGCGAGCGCGGAACGGGCCAGGTCGGGCCGGCCGCCGCGGGAGACCACCGCCCCCACCTGCCCGGGCCGGGCCGACGCGCTGACCAGTGCCGCGGCGGCGCCGGTGCTGGCACCGAAGAGACCGATCGGAAGGCCGCGTGTCGCCTCTGCCGCGCCCAGCCAGTCGACGATCGCCGCCAGCCGGTCGGCGAGCAGTTCGATGTTGAAGCGCAGCTCGCCGGTGCGGGAGTCCACCGCGTCCTCGGCCGGTGTGAGCAGGTCGACCAGCACGGTGCCGAGCGCGCGTTGGTTGAGTACGCGGGCGACCGCGACGTTGCGGGGACTGTGCCGGGAGCTGCCACTGCCGTGCGCGAAGAGCACCACCCCGACGGGACTGGCCGGCAGGATCACGTCGGCCACCAGCTCCACGTTCCTGACCGGAATCGTCACCTCACGCACGTCCATGCCCAGACCTCCACCCACGCGGGCCGCTGCGCCCGGCGGGGACCGTCTTACCCCGCCGGCCGGAGGGCAAGCCTCGTGCCGGGGAGCCGGCACGCCCGACCGCACCCTGCCGGCACCCGGCCCGGGCGGTGCTGTGGCGTTTGCCGACGGGTGCGTCGGGTAGCCGACGATCGACCGCAGACCGTGTCGGCGCAGCCGCGCCCCGACGGATCGCGAGGATCACCATGGCCCAGCAGCGGCAGACGTCCCGGCAGGAACAGGCGTCCCGACATAAGCAGAGGTCCGAGGAGGAAAACCGGCTAGAGTCGGCCGAACGCAACAAGGACTGGGCGGACAATGCGGCCCACGCGCGTACGGCCGACGATCCCCGGACGATGGCACCGCGTGACGCGGGAGGTCGCCCCTCGACGGGTGACCGTTTCTGACCTGAGCATCACGGTCGGGGCGGGCATGACCCGCCCCGACCGTGCGTCACGGCTCGGTCTCCGGCAGCCGGAGCAACGGCGACCGGCCGGGCGGGTGCTCCGGGGCCGGCCCGGCGGGATGCGCCGCGGGTACCGGCACCGTCACCGGTTCGTCGCAGGTGACCCGGATGGTTTCCCCGTGATGGCGCAGTTCGACCACGTCGTCCGGGTCGGCGTGGCGCAACGCGTACGTCGTCTGGTGCGGTCGCACGTCCACTCGCAGCCGCCGGCCCCGCCACAGGAGCGAGAACTCCAGGCGGTTCAGCTTGCTGGAGAGCCGGGGTGCGAACGACAACGTGCCGTCGTGGTCGCGTAGCCCGCCGAAGCCGGCCACCAGCGCGATCCAGGCACCGGCGAGCGAGGCCATGTGCACACCGTCGCGGGTGTTCTCGTTCAGGTCGTGCAGGTCCATCAGCGCGGCTTCGCGAAGGTAGCTGTGCGCCAACTCCGGGTGACCGACCTCGGCGGCCAGCACCGCCTGGGTGCAGGCCGACAGCGACGAGTCCCGCACCGTACGTCGCTCGTAGTACAGGAAGTTCCGCAGCTTCTGCTCCGGGGTGAAGGCGTCACCCCGCCAGTGCATGGCCAGCACCAGGTCCGCCTGCTTGATGACCTGCTTCCGATACAGGTCGAAGTACGGGTAGTGCAGCAGCAGCGGGTACTTCTCCGACGGGGTGTGCAGGAAGTCCCACTCCTGGAGCCGGGTGAACCCCTCCACCTGCTGGTGCACGTCGACATCCTCGTCGTACGGGAGGTGCATGTCCGACGCGGCGTCCCGCCAGCTGGCCGCCTCCTCGTCGGTGACGCCGAGGTGCACCGCGTCGTCCCGGTAGCGGTTCACCAGCTCGGCGGCGAAGAGCAGGTTCCGCTGCGCCATCAGGTTGGTGTAGACGTTGTCGTTCTTGACCGCCGTGTACTCGTCCGGCCCGGTCACCCCGTCGATGTGGAACTTGCCGTGCCGGTCGTGGTGGCCTAGCGAGCGCCACAGCCGGGCGGTCTCCACCAGCAGTTCCAGGCCGATCTCGCGCTCCAGCTGGTCGTCCCCGGTGACCAGCACGTACCGGCGTAGCGCATCGGCGATGTCGGCGGCGATGTGGAACCCGGCGGTGCCCGCCGGCCAGTATCCGGAGGATTCCGGTCCCACGATCGTCCGCCAGGGGAAGGCCGCACCCTTCAGGTTCAACGTCTGGGCCCGCTCCCGGGCCGAATCGAGGGTCGCGTGCCGCCAGTGCAGCGCGTTGCGGACCGCGGTCGGCTGGGTGTAGGTGAGCACCGGCAGCACGAACATCTCGGTGTCCCAGAACGCGTGCCCGTCGTACCCCGGACCGGTAAGTCCCTTGGCCGAGATCGGCCTGCGTTCGGCACGCGCGCCGGCCTGCAGCACGTGGAAGAGACCGAAGCGGACCGCCTGCTGCACCTCCGGGTCACCCTCGACCCGGACGTCGGACGCGTCCCAGAACTCGTCCAGGTAGGCCCGCTGGTCGCGGCAGAGCCCGTCCCAACCGTCGAGCCGTGCCGCGGCCAGCGCCGCGCCGACCTGGTCACGCAGCGCCGGCAACGACCGTCGGCTGGACCAGCCGTACGCCAGGTACTTGACCACCCGCAGCTTCTCGCCCGGCCGGAGCACGCAGCCGATCGTGGTGCGGACCCAGTCCTCGTACCCCTCGGACTCGATGGTCGTACGTTCGGGCCCGTACACCTCGTGATCCATGGCGGCGGCGACCCGCAGCCCGGAGACCTTGGTCCGGTGGACGAGCAGCCCGCCGTCGTTGGCGGTCAGCTCCTCCTCGGCCTGCAGCGGCGATTCGAGCACCGCGGCCACCCGGGGGTCGCGGCTCTGCGCCGGCAGCGACTCGTTCGCGACCAGCTCCGACTGGAGGATCAGCCGCAGCGGCTCGCCGACCGCCTCCACCTCGTAGTGGATCGCGGCCACCGATCGCTGGGTGAACGAGACCAGGCGCGTGGTGCGGACCTTGACCTCGCGACCGGACGGCGAACGCCAGTGCACCTCCCGGTGCAGGGTCCCGGCGCGCATGTCGAGGGTGCGCTCGTGGGAGAGCACCTCGCCGTAGCGGACGTCGAGGGGCTCGTCGTCGACCAGCAGCCGGATCAGCTTGCCGTTGGTCACGTTGACGATGGTCTGGCCGGACTCGGGGAAGCCGTAGCCGGCCTCCGCGTACGGCAACGGGCGCAGCTCGTAGAAGGAGTTCAGGTAGGTGCCGGGCAGCCCGTGCGGCTCCCCCTCGTCCAGGTTGCCGCGCAGGCCGATGTGGCCGTTGGAGAGCGCGAAGACCGACTCGGACTGGGCCAACACGTCCATGTCCAGCCGGATCTCCCGGACGTGCCACGGATCGACCGGATAGGCCCGCTCCCTGATCATGCGTCGCGCCCTTCGTCCAGCAGCTCGGACAGATCTCGGACCACGACGTCGGCGCCGTGCGCGCGCAGCTCGTCCGCCTGGCCCACCCGGTCGACCCCCACCACGTACCCGAAGCCACCGGCCCGGCCGGCGGCCACGCCGGAGAGCGCGTCCTCGAAGACGGCCGCCCGGGACGGGTCGACGCCGAGCGCCCGCGCCCCGGCGAGGAAGGTGTCCGGTTGGGGTTTGCCGCGCAGGCTCTCCGCCCGGGCGACCAGTCCGTCCACCCGCGCCTCGATCAGCGATTCCAGGCCGGCGGCGGCGACCACCTCGCGGCCGTTGGCACTCGCCGTGACCACGGCCCGGCGCAGCCCGGCGGCGGCCGCCGCCTTCACGTACGTCACCGAGCCGGGGTAGACGTCCACACCATGGGTGCGCAGCTCGTGCAGGAGCAGGACGTTCTTGCGGTTGCCGATCCCGTTCACCGTCTCCGCCTCGGGCGGGTCGTCCGGCGAACCCTCCGGAAGCACGATCCCGCGGGAGGCCAGGAACGTCCGTACGCCGTCCGCGCGGGGCCGCCCGTCGACGTAGCGGTTGTAGTCGGGCCCGGGGTCGAATGGCCGGTACGGCTCCCCGGTGGCGGCGGCCCGCTGCCGGAGGAACGCGTTGAACGTCTCGGTCCAAGCCGCGTTGTGTACCCGGGCGGTCTGCGTCAGCACACCGTCAAGATCGAAGAGGCAGGCGGTCACATCAGCAGGCAGGCCCAGCACGTTCCGAATCTAACCACCCGAACGGACCGGCAAACCCGTTTCCGGGCCGCCGAGATCCGCCTGGGCGGTTCATTGGGAGGTGGGTCACTGCGGGCGCAGCGTCCAGATCACGGTCATCTCGGACGTCGGGACGCCGTCGTCGGTGCTGATCTCGACCTGGACCGGGAACTCCGGGCGCTTGCCGGCATCCAGCTCGGCGACCACCTCGGCGGGCGGCCGCCCCAGCCGCGCGGTGGCGCGTACCGGCCCGAGGGCCAGCTTGCGGTACGCGATGTCCGCCCGGACGGCCAGCGGCACCGCGCGGTCGAGCAGCTGCCCGAACGCGGCCAGCACCACCGCGCCGGAGGCGGTCTCGCCGAGGGTGAACATGGCCCCGGCGTGGGGGCCGCCGACGTGGTTGTGGGTGGCCGACGTGTCGGGCAACCGGAGGACCGCCCGGACACCGCCCTCGGCTTCGGGGGCGATCTCAAGGAACTCGAAACCGAGCGTGCGGGCGAAGGGCACGGCCTCGAGCATCCCGGCCGCCACCTGGCGTGAGTCGATGGACATGGCGAGACGCTACTCCCGGGTAGTTACCCCGACAAGCCCGACCGCGGTCACGCAGTGTGCGCCTGCCGTGCCGCCGGTCGCCGGCAGCTCGACCCGCCGAGCGGCCCGCAGCCGGTCCGCCAACCATCGCCGCAGCCCCGGCACGGGCAGCGGACCGAGCGCCGCCTACCGCCAGCCGACGTCGATCCGGTCGCCCCGCTCGTCGAAGAAGTGCAGCGCGTCCATGCGTACCCGGACGGACAGTGCATGCCCGCTGGACATCGCCGGATACGGGGCGAGGCGTACCGCCAGCTCGGCCGTACGCCGGGCGTGCCGACCGGGATCGGGCAGCACGCTGGCCCGGGCGCGACCGATTGCCGGTTGGGTGGTCTCCGGCGGCTTGCCGGCGAGCCGCTGCACCACCTGACCGAACCGGCGCAACCCGCGCTGACCGACGTCCCCGGGCGCGCCACGGCTGCCCATCTCGTCCACCACGACCGCGGTCGCCCCGATGTCGAGGTAGGCCATCGACTCGTGCCCATGGTGCTCCAGATGGCGGACCCGGCCGTGGAGCACGTCGCCCGGGTCGTCCGGGGCGACCGGGGTGAGCGCCTCGGCCCGCATCCCGACCACGATCCGCTCGCCGTGGTAGTGCGCCACGGCACGGCTGCGGATGTCGTCCCAGGGCAGGTAGAGCGCCTGTTCGCCGAGGGTCAACGTCACGTAGCGGTCGAGGTGGACGTAGACCGACGCCTCCAGCAGGTTCATCCGCGGGCTGCCCAGGAACGCGGCCACGTAGAGCGTGGCCGGCCGACCGTAGACCTGGGTGGGCGTGCCGACGTCCTGGAGCACGCCACGGCGCATGATGGCGACCCGGTCGGCCATCGTGAGCGCCTCGGCCTGGTCGTGCGTGACGTAGATGGTGGTGACCCCCAGCTCGCGGGTCAGGCCGGAGATCTCGGCGCGCAGCTCGGCACGGAGCCCGCTGTCCAGGTTGGACAACGGCTCGTCCATGAGGAACAGCTTCGGCCGGCGGATGATCGCCCGGCCCATCGCCACCCGCTGCCGCTGCCCGCCGGAGAGCTGGCCGGGCCGCCGGCCGAGTACGTCGCCGATGCCGAGCGCGCCCGCCACGTCGGTGACCCGCTCACCACGAGCGTCCGGCTCCATTCCGGCGAGCCGCAGCGGGAAGGCGATGTTGTCGCCGACCGTCATGTGCGGGTAGAGCGCGAAATCCTGGAAGACCATGGCGACGCCCCGGTCCCGCGGCGACAGGTCGTTGGCCAGCTCACCGCCGAGCATGACCGCGCCCCGGGTCGGGTCCTCCAGGCCGGCCACCATCCGCAGCACGGTCGACTTCCCGCACCCGGACGGGCCGAGCAGCACCATGAACTCTCCGTCGTCGACGTCGAGGTTGACGCTGTCGACGGCCACGGTGCCGTCCCGGAAGACCTTGGTGACATCCTTCAGCGCGACGGTGGTCACCCGCCACCTCCCCCAGTCGTCCGGTCGAACCCGAATGACTGTGACGAACGTCATGGGGCGAGCACATCGGGTGAACGTGCCAAGTTCGCACAGTGACGGCACGGTGACGGAGCATCGAGGCCAGCCGATCCGCGCGACCCGTCCGAACGGCTTCGGGTGACCGCCGGGACGAGGGTCAGCAGCGGCCCCGGGGCGCGGACGGCTCCCCCAGGAAGACGTGCCGGACCACGCGTTCGGCCGCGTGTCCGTCGTCCAGCGTGCAGAACCGGGCGCGGAACTGCTGGCGCGCCCGGGTCGCGGCGTCCGACGAGACAGCGCCGGCACGGAACAGGTCGAGCAGTTCGTCGAAGGTCGTCGCCACCGCGCCCGGCGCCTCGGCGGTGATGTCGAAGTAGACCCCCCGGGCCAGCCGGTACGCCTCCCAGTCGGGCGCGTAGATGACGATGGGCCGGTTCAGCACGGCGTAGTCGAACATCGCCGACGAATAGTCGGTGATCAGCACGTCGGCGACCAGGTAGAGGTCCTCCACCCGCTGATACGCGCTCACGTCGGTGACCTGCTCCCGTTCCACCGCACGACGCGGTCGCCGGTACCGATCGTGGAAGTAGTGGCTGCGCATCAAGAGCCGGCCGGATGGGCCGAGTGCCTCGACGAAGTGGTCCGGGTCGAACGGTGGCCGGTAGTTGGGCAGGTGCTCCCGGTGCGTCGGCGCGTAGAGCACGACCTGCTCGGCGAGCCCGATGCCGAGTTCGGCGCGCAGCCGCCGCACGTCCTCCGGCGTGGCGGTGACCAGCCGGTCGTTGCGCGGGTAGCCGACCTCCAGGGTGGTGTACCGCGCCGGGTACGCGCGGTCCCACATCTGGGTGGAGAAGCTGTTGGAGGTGACGCTGTAGTCCCAGCGGTCCACCCGGCGCAGCAGGCCGGCGAAGTCCATCCGGCCGGCGCCGATCGGGTACCGCTGCTGGTCCAGCCCCATCACCTTCACCGGCGTGCCGTGGTGGGTCTGCAGGTGCACCGAGCCGGGCCGTTTGCGGACGAAGTCCGGGAAGTTGACGTTGTTGACCAGCCAGCGGGCCCGGGCCAGCGTCCGGTAGTAGGCCGGGGTGCCGGCCACGACGTATTCGACCCCGTGCGGGAGCGTGGCGACCCGGTCCCGCCGGACGATCCAGACCCCGCGTACGCCCGGCGCGAGGCGACGGGCCGCCTCGTAGATCGCCGCGGGGTTGCAGGCGAACCCCCGGTACCAGTACGCGGCGTAGACCGCGAGCGTCGGATCGATCGGACGGCGCAGCTCCGCCCGGTAGTACTCGCGCAGCAGCACATCGCGGGCGCGCCTGACCTTACGGCGGGCCACCGGCACCACCCGCCGCCGAGCGGTACGGGCGGAGCGGCGGGCCACGTCACGGGCCCGGTTGGCGGCGCGCAGAGCGCTGAACGTACGCCAGCGGCCGGTGGCGACCAGCCGGTGCTTCAGCCCCTCCACCCCGGACGGAGCCGGGTAGCCCTCGGGCGGCAGCCAACGGGCGTAGTCGGCGGTGATCTGCGCGAAGAACGCCGGGCGCAGTTCGGGGGCGATCCGCTGCCCGTTGCCGAGGACGGTCAGGTAGTGCCAGATCATCCGCTCGAAGACCGCCGGGCGCAGCCCGTCGACCGCCGGCCCCCACCGGTCCATCAGCCGGAACACCCGGTGCCACTGCGGAAAGACCTCGAAGTGCCGTTCCCCCCGGGTGCGGGTGATCGCCCCGGCGCGACGCTGCCGGTAGTTGACGCAGACCCGGTCCAGTACGCCGATCCGCTCGGCCGCCATCAACGCCGGATAGCTGAACGACACGTCCTCGTACCAGCCGGGCGCGAAGCGCAGTCCGAGGTCGAGCAGGAACCGCCGGCGGACCACCCGGTTCCAGGCGGTGTGCAGCAGGCGCATCGTCTCCGGCCGGTCGCGTAGCCGGAACGTCCCCTCCCCGGGCGGCTCGGCGAACACCTCGCGCATCGCGCTGCGGGTGGCGGTGTTGTTCCAGTGCGTGCGGACGTGGTCGACGATCAGCACGTCCGGCCGGGTGCCGCGCAGCCGCTCGGCGACCACCGGCAGGCATTCCGGCGTCAGCCAGTCGTCCCCGTCCACGAACCAGACGTACTCGCCGACGGCCCGGTCCAGCCCGATGTTGCGGGCCGGACCGAGCCCGACGTTCTCGGCCAGCCGGACGGCGCGGACACGCCGGTCGCCCACCGCGTACTCGTCGATGATCTCGCCGCTGTCGTCCGGCGAACAGTCGTCGACAGCGATGATCTCCAGGTCGGTGAAGGGCTGACCGAGGATCGAGTCCAGGCACTCACGCAGGTAGCCCTGCACTCGGAAGGCCGGTACGACGAAGCTGATCAGGGTCATCCGGCCGTCCCTCCGTCAGCCCGGCACGCCGTCCTCCATCCGCACCGGCATCGCCGACGCCCGCGCGGCGCGGGCGGGTAGGACGACCCAGGCCAGGACGACGCTCGCCGCGAAAACCACGAGAAGGTACGTACCGAGTGTAGCCATCCCGATACTTCCGAACCCGACAATTGCCGCCAGGGTCAGCAGCACCGAGCGCCCCTCCCAGCCGAACGTGGCCGCGTGCAACGGCGGCGCCGGCTGCCGCTTCTCCAGCCGGGCGGTGAGGTCGTAGTGGTGCACGGTGAGCACGAGGACGTAGCCGAAGATCAGCCAGGGCGGCACGTCGCCGAGCACCCCCGCGGTGATGGCGAAGAGGTACTCGCCGGCGCGCAACGCGGCCGGCACCAGCCAGTCCAGCGGGCCGTCGTGGTCGCCACGAGCCCCGAGGCCGCCGACCAGCAGCACCACCAGCGCGACCGGCAGCAGCCAGCGCAGGCCGTCCGCCGCAGCGTCGGGACGCCCGGCCACCAGCGCCGCGACCAGCAGCACCGCCTGGCCGAGCGCCGCGAACACCGCGTACGCGAGCGGCCCCACCGCGCGCGGCCCCGGCAGCAACCTCGCCAGCGGGCCGTCGTCGCGGTGCAGGGTGACATCGACGGTGTCCAGCACCGTCACCCCCATCCAGCGCGCCCGGAGCGTACGCAGCGCGCCCGTGTAGAGGAACGCCAGCGTGCCCCAGACCAGCACCGCGATCAGACTGACCAGGGGATTGAACAGCGCCACGGTCAGCGCGATCAGCGCCCACCGCTCCCCGATCGGGAAGACCACCGTGCGCTTCAGCCAGTACGACACCGAACCCGTGTCGGCCTGCACCCGGGTCGAGGCGGCGTTCAACCGGTCACCGATGCCACCGGCGGTGGCAGCCTGGCGGGGCCGACGCGCCGCCTCGTCGTGCAGGACGCCGTACCACGTGTCGGTCATGTGCCGGACGGTCTGCAACGTCATCGCCGCGATGGCCAGCGCCCAGCCGTAGCGGAATCCCAGCTGCGTGGCGCCGAAGCCCAGGCCGGCGTAGACCACGTACTCCTTGGCCCGGTCGGCCATCGTGTCCAGCCAGCCGCCCCAGGCACTGAAGTTGCGGGTGTAGCGGGCCAACTGCCCGTCCACGCAGTCGAGCACGAACCCGAGGTAGAGCAGGACCGCCCCGGAGACCAGCGCCGGCCGGCCCCCGACGCCGAAGAGCACCGCGGCCGCCACCGCGAACGCCACCGAGAACATCGTGACGGTGGTGGGGCCGAGCCGCAGCCGGGCCGCGGCCCGCACCACCAGCGTCGACCAGGTGCTCACGAAGAAGGTGGTGAAGAAGTCGTCCCGCTCCTTCACCGACAGGCGCAGGTCGGCCCGGTCCTCGTCGACCGCGGCCACCGCCGCCTCGGCGGCGGCCAACTCGGCCGCGTCGTTCACCCGGTGGGCGACGAGCAGTCGTACCCGGTGGGCGAAGGCCGGGGTGCCCCGCGCGGCGAGGCCGGCGAAGAGGCGGTCCACCGCGGTCCCCTCCCCGGGTGCCGCGGCGGCCGCGCGTGCGGCGGCGGCGAGCGTGGGCAGGTCCTGCGCTCCGACCTTCAGCGCGCCACCGAAGACCCCCGTGGCCCCGGGCAGCGCCGCCACCGGACCGGCCTCGACCACCTGGCCGCGTTCCTCGCGTACCGCAGTCCGACCGGCGGCCGGCGGGTCGGTGAGCACCAGCGCCACGGTCGGACCGACCGGGCTGGTGGCCAGGTGCCGGAGCACAGCGGTGTGCGCGACCAGGTCCGCGCCGGTCACCAGCACGGGGCCGGTCGCGACCTCGACGAGCGCGGCCAGTTCGTCCAGGTCGGCGGCGGACCGGACCTCGTCCGCGCCGGCGCGGCGGCACTGCGCGGCCAGCCGGTCGGCCAGCGCCTCGCCGGTACGGGTGGGCAGGCCCGCCGCGGTGCCGCCGGCGAGCACGATCGCGAGGGTCACCGGGGTGCCGCGCCGTGGTAGGCCTCGAGCGCCTCGGCGACCGTGCCGTCGAGGGTCAGCCGCCCGCCGTCGAGGTAGAGCCCCCGACGGCAGAAGCGAGTCAGGTCCTTTTCGTTGTGTGACACCAGCACCAAGGTGCGCCCCTCCCCGAGCAGACGATCAATCGTCGCATAACACTTCTTCCGGAATTCGGCGTCGCCGACCGCGGTCACCTCGTCCATGAGCAGGATCGGGTGCGGCAGATGCGAGATGATCGCGAAGCCGAGCCGGACCTTCATACCGGACGAGTAGTGCCGCACCGACGTGTCGATGGCCCGCTCCACCTGCTCCCCGGCGAACGAGACCATGTCGTCGAAGTGCCGCTTCAGGTAGCCCGACGACAGCCCGTGCAGGCCGCCCACCAGGTAGAGGTTCTCCCGCCCGGTCAGTTCGTTGGAGAAGCCGGCGGAGAGTTCGAGCAGCGGCGCGACGTCACCGCGTACCCGGATGTCACCCTCGTCCGGAATCAGCACCCCGGCGATCAACCGCAACAGGGTGCTCTTACCCGTGCCGTTGCGCCCGATGACACCGACCGCGTCGCCGGCCCGTACGGTGAACGACACGTCGCGCAGCGGCCAGAACTGGCCCGACAGGGCGTTCCGCCCGCCCTGGTGGATGAACAGGTCACGCAGCCGCAGCTGCCGTCGCCGGTTGCGGACGAACCGGATGCCGAGGCCCTCCGCCTCGATGATCGCGTCGCCCATCTCAGAGTTCCTTGAGCACGGCGGGTTCGAGGCGACGGAACGACCACCACCCGGCGGCCAGCACCAGCAGACTGCCGCCGACGGTGGTGGCGAGCAGGCGGGCGTTCGGGAACTCGTTCCCGTACCAGATCGAGTGGTGCAGCTGGAAGATGCCGACCAGCGGGTTCAACTCGTACACGATCTTGAGCCATCCGGGCAGATCGGAATCCCGGACCAGGCCCAACGGATAGATGATCGGCGTCGCGTAGAAGAGCACCCGGATGATCAGCCGCATGAACCGCTCGACGTCGCGCATCAGCACGTTGAACGCGGAGAGCAGCAGCGCCAACCCGAACAGCAGGACGCCCTGGACGAGCACGGCGAGCGGCAGGGCGAACAGCGACCAACCGAGGTCGACCCGACCGTGCACGGCGTACGCCACCGCGACCGCGACGAGGACCGGCAGGCCGGCCACGTACTCGGCGAACCGGCCGGTGACCCGTCCGATGGGGAAGACCTGCCGCGGCACGTTCATCGTGGTGATCAGCCGGGCCTGGCCGGTGAGCGCGTTGGTCGCCTCGCTCAACGCCGAACTGGTCCACATCCAGGCGAAGATCCCGGTGATGAGGAACAGCGGGTACGACTCCGCCGCCTCACCCAGGTGCCGGCCGGTGTCCCGCGAGTAGAGCACCCCGAAGACGAACCAGTAGATCGCCCCCATGCCGAGCGGCTCGATGAGCGACCAGACGTACCCGAGCGCCGACTGCTGGTACTTCACCGCGAGATCGCGCTTGACCAGGATGCGCAGCGAGTTGCGGTGCGACCACAACGCCGCGACCCCAGAGGTCACCGCCGCCTCCCGCCTGAGTAAACGGACGACAGGTTAGCAGTCGGTGAGCGATCGCCCTGTCGGCACGTTCAGCACTCGATCACGTTGACGGCCAGACCGCCGCGTGCCGTTTCCTTGTACTTGACCTTCATGTCGGCGCCGGTCTCCCGCATGGTCTTGATGACCTTGTCGAGCGAGACGGCGTGCACCCCGTCGCCGCGCAGCGCGAGACGGGCGGCAGTGATCGCCTTGATGCTAGCCACGGCGTTGCGCTCGATGCAGGGGATCTGCACGAGCCCCCCCACCGGGTCGCAGGTCAACCCCAGGTTGTGCTCCATGCCGATCTCGGCGGCGTTCTCCACCTGCTCCGCGGTGCCGCCCAGCGCCTCGGCGAGCCCGGCGGCCGCCATCGAGCAGGCCGACCCGACCTCGCCCTGGCAGCCGACCTCCGCGCCGGAGATCGACGCGTTCTCCTTGAACAGCACGCCGATCGCGCCGGCGGCCAGCAGGAACCGGACCACCCCCTCGTCGGACGCGTCGGGTACGAACCGCGTGTAGTAGTGCAGCACGGCGGGGATGATCCCGGCCGCACCGTTGGTCGGGGCGGTGACCACCCGACCACCGGCCGCATTCTCCTCGTTGACCGCCAGCGCGAACAGGGTCACCCAGTCCATCGCGTGCAGCGGATCGTCGGTGCCGGCGTCCGCTTCCAGCCCACGGCGCAGCTCGGCGGCCCGGCGGCGGACCTTCAGCCCGCCGGGCAGCACGCCGTCGCGCTCGCACCCCCGCTCGACGCACTCGCGCATCACCCGCCAGATCTCCAGCAGGCCGGCGCGCACCTCGTCCTCGCTGCGCCAGGAGAGTTCGTTGGCGAGCATCACCTCGCTGATCGACAGCCCGGTGGCGGTGGTGACCTCCAGCAGCTCCGCGCCGGTGAGGAAGGGGTACCGGACCGGGGTGTTGTCCGGGACGATCCGGTCGGCGCCGGCCGCCGCCTCGTCGACCACGAACCCGCCGCCGACCGAGTAGTAGGTGCGGGCCCGCAGCTCGGCACCGCTCTCGTCGTAGGCCGTGAAGGTCATCCCGTTCGGGTGGTACGGCAGCGAGCGGCGGCGGTGCAGGACAAGATCACGGTCCGGATCGAAGTCGATCTCGTGCGCGTCGAGGAGGTTGATCCGCCGCTCCTCGCGGATCCGGGCCACCCGGGACGCCACGCTGTCGGTGTCGACCGTCTCCGGCGCCTCGCCGGTGAGCCCGAGCAGTACTGCCCGGTCGCTGCCGTGGCCGTGGCCGGTGGCGCCGAGCGAGCCGAACAGTTCCACGTGCACCCGGGTGGTGACGGCGAGCAGTCCGTCGGCCTTGAGGCCTGTGACGAACGTACGGGCGGCGCGCATCGGCCCGACGGTGTGCGAGCTGGAGGGCCCGATGCCGACGCTGAAGAGGTCAAAAACGCTGATCATGGCTGCACTTTCCTCGCCGTCGCACCCGTTGTGCGGGGTACGGCCCCGTCGTGGTCGCCCGGGTTCGGGCGGCCGGTGCGGCACCACAGGGGTGTGGGTGTCCAACCCGCGAGCCTACCCGGCAGGTTCGGGCCCCACCCGGCAGTCGACGCTGATCACCGCTTCGCAGGGTCACGGGCACACCACCAACGGTCACCCACCCCGAGCCGCTTCGCCAGGGGTATCGACGGGGTGCGACGTGAACGGCGCGGAATCGGGCATGCTGCCGCGGTGCGTCGGCCGAGCCCGTCGCGGGTAACCACCTACGGGTACGCGGTCCCCCGATCGTCCTGCGGACCGAGGGCGGGACGGCTGGTGGTTCCTACCGTGGATTCCAGACGCGGCACTCACCGCCGCAGAGTGGGAGTACGACGATGAGTCGCAAACTGGTCCGGCCCCGCGAGGGGCGCATGCTCGCCGGTGTCTGCGCCGGCCTGGCCCAGCGGTTCGGCATGTCGGCCGGTGCCGTCCGGCTGCTGTTCCTGTTGTCGCTGCTGCTGCCCGGCACCCAGGTGATCGTCTACCTGGTGCTCTGGATCCTGATGCCCAACGAGGACCGCCACCTCGCCGCTACCCGCTGACCCCACCCCACCCCCACCCCCGAGGGGGGCCGATTCACGGGACGTGTCGCCATTCGGCGCGTCAGCGCAGCACATTCACCGAATTCGTGCGTCACATGACCGGGGGTGGGGGCGCGCGGGTGGGGTCAGGGAGCCACGTATGTGATGGTGACCTGCTCGTAGCCGAGTGAGCCGAGCAGCCCCTCCAGCATCTTGCGGGTGTTCTCCTCCGCCCGGGCGCCGAGGCCGCTGTCCCGGGCGGCTGCGGTGATCCGGTCCTCGGCCAGGCGGTAGACCTCCTGCTGCCGGTTCGGGTCACCACCGAACACCTCGCCCAACCGGTTGAGCAGGCCACGCCGCTCCGCGAAGACGTAGCTCTTCTCCAGGTCCAGGTTGGTCTCGCCGAGCTGCGGCGCGGGCAACTTGACCTCCACCGACTTGCCGTCGGCCGACTCGACGATCGCGCCGTCGGAGATCTTCGAGAAGTCTACGTACGCCTCGACACTGCCCGCTCCGACGAACAGGGTGCGTTCGTTGAGCAGGAACTCGGGAACGTACTGGCGGTCCTTCTGAAGATCGACCACCACCTGGAAGTTGCCCTCGGCGGCCACGTAGCGGCTGAGGTCCTGAATCGACTTCAGCAGCGTCGGCTGGCTGCGGTCCGTCTGCTCCTCGGCGAACGGGTTACGGAAGTTGGGAAGCAGCCCGGAGGTCTGCACACCGAGCAGCACGACCACGGCGATGGCCGCCGCGCCGAGCACCCAGAGCAGGCCCCGGGCGGGGCGGGCGGCGGGCACCGGTGTCGCCGACGCCTCGGGCGGCGCGTCGGAGCGGCCCTTGAGCGCCTCGCCGGTCGGGTAACCGGGGAACTCCCTGGTGGGCTCGTTGCTGTCAGCGTCGCGGGCCATCGCCCTCACCGTCCTCGTCAGACACTGCCGTCTGCAATGACGGTACGTCCGCAATACGACAGCCGCGCGCCGAGCCGACGGAGACGTCGTATCCGCAGGTCAGGGCCGGCGCCCTGGCAGTGGTCAGGCGAAGGCGCCCAGCCCGGTCAGCTTCTGTCCGATCACGAGCTGGTGGATCTCCGAGGTGCCCTCGTAGGTGAGCACGCTCTCCAGGTTGTTGGCGTGCCGCATCACCGGGTACTCGCCGGAGATGCCGTTCGCGCCGAGGATCGTCCGGCACTGCCGGGCGATCTCCAGTGCCTCGCGAACGTTGTTCAGCTTGCCGACGCTCACCTGCTCGGGGCGCAGCCGGCCGGCGTCGGCGAGCCGGCCCAGGTGCAGGGCCAGCAGGTAACCCTTCTGCAGCTCCACCGTCATGTCGGCGAGCTTCGCCTGGGTGAGCTGGAAGCCGGCCAGCGGCCGGCCGAACTGGGTGCGGGTGCCCGCGTACGCGAGCGCCGTCTCCAGACAGTCCCGGGCCGCGCCGAGCGCGCCCCAGACGATCCCGTGCCGCGCCTCGGTGAGGCAGCTCAGCGGCGCCTTGAGCCCGATCGCCTCCGGCAGTTGGGCGGCCGCGGGAAGCCGGACGTCGTCGAGCACGATCTCACCGGTCACCGACGCCCGCAACGACATCTTGTGCTGGATCTCCCGCACGGTCACACCCGGCGTGTCCATCGGTACGGCGAAGCCCCGGACGCCGTCCTCGGTCCGCGCCCAGATCACCCCGACTTCGGCGATCGGCGCGTTCGTGATCCACATCTTGCCGCCGGTGAGCACCCAGTCGTCGCCGTCGCGGCGGGCGCGGGTGGCCATCGAGGCCGGGTCCGAGCCGTGATCGGGTTCGGTCAGCCCGAAGCAGCCGATCGCCTCACCCGCGGCCATCGCCGGCAGCCAGCGCTGCTTCTGCTCCTCGCTGCCGTAACGCCAGATCGCGTACATGGCCAGCGAACCCTGCACCGACACGAGCGAACGGATCCCCGAGTCGCCGGCCTCCAGCTCCAGGCAGGCCAGCCCGTACGCGACCGCCGAAGCACCCGCGCAGCCGTAGCCGCTCAGGTGCATGCCGAGCAGGCCGAGCTTGCCGAACTCACGGGCCAGCTCACGGGCGGGCAACTTGCCCTGCTCGTACCAGCCGGCGACGTGCGGGCGTACCCGGTCGTCGATCAGCTGGCGCACGACGGAGCGGATCTGCCGCTCCTCCTCGCTGAGCGCGGAGTCCAGGTCGAGCAGTTCGAGCGGTGCGCTGGGGCGGGGGCTCATGGCAGCCACCCTAACGGTGGCTCAGCCGCGGGCGCGAGAAGCGGTCACTCCACCGGTTCGGAGAGCACCAGCACCCGCGCGTGGATCTGGTTGCGCTGCTGGAGCGCGGCACGCAGCGCCCGGTGCAGGCCGTCCTCCAGGTAGAGGCCGCCGTTCCACTGCACCACGTGCGGGAACAGGTCGCCGTAGAAGGTGGAGTCCTCGGCGAGGAGCTTGTCCAGGGCCAGTTCGCGCTTGGTGGTGATCAACTGGTCCAGGCGCAGCGGACGCGGCGGGATCTCCGCCCACTGCTTGAGCGTCAGGTTGTGTTCCGGATAGGGACGCCCGTCCCGAACCGCTCTGAAGATCACGACGGCACGCTCCCTCCCCGTGGCCGGGCCGACCGACGACGCCGTGCCGGATCGCGGCGTGGCACCGCACGGCGCGGCACCGATGACCCGTGCCAGCCTAGCGGCCTGTCGCACACCACGTACTTCTCCCTGATGTCAGTTTCGCTACCGCTCGCCCGATCTTCAACCGGGCGAATCCGGCGTGCCGGTCAACTCCACCGCCCGCGTCGGACCACTTCGTCAACCGGTCGCCGCCCACGTCGCAGCGACGGTGACCGATGGTCGGCGGCCCGGTAACCGACGGTCACCGCACCGATCGGCTCGAACTCCTCCGGTACGCCGAACGCCTCCCGGTACGCCGCCAACCGTTGCGCGGGAATGCCGAAGAAGCACGCCCCCAGCCCCTCGTCCACCGCCGTGAGCAACATCAGCAGGGCGGCGAAGCCGGTGTCCACGTACCAGTAGGGCACCGGCCACCGCTGTGCGGACCGATCCGTCCAGCCCTTGTCCGCCTCGGCGTACCGCTCCAGGTACACCGACCGGTTCGCGTGCGGCACCACGATCAGCGGCGCCTTCCGCATTCCCGCCAGCCAGCGCTCCCGGCCGCCGCCGCCCGGCGTGGCCGCCGTCCAGAACCGCTCCCGGTCGGCGGCCTCCTCGAGCAGCAGGAAGCCCCAACCCTGCGCGAAACCGGCCGACGGCGCGCGGACCGCGTGGTCGAGCAGCCGCTGCACCACCTCGGGCGGGACCGGCCGGTCCGGGTCGTAGTTGCGCACCATCCGCCGGCGCCGCAGCACCTCGGCGAACTCCATGCGACTCCCCTCCCGGTCAGGCGCCGGGGCGGACACCCCAGACGCCACGCCAGGTCTCGCCCGGCGCGAGCGTGATCACGTCGTGGCCGGACCGGAACGCGTCGGGCGGGCAGGTCATCGGCTCGACGGCGACCGAACGCCGGTGCCGCTCACCGGTCAGCGTGTCCCCGGTGAAGACCTGCCACCAACCGAACTCCCCGTCGGCCCAGATGGTCACGCCCGAGCCGTCCGGCGCGGCCAGGCTCACCGACGAACCACCGTCGGCCTCCCGGACCACGTCACCGAAGGCCAGGTCGAGGACCGCATCGCCGATCTTGCGCGGGCTCGTCCAGTCGTACTCGGTGCCCGCCACGTCGGTCACCGCGATGGGCAGCAACCGGTTGTCCAGCACGATCCGGCTCCGGCCGGGCACCCGCATCGCGAGCTCGTCGACCGGCACCCCGGGAAGTTGCAGGTACGGGTGCACGGAGAAGCCGAACGGGGCCGGCTCGCCGCTGACGTTGCGCACCTCGTGCTCGGCGCGCAGGCCGTCCGCCCCTACGCTCCACCGGCTGCGCAGCTGCAAGGCCCACGGGTAACCGGGCTGCGCCGGCAGGTCGCACCCGATGGTCACCGCGTCCGCCGACTGCTCGAACAGCTGCCACGGCATCCAGTTGACCAGTCCGTGGATCGCCACGTGCCGCGCCGGCTCGGTCAGCGGCAGCTGGTACGTCCGCTCACCGATCGTGTAGCGCCCATCCCGGATCCGGTTCGGCCACGGGGCGAGCACCTGCCCGGCGGAGCCGGGGCAGAGTTCGTCCTCCGCGTACCCGTCGACGTAGTCGACGCCGTCGTGCGTGTACGTCCGCAACCCGCCACCCACCTCGACGATGACGGCCTCGTGGCCGGCGGCGGAGATGGTCCACTGGGTGCCCGAGGGGGGACGCTGGTCAGGGATGTGCATGTCCGCGACCCTAATCGGTCACTCTCGGTCACCGCCCGACGCCGTCGCCGCCCGGTCGGTGGCGGGCGGACCCGCCGCCGGGGGCCCGTCCACGCCCGTCGATCCGGCGTCGACGTTCGGTGCGGGTTCGGTGCCGGTCGCCGTCGCGGCCCGGTACCGCAGCAGCGCCGGGAAGGCGACCGCGAGCACGACGACCAGCACCGCCGAGGCGACACCGCCGGCCACCCACGCGAGCCCACCGCCGAGGCCGGCCGCCATCGCGCCCGCCCGCAGATCGCCGAGGCGCGGACCGCCGGCGACGACCACCGTGTTGACCCCCTGGAGCCGGCCGCGCATCCGGTCCGGCGCGTAGATCAGCAGCATGGACTGGCGTAGCACCGCGCTGACCAGGTCGGCCGCGCCGGCGACACCGAGCAGCAGCACCATGAGCCAGAGCTGGTGGGCGAAACCGGCCGCCGCGATGGCCACTCCCCACCCGACGACCGCGAGCACCAGCCCGAGCCCCTGGCGGCGCAGCCGGCTGATCCAGCCGGAGGTGAGACCGCCCACCATCGAGCCGATGGCGATGGCGCTGTACAGCCAGCCGACCGCACCGTCGCTGAACCGCTCATGGGCGATCTCCGGGAAGAGCGCCCGGGGCATGGCCAGGATCATCGCGATCAGGTCGACGGCGAACGAGAGCAGCAGCACCGGCGTGGTCGCCAGGTAGCGGAACCCGTCCACGACGCTGGCCAGCCCCGCCCTGCGGGGCGTCCCGTCGCCGTCCGGGTCCGGCTCGGGCGGCAGCGCGGGCAGTCGCAGCGTGGCCCAGAGCGAGACCGTGAAGAGCAGTCCGTCGACCGCGTACGCGATCGGCAGGCCGACGTCGACACCCCAGGACGAGAAGATCAGACCGGCTGCCAGCGGACCGACCACCGAGGCGGCCGTGAAGGTGGTGTAGTTCAGCGTGCTGGCCGCCGGCACCAGTTCGTCCGGCACCAGGCGCGGCAGGATCGCACTGCGGGCCGGTGAGGTGATCGCGAACGCGATCGACTGCACCGCCACCAGAATCAGCAGCAGCACCGGGCTGCCCACGTGCAGCAGCGACTGGGCCAGCAGTCCGAGGGTCGACGCCCAGAGCAGCGTGCCGGCGCCGAGCAGCACCTTTCGGCGGTCGCGTGCGTCGGCGACCGCACCGCCCCAGAGGCCGAAGATCAGCAAGGGCACGAAGCCGGCGATACCGAGCAGGCCCACCCAGAGGGAGGCCTTGGTGAGGTCGTACATCTCCACCGGCACGGCCACCGCGGTGAACTGGAAGCCGAACATCGCGACGCCGTTGCCGAGCCAGATCCGCCGGTAGTCCGGCACCTTCAGCGGCCGCAGGTCGATCGCCCAGCGGCGCAACCCGGCACGTTGTTTCTCCGTCACGGCGCCAGCCGCTCGACGGTCCAGTCACCGGCGTCGGTACGCCGGAACCGCAGGCGGTCGTGCAGTCGACCGGCGTGACCCTGCCAGAACTCCACCGAGTCCGGGCGGACCCGCAGCCCGCCCCAGTGCGGCGGGGCCGGGATCGGCTCGTCGTCGGCGAACCGCTCCGCCGCCTCCCGGAAGCGTGCCTCGAGCATGGCCCGGTCCGGGATGACCTGCGACTGGGGGCTGGCCCAGGCGCCCAACTGCGAGGCACGGGGCCGCGTCGCGAAGTACGCCTCGGTCTCCGCCCGCGGCACCTCCTGCACGGTGCCGGCGACCACGACCTGGCGCTGCATGGGGAACCAGGGGAAGACCAGGCTGGCGTACGGATTCGCGGCCGCCTCGGTGCCCTTGCGCGACGCGTGGTTGGTGAAGAAGACGAAGCCGTCCGGGCTGTAGCCCTTGAGCAGCACGGTGCGCCCGCTGGGCCGCCCGGCGGCGTCCGCGGTGCCGACGACCATGGCGTTCGGCTCGGGCAGCCCGAAGGCCACGGCGTCGGCGAACCAACGGGCGAACTGCGCATGCCAGTCGCCGGCCAGGTCAGCCTCGGAAAGGCCCCGGTCCGCGGCGTACTCGTTACGCATCGCGGCCGGGACTGGTGTGTCGCCCGTCACGTTCCTACTCCCTTTCACCGGGCCGGTACGCGCTCGTCGAGGCTGGCCAGCCCGTACCGTCCCAGTCTTGCCCAGGCGTGAACCGGATGCGCGTCCGGGGATGTCGTATGCAGCACAGTCGCAGTGGGTCGCGCACTTGGTTACTCAGCAGGCAAGATGTTCCGAACGAATCCCCAAGGGTCGCCCAAGGTGCTCGACCGACCGGGCCGCGTGTGGCCGAACCGGGCGGCGACCAGAGCCAGGAGACCGACATGGCTGACTTCAAACCGGGTCTGGAGGGCGTCGTCGCCTTTGAGACCGAGATCGCCGAGCCCGACCGCGAGGGTGGCGCGCTGCGCTACCGCGGGGTGGACATCGAGGATCTGATCGGTCAGGTCTCCTTCGGCAACGTGTGGGCCCTGCTGGTGGACGGCCGGTTCGGGCCGGGCCTGCCGCCCGCCGAGCCGTTCCCGGTGCCGGTGCACTCCGGTGACATCCGCGTCGACGTGCAGTCCGCGGTCGCGATGCTCGCTCCGTACTGGGGCCTCGACCAGCTGCTCGACATCACCGACGAGCAGGCCCGCGAGGACCTTGCCCGGGTCTCGGTGACCGCGCTCTCCTTCGTCGCACAGTCCGCCCGCGGCCTCGGCCTGCCGGCCGTGCCGCAGAAGGAGATCGACAAGGCGTCCACGATCGTCGAGCGCTTCATGAAGCGCTGGCGCGGCGAGCCGGACCCGCGGCACGTCAAGGCCGTTGACGCCTACTTCATCTCGGCCGCCGAGCACGGGCTGAACGCCTCGACCTTCACCGCCCGGATCGTCGCCTCGACCGGCGCCGACGCCGCCGCCTGCATCTCCTCCGGCATCGGTGCCCTCTCCGGCCCGCTGCACGGCGGCGCGCCGTCCCGGGTGCTCAACATGCTCGAGGCGGTCGAACGCGGCGGCGACGCCGAGGGCTATGTCAAGGGTGTGCTGGACCGCGGCGAGCGACTCATGGGCTTCGGGCACCGGGTCTACCGGGCCGAGGACCCGCGCGCGCGGGTGCTCCGCCGGACGGCCAAGGAGCTCGGCGCGCCCCGCTTCGAGGTGGCCGAGGCGCTGGAGAAGGCCGCCCTGGAGGAACTGCACAACCGCAAGCCGGACCGGGTGCTCGCCACCAACGTCGAGTTCTGGTCCGCCGTCGTGCTCGACTTCGCCGAGGTGCCGGCGCACATGTTCACCTCGATGTTCACCTGCGCCCGGATGGGTGGCTGGAGCGCTCACATCCTGGAGCAGAAGAAGCTCCAGCGGTTGGTCCGGCCGTCCGCCCGGTACATCGGCCACAGCCCGCGCAAGCCGCAGGAGGTCGAGGGCTGGGACGCCATCCCGCACGGCGTCTGAGTTCTGATCGAGGGGCTCCCACGGGCGCCGCGGCCGACGCCGCGGGCCCTGGGCAGCCCCTCGACGTGACGTTGAGTGAGTCGTCGGTTCGACCCGGAAACCCACTTCGCCTCCTTTGCTCTGCACCCTCATAAGCGCCAGCTACTCTCCGCATCCGCCGTCTCGCGGCGCGGCTCGAGGAATTCCGGCGAAATCGCAGGTCAAGAGGGTGGCGCGCCGAGGGGTGCAGAGCAAAGGACCGAAGTAGGGTGCCCGCCCCTCCGGCTACCCGTCACCCTCCGCATCCTTCCCCGCTCAGTCACCGTGCGTGCGGCACGATGGCCGTGCCGGCCCACCCGCACCACGGCGTCCGCGCGTACGGACCCTGTCGGCCGAGGCAGAACCCCGCCGGCAGCTGTGGCGCACGCCTCAACCCGGCAGGCGGGACCGAGGCTCGGGCTCGGGTGCCTTGATGGGAGGATGTGACTTCGGCAGTGCCGCCGGACCGGGCTCGGACCCCGGCCCCGCGCGCCTCCGCGCCCGCCGTCGGCCCGTGCCCGCCAGCTCACCGGGCCCCGGCCCACGCGGAAGGACCTTGAGAACCGTGGCTGACGCACCGACCATCCGGATTCCCGACGAGATCAAGCCCGCCGACGGGCGGTTCGGCTGCGGACCGTCCAAGGTCCGCCCGGCGGCGGTGTCCGCCCTCGCCGACGTGGCCACCAGCTACCTCGGCACCTCCCACCGGCAGAAGACGGTCCGCGACCAGGTGGCCCGGCTGCGCAGCGGCATCGCCCAGTTCTTCTCCCTGCCGGACGGCTACGAGGTGATCATCGGCAACGGTGGTACGACGGCCTTCTGGGAGGTCGCCACGTTCGGTCTCATCCGCGACCGGGCCCAGTTCGCCAGTTTCGGCGAGTTCGGCGCCAAGTTCGCCAAGGCGGTCAAGGACGCGCCCTTCCTCGGCGAGCCGACCGTCCGGAAGTCGGACGCGGGCAGCGCACCGGGCCTGGTCGCCGAGGCGGGAGTCGACGTCTACGCGACCCCGCACAACGAGACCTCCACCGGCGTGGCGGTGCCGATCTCCCGGGTGTCCGGCGCGGACGAGGGCGCGCTGCTGCTGGTCGACGCCACCTCCGGCGCGGGAGGCCTGGACGTGGACCTCGCCGAGACGGACGTCTACTACTTCGCACCGCAGAAGTGCTTCGGTTCCGACGGCGGGCTCTGGCTCGCCCTCATGTCGCCGGCCGCGCTGGAGCGTGCTGCGGAGATCAAGGCGTCCGGGCGCTACATCCCGGCCTTCCTCGATCTGGTCACCGCCATCGACAACTCGCGCCTCGAACAGACCTACAACACCCCGGCGCTGGCCACCATCTTCCTGGCCGCCGAGCAGACGGACTGGATGAACGAGCAGGGTGGGTTGGCCTGGGCCGCAAAGCGGACCGCCGAGAGCGCATCCATCGTGTACGGCTGGGCCGAGCGTTCGGAGGTGGCCAAGCCGTTCGTCGCCGACCAGGCGCTGCGCTCCAACGTGGTGGCCACCATCGACTTCGCCGACGGGGTGGACGCGGGCGCGATCGCCAAGGTGCTGCGCGCCAACGGCATCGTGGGCACCGAGCCGTACCGCAAGCTGGGCCGTAACCAGCTGCGGGTCGCGCTCTTCCCGGCCATCGAGCCGGCCGACGTCGAGGCGCTCACCACGTCGATCGATTACGTGATCGAGCGACTCTGATCGACATGACGGTGGGTGGCCGTCGCTCGGTGCGGCCGCCACCCACCGTGATCATCGCCGCAGGTCATCCACGACATGCGGGTGTCGCATCCCCCACCTGAAGGCAGATGAGCGTACGGTGGTGCGAGACGCCCGGGTGGCTGACTCGTGGCGTGCGGCCAACGAAGCGGGACGGAGGCAACGTTATGCGCCCAGTACGCTTCGTCGCCCTTTCCGAGGACGGCCAGGCCCTGGTACTCGCCGACGAGGTGGGGCGGCTGCTCGCGCTGCCCATCGACGAGCGGGTGAGCACGGCGCTGCACGCCGAGCCCGGCGCCCCGCCGCTCGCGGTGGCGTCCGCTGCCGCCGACCCGATCCCGTCCCTGTCCCCCCGCGACATCCAGGCCCGCATCCGCTCCGGTGAGTCCGCCGAGGACGTCGCCCGGATCGCCGGAGTGCCGGTCGATCGGGTGCTGCGCTACGCCGGTCCGGTGCTGCAGGAGCGGGCGATGCTCGCCCAGCACGCTCGGCGCACCCGGCTCAAGGGCGCGGAGAAGCCGACGCCCCTCGCCGAGGTGGTCAACGACCGGCTCGCCCAGCACGGCATCGACACCGAGAAGATCTCCTGGGACGCGTACCGGCGTGACGACGGCACCTGGCGGATCATCGCCACCTGGCCGTCGGGCAAGGCCACCGCGCAGGCGATCTGGGTCCTCGACAAGACCCGACAGGCGGTCGCCCCGCACGACGACATGGCGCAATACCTCTGTGCCGAGCGGCCCACGCCGATCCTCGGCCAGGATCCGCCGGAGCGGGGTGGGCACGCCCTGCCCGGGCCGACGCGTAGCGAGCCGAGCAGAGGCGGGCACGGGCTGCCGGCGCCCGCCGAGCACTCCCGCCCCGGTCGGGACCCGATCCGGGCCGGGCGGGACGCCCTGCTCGCGTCCCTCGACCGGCCGTTGGGCGGTTCCTCCGGCCGAGGCCTGGAGCCGCGTACGCCCGCAGCGCTCGCGGGGTCCGACGCGCCCCGGCAGCGAGCCGTCGCGGGCGGTGCCGCCGCGCTGCTCGGTGGTGGGGCCGGCTCGGCCTTCGACGACGACTCGGACGCGCCCAAGGAGGTGCCGGCCGTTCCGTCGCTGGCGGTGCTCCGGCCGCGTCGCACCGGGGCGGCGGCCGCCGCGGGCAGCGAGCCCACCGACAGCTCGGGCAAGCCACGCAAGCGCCTGCCGAGCTGGGACGACGTCCTCTTCGGCAGCGGCCCGGCCGCCCGCGAGTCCTCCTGACGCCCCTCCGCTGGGGCGAGTCCTCCTGACGCACCTCTGGTGGGGTGGGCGGATCGGCCCACCCCGCCGGAGGAGAGCCAGCACACAGTAGAGCGCCCGAACCGCAACCGGCTCAACCGCGTGTCCACGTTGTCCCCTCACGTGGAAGGCACGCGTCTTGACCCTAGACATCGCACAGCCGAAGAGCCCGGCCCGACGGACCGTGCTCGGCCGGGTCGGCGTCGCCCTCGGCGCGCTGCTCGCGCTCGTCGTCCTGGCGGCCGTCGTCCTATACGCCTGGCCGCTCGGCGGAAGCGATCTGCAGCGCGCCACTCCGAAGGCGCTCACCTTCGACGCCGCCCTCGGTCAGGCCGAGCAGGTCGTCGCGGCCGAAACCGCGGATCCGGACGTACGCCCGGAGTGCCGCAGCGTGGTGATGTCGCACGGCAGCAGGACAGCCAAGGCGGTCCTGCTGCTGCACGGCTACACCGACTGCCCCAAGCAGTACGCCGGCCTGGCGAAGCGCTACTTCGACGAGGGCTACAACGTCTGGGTGCCTCGGGCACCCCGGCACGGGGTCTCCGACGAGCTGGCGCACGCGAAGCTCGAAGCCGGCGAGTTGGTGGGATACGCCAACGACTCGTTGAATCTGGTCACCGGGCTCGGCGACGAAGTGGGCGTGGTCGGCATCTCCGGCGGCGGGGTGCTGGCCACCTGGCTGGCCGGCCGGCGGCCCGACGCGGTGCGTCATCTTCTGCTGTTGTCCCCCTTCTACAAGCCCAACAGTGCTCAGGCACCCGGCTTCGTGGTCAAACCGACGATCGTGCTCTTCGGTTTCCATCTCGTACCGGACCGGGTCAACTCGGAAGGCTTCTCCTTCGCCGCGCTCTCCCAGTACCTGCGCATCGCGCGCAACTTCGATCTGGACCAGCGAAATCCGAGACTGATGAGCGTGGCGGTCGTGACGTCGGCGAACGACGACTTCATCGATCGCCAGGATGCGGTGGCCGTTCCGCGGCGTATCGCCGCGGCGAACGACCGCCCGTTGGCCGTCCACGAACTGACCGCGGAACTGGGCATCGGGCACGACATCGTCGATCCCGACGCGCTGGGCAACCGGAGCGACGAACTCGACAAGCTGTACTTCGACCTCTACGAGGGCACCCGGAAGGACTGAGACAGCCGCCACCTGGGCCCGAGCCCGGTCACAGGGGCCAGGCGGCGAGCCGGTCGTAGCGTGGCCGGGGGCCCGGGTGGCTGCGCATCAGCAACAACTCGGCCGCCGGCCACTCCGGCCCCAGGTAGCCGTCCAGCGTGACCCGGTCCGCCTCGATGTCGGCCTCGTCCATCCGATCACCGGGCCGGGCGATGGTGAGGTGCGCACGGAAGGGCTTCTCGTCGTACGGCAGGCGTGCGCTCCGCAGCCGTGAGCGGATCAGCCGGGCCAGGGTGGCGAGCGCCTCGATCTCACCGCGTACGTCCACCCAGAGGATGGTGAACCGGCCCTGCCCGAACAGCCCGCCCCCGCCCAGCCGCAGCCGGGGAGCGGCGTCCCGGGACTCACGGAACCACTGGGCGGCGAGCCCGAGTGAGCTCTCCACCTCGACCAGTCGAGCCTCCTCGACGTCACCGAGGAAGGCGAGCGTGAGGTGGGCGTGCTCCGGGTCGGCCAGCCGTACGTTGGTGCCGGCCGCGGCCGCCGCCCCGATCCGGAGTCGGGCGACCTGGGCGGTCAGGTCGGCGACCGCGTCGGCCGTCGGGTTGACCGCGACGAAGAGCCTCAACCGGGGTACGTCCTCACCGGTGCTGCTGCCGCCGCCTCGCCCCACGCGCGGCCGGCAGGCTCAGCCCCGCAGCGTGCAGCAGCCCCTCCACCCGGACCCGTTCGATCTCCTGGTCGACGCCATCCAGCTCGCTCAGGTGCTCGGTGATGTCGAGCGCGCGACAGGCGAGACGCAGCCGGTCGTCGTACGCCTGGAGCACCGCGCCGTGCCAGACCATCGGTCGGCCGGTGCCCCCGAGTCGCTGGCCGCCCAGCCGGCGCAGGTCGGTGGCGAGCTGTTCCAGCGGCCGCCGGTCCTCCCGGTCGAACTCGGACAGGTCGATGTCACGAGTCAGCGCGTCGGCCTCGACGGCCCGGTCCAGCCGGGCAATGACGCGCCGCTCCCGCCGGCGCTCGCGCCATTCCGCGTAGCCGCAGGCCACCCGGTCGATGATCTCGTCGGCGCAGAAAAGCAGGGCGATCAACGCAGGCAGACTCGCCACGGCGACGAACGCCAGGGCGAGCAGCAGTGCGCGTCCGAGCTCCACGCATCGACGCTAAGCTCCGCCCTGCCGCTCCGCCACCGGAATGGCGGCATCCGCGCCATCCGCGCATCGGGGCGCTTCGGCCGGCCAGATGTGTTAAGAGGGGCCCTGCCGCGCAAGATCGCACGACAGGGCCCCTGCTGGCTCAGCTCTCCGTCTGCGTCACGTAGAAGCGGGGCATCGGCAGCACCTGGAACCGGAGCCGGGCGCCGGAGCGGCGCAGCTGCCAGGCCAGCGCGAGCAGCGCGGTGGCGAGCGAGATCAGCGCACCGATCCAGATGGCGGCCCCGGCACCGAAGGTCTCCGCGACCCAACCGATCACGGGCGCGCCGACCGGGTTGGTACCGAGGAACACCAGCACCCAGAGCGCCATGACCCGGCCCCGGAAAGCGGCGTCCACACCGAGCTGCACCCGCTGGTTGGCGGCCTGGGCGAAGAAGACCATGAAGAATCCGGTCGGCACCAGCAGGACGGCCACCAGCCAGTACACCTGGGAGAGGCCGACCAGCGTGCCGAAGATCGCGCAGGCGATGGCGGCGCCGAGCACCAGCCAGACGGACGGCCGGCTGCGCCGCCCGGTCCCGGCGAGCGCCCCACCGAGCGCGCCGAGCGCGAGCGCGGTGGTGAACAGGCCGAACGAGGCCGCACCGGTATGGAACACGGTCTTGGCCAGCGCTGCCAGGGTGAGCTGGAAGTTGAACAACGACATGCCGATCACCGACATCACGACCATCGGGAGCAGCAGGTCGGGGCGGTGCCAGACGTAACGCAACCCGTCGATCACCCGGGCCTCGGCGCGTTCGTCCCGCGGCGGCAGGGCGTCCCGGTAGAGCTCGGACGTACGCATCCGCACCACGTTCACCAGCGGCGCGATCGAGCTGACCGCGGTGATGATGAAGACCGGACCGACGTCGAAGAGAGCGATGGCCACACCGGCGATGGCCGGGCCGATGATCCGCGCGGAGTTGAACACGGCGGCGTTGAGCGAGAGGGCGTTCGGCAGCAGCGACACGCCGACCAGCTCGGAGACGAAGGACTGCCGGACGGGAGTCTCCACCGCGTTGGCGACGCCGAGCAGGAGGGCGAACGCGAAGACGTGCCAGAGCTGAGCCAGGCCGGTGATGACCAGCATGCTCATGCCGAGCGCCAGCACGGTCCAGAAGGTGTTGGCGACGAAGAGCAGGATGCGCTTGTCGTACCGGTCGGCGAGGCGGCCGGAGAGAAGGGTGAGCAGGAGCACCGGGGTGAACTGCAGGGCCGTCACCACGCCGAGCGCGGTCGCGGAGTTGTCCGAGAGGTCGAGGACGAGCCAGTCCTGGGCGATGTACATCATCCAGACGCCGAGCAGTTTGATCAGCTGTCCGGTGGCGAAGAGCCGGTAGTTGCGAACCTGTAGGGACTGGAACATGGTGCTCAGCCTGGCCTGCACTCTTGGTAGCGCCTCCTCGAGTCGTACGCGTCATCCACGGCGGACGGCGCGGACCCGATGGCGCGGGTACGAGTCAGGCGCGAGCGATCTGCTGGAGAAGCTCGGCAGCTCTCCCCAGCGTCTCCCGGTCGACCTCGCTGAGCTCGGCCAGCCGGTTGGCCAGCCACTCGTTACGGGCGCGCTCGAACTTCTCGAGCATCGCCCGCCCTCCCTCGGTCGGCGCGAGGATGACCTGGCGTCCGTCGGTCGGATGGGGGGTGCGCTGCACGAGCCCGCGCTCCTCCAACTTCGCGACGATCCGGGTCATCGTCGGCGGCTGCACCCGTTCCACGTCGGCCAGTTCCCGTGGCGTCAGCGCGCCTGCCAGCCCGAGGCTGGTGAGCGCGCTGAGCTGGGTGATCGTCAGATCGCCGACCGGCCGGGCCTGTCTGACCCGCCGGCTGAGTCGGGTGATCGCATCACGCAGCTGGGGGGCCAGCTGCGCCGGTGGCACGCGTTTCGCAGTCACCGTCCGCTCCGTCACGATAGTTAGCTTAACTAATGAGCTTGGCTAACGACATCTGATATGACCAGGCTCACGAGGACTTTCGGCTGCCCCGGGCCGGGTGTCCGCTTCCGGACGCCCGGCCCGGGCCGGCGTCACAGCACCACGGACTCGATCGGTCCGCGCAGGAAGTAGAGGATGAAGAGCGCGGCCACCCCGTACATCAGCGGGTGCACCTCCCGCGCCTTCCCCCGGGCCAGTTTCAGCACGACGTAGGTGATCACGCCGGCTCCGATCCCGTTGGAGACCGAGTAGGTGAAGGGCATCAGCACGATGGTGAGGAACGCCGGGATCGCGATCTCGTAGTCGGACCAGTCGATGGTCCGGACCGCGGTCATCATCAGGAAACCCACCACCACCAGCGCGGTGGACGCCGCCTCGAACGGTACGACCACCACCAGCGGCGCCAGGAACATGGCCAGCAGGAAGAGCCCGCCGGTGACCAGGCTGGCCACGCCGGTCCGGGCGCCCTCCGCCACGCCGGCGGCGCTCTCGATGTACGAGGTGTTGCTGGAGGTGCTCGCCGCACCGCCGGCCGCCGCGGCGATCGAGTCGACCAGCAGGATCTCCTTCGCCCGCGGCGGGGTGCCCCGCTCGTCGAGCATCCCGCCCTCCTGGCCGACCGCGACCATCGTGCCCATCGTGTCGAAGAAGTCCGTGATCAGCAGCGTGAAGACGAACATCAGCACGACCAGCCAGCCGGCCCGGCTCCACGAGTCGAGCACGTTGAAGTGGCCGAGCAGCGACAGATCCGGAACGTCCGCGATGGTCTTCGGCAGCTCCGGAACGTTGAGCGCCCAACCCTTCGGGTTGGGCTTGCCGTCGACCACGGACGGTCCGACGTTCGCGATCGCCTCGACGATGATCGCCAGCACGGTCGAGCCGAGGATGCCGATCAGGATCGCGCCCCGGACCCGGCGGACCACCAGCACCAGCGTCAGCAGCAGCCCGACCACGAAGACGAGCAGCGGCCAGCTCGCCAGCTTGCCGCCGATGCCCAGCCCCACCGGCACCGTCGTGTTGGCCACGTCCGGCACGCGGCGTACGAAGCCGGCGTCGACCAACCCGATGATGGTCAGGAACAGCCCGATACCGACGCCGATCGCCGTCTTCAACTGGGTCGGCACCGCGCGGAAGACCGCGGTACGCAGGCCGGTCAGCACCAGCACCGCGATGATCACACCTTCGATCACCACGAGGCCCATGGCGTCGGCCCAGGTCATCTCCGGGGCGATCTCGAACGCGACGAGCGCGTTGACGCCGAGGCCGGCGGCGAGCGCCAACGGGAACCGGCCGACCACGCCCATCAGGATGGTCATCACGCCGGCGACCAGCGCCGTCGCCGCGGCGATCGCCGGGATCGCGAGTTTCTTGCCGTCACCGTCAGCGGCACTGCCGAGGATCAGCGGGTTGAGCACCACGATGTAGGCCATCGTGAAGAAAGTCGCCAGACCTCCGCGTATCTCGCGGCTCATCGTCGAGCCACGGGCAGAGATCTCGAAGAACCGGTCAAATCCGTTACGCGGCGAATCAGGGGCGGGTGGTGTGCCGTTCTTTGGGGGCGGTACTGCCATCACGTCCTCGCAGGTGATCTTCGATCGTCGCGCGCATCGTCCCAGATCAGTGGGCTGCCAGGAAAGTTGATCGCGTACGCTTGCCGCGTGCCGAAGCAGCAGCCGCCGCGGCCCGAGCCGCTCGATCCGCCGATGGTGCCGTTCGCCCTCTCCGGGATGATCGGCTGGGCAATAGCCGGGCTGGTGCTGCTGGTCTTCTTCCGCGGCTGGCTGACCGAGCACGGGCACGAGAACTGGCTCTGGATCTGCCTGGCCGGCTTCCTGTGGGGCATCCCCGGCCTCGCGGTGATGATGCGGCACGACGCGAACCGCCGCCGCCGTCGCGCCGCCGCCCGCTGACCGCGCGCCCACTCGCCGAACCGCCCGGCCTGCTCACAGCCGCGCCGGCGGGGCGGTCGCCGGTCCGCTCAGGAGTGGCCGTACGGCTCCGCCGGCTCGGCCCCCTCGACCGACCCGGGTGCACGGCTGACCGCGACGGCCTCCACCGCGCTGTCGTCGTAGACGGTCGGCATCTCGTCGACAGCCGTCTCGGCCGCCTCGATGAGCGTCTCCGAGTGCGCACCACAGCCGTGGTCGACACTCACCACCCGGCCGTCGTCCGGGGCGTAGAAGTTGCCGCACGCCCCGAAGGCCTGCCGGAGCTGCCCGGCCAGCGGCAGGTAGAAGCCGCAGGTGCCGCACCGGGCCGCCGCGGGCGCGGCCGTGGAGATCGGCGCCGAGGGGCCGTGCTCGCCGTCGTACCAGCGCTGGGCTGCCTCGGCGCGCCCCTCGCGGGAGAGCACCCGGGCCCGGCCCAGGCCGAGCTCCCAGGCGGTCTCCTCGACCGCCGGGTCGTCGGAGAGCAGGTAACCGGGCGCGAGCCGCTCGTCGTCCGGCGGAGTGGGCAGCAGGTCGCCCGGGCCCAGGTCGCCCGGCTTGAGCCGCTCCTGCCAGGGCAGCCAACCGGGGGCGAGCAACGCGTCGGTGCCGGGCAGCAGGACGGTCTCGCAGATCGTCACGTTGCGGCTGCGGGGCACCCGGGTGACGGTGACCGCCCAACGCCAGCCGCGGTAACCGGCGAGCCGGCACTCGAAGTAGTGCGTGACGAGCCGTTCGCCCTCGGCGACAGCCTGCAGATGCTCGCCGACGTCGGAGGCGTCCACCTCGGTGATGCCGGCGCGGGCCACCTCGACGGCGGCGGCGCAGACCTGGTCGAGACGGGCGGCACGGGTGGAGGCGGGCCTGGTCACCAGACCATTGTTCCCCATGCGTACGCGACCGGCGACGGGGACTCCCCGAGAGCTTCTGCTCAACTGGTGCGGCACACCCGGATCCGATGGGCGAGGATGGTGCACATGCCGCTGTCATCCCGCCCTGAGCGGTCCGTCCTCGGGCGGACCGTGGGCACCGGCATCCGCTTCGTCCGGCTGCTGCTGCGCGGTTCGATCGGCAGCGGTCGCTGGGTGACCCGGAGCGCCGGCCGGGCCCGGGCTCGGGGCGCGGGTGGCGAGGCCGGCATGGTCCGCCTCTTCGACCTGCACGCCCTCTCCTGCGCCGGTGACACCCTGATCGCCATCGGCCTGGCCGGGACGATCTTCTTCAACGTCCCGCTCGGCGAGGCGCGCAGCAAGGTGGCGCTCTACCTGCTGGTGACCATGGTGCCGTTCGCCATGCTCGCCCCGGTGGTGGGACCGCTGCTCGATCACTTCCGCCACGGTCGCCGCTACGCGCTGGCCACCACCATGCTCGGCCGCGCCTTCCTGGCCTGGCTGATCAGCGACCACATCCACGGCTTCGGGCTCTATCCGGCAGCCTTCGGAGTGTTGGCGCTCTCCCGGGCGTACGGCGTCGCCCGCTCGGCCGCGGTGCCGAGACTGCTGCCGGAGGGGCTCGGCCTGTCCCAGGTCGGCGCACGGGCGAGCATCTACGGCACGGTGGCCGGTGGCCTGGTCGCCCCGATCGGACTGGCCGCCTTCTGGTTCGGGCCGCAGTGGCCGTTGCGGGTCGCATCGGTGATCTTCCTGGTCGGCATGGTGATCTCGCTGCGGCTGCCACCCAGGGCCGACTCGGAACCGCCGGAACGGGTGCCCCGCCTGCTGCGGGCGCTGTTCGGCCGTCGCCGCAACGGAGACCGCCCGCTCGGCCGAGGGGGGCCTGCGGGCCAGCTGGTGATCGCCACCCTGATCGGGGCGGCCGCCCTGCGTGCGGTCTACGGGTTCCTGCTGCTCTTCCTCGCCTTCGCCATCAAGAAGGGCGACCTCACGACGGCCGCGTTCGGCCGCGAACTCACCGACGAGGCGGCACTGGGCCTGGTCGGCGGGGCGCTGGTCGTGGGTACCTTCCTGGCCACCGCGATCGGCACCCGGCTACGGATCCACCGGCCGACCGCCATCCAGGCCAGCAGCATGATCATCGTGGCCGGTGTCGCGGTGCTCGCCGTGGTGAAGTTCTCGCTTCCCATGGTTGCCCTGTTCTGCCTGGTCGCCGCCCTGTTCAGCGGCATCGCCAAGCTCGCCGTCGACGCGTCGATCCAGGAGCGGATCCCGGAGCGGCTACGAGCCAGTTCCTTCGCCCACTCCGAGACGGTGCTGATGCTCGCGTTCGTCCTCGGCGGCGGGCTCGGATTGGTTCCCTTCGACGGCCGGACCGGCATCGCGGTCGCCGGCGGGGTGGGCGTACTGGCCGCCATCCGGGGTGTGCTGGTCGCTGGCCGGCTCCGCGGTGAGCGCCTGGCCGGCCGTCCACTCGGCGACGACGAGTTGGCCGACGCGGAGGAGGCGGCACCGGAGGCCGATGATCCACGCCCCACGTCGCCCGCCCCGGCGCCCCGCGAGACCGCAGGCTATGAACCAGGTCCCGCTGCCCCGCCCGGCTACCACATCTACCGGCCCTCCCCGTCCGTGGCCGGGCCGGGCGGGAGCGACGAGGAGAGCCACCGGGAACCACGCGGACCGCTGTCGTGAGCGGCCTGCTGGTGGTCACCGCCGTACCCGCCGAGGCGGACGCGATTCGGGCTGGGCTCGCCGACCCGACGGTGACCGTCACCCCGGTCGGTGTGGGGCCGGCGGTCGCCGCAGCGGCCACCGCTCGCGCGCTGGCGCTCGCCGAGGTGGCCGGAGAGCCGTACCGCGCGGTGATCAGCGCCGGGGTGGCCGGCGGTTTCGCCGGCCGGGTCCCCGTCGGCGGCACCGTGCTGGGCACCGCGAGCATCGCCGCCGACCTCGGGGCCGAGGCTCCGGAGGGTTTCATCCCGATCGACGCGCTGGGCATGCCGCCCGCCCTGCTGGGCGGTGGCAGCACCGTCCTCGCCGACCCGGAGCTGCTGGCCGTGCTCCGGGCCGCCCTCCCGGACGCCACGGTCGGGCCGGTACTCACGGTCAACACGGTGACCGGCACCGCGGCGAGCACCGAGTTGCTCTCCCAGCGCCACCCGGACGCCGTGGCCGAGGCCATGGAGGGGTACGGCGTGGCGGTGGCCGCCGCCCAGGCCGGCCTCCCCTTCGCCGAGCTGCGCACCATCTCCAACCCGATCGGCCCTCGCGACCGCAACTCGTGGCGGATGCGGGAGGCGCTCGCCGCCCTGACCGAGGCCGCCCCAGCCCTGACCTGACCTGGCCGGGCCGACCTGGCCGGGCCGGGCTGACCTGGCCGGGGGGATGACCACGTACGACCCCGGTTTCGTGAACACCGCGGCCTGCTCGTCCGCGATCACCTACATCGACGGCGA
>NZ_JBFAAL010000015.1:0-149475 GCF_040639715.1 Micromonospora sp. NPDC023737
CCGCTACGCCAAACGGGCATCCCTATACCGGGCCAGCCTGGTCCTCATCGCCACTGTCATCTGGCTGCCATGATCGACAGGACACGCCCTAGTCGCTGGCGAGGACACCGTCACATGGCTGACCGTGCCCACCACCGACTCGGCGAGGGCGGCCTCGGCTCTGGTGGCCGCAGGCCTGATCGTGCTCAAGCACTCGGAACTGCTGATGACGGCCGATCTTCGCGGGCATCCGCAGAATATGCCGGTGGCACCGTACCGGCTGCTGACTCAGGTCGACGCACATGCTGGCGACAGCGTCGTCACGGCCACCATACGGCACAAGTCGGGGGAGGTTGGTGCGCGCGGGACGATGGGACTGGCCGGTGCGGATGCGGTCGCAGACCGGATCGAAACGATGCCGGCTCATCGCCGCAAGGGTCTGGCCAGCGCGGTCATGAGCGCACTGGCCGGTTCCGCGATCGAAGAAGGCGTCGAACGCGGCATTCTCATCGCCAGCGAGGACGGTCAACGTCTGTACAGGACGCTTGGCTGGAAGCCGGTGGCCGATGTACTGATCGCAACGACGCCTGGTAACAAGTACCCGTCCTGAGCGGCGCGGATAGCCTCGACCGACCCACGCTGGTCGTCGTCGCTCAGGCGCGCGGTCCAACGTCCCGCGACAGCGGCGCACTGATCCCGCAATGAGAGCGCACGGCGGCAGGCGCTACCAACGCGCCGAGGGTGGCATCAGCGCGCGTCAGATGCCGGATGACCATGCCGCGTAGATGCGGCATCATCGACGGATGAACGATGGGCCGATCAGAGTGCGGGCGCGGGTACTCCACCAGCCGGACCGTTCCTACCTCGTAACGGTTGACGGGCCCGACGGTGAGGTGGAGGTCGGTCGTACCTCCAGGACCAGGGACGTGCTGACCCTGGCTCGTGTGGGTGCCGCGCGAATGCTGGGCGTGCCGGACGAAAGCGTCCAGCCGGACGACATCGCTCTCACCTTCCCGCAACCGCCGTACGGGGAGGACGGACAGTGGGTCCGCATCATCGCGGCGGAGAATCCTAGCGACCCTTCGGAGGCCGACGAGATGGGCGTCCTGGCGCAAGCGTATTGGTCCAGTCATGAAGCCGCCTGGTTCGTGACGGTGACCGGCTCCGGCACCAGCGTCCACCCCAGCGAGCACCTCGACTTCGCGCCCGTAGCGACAGACGAGGAAGTTGCAGCGTTCCATGCCTACATCTCCTCGAACGCCGGTCCGGCCGCCTAGCCGTTCGCCCCGCAGCACGACTCGCCTCGGCCCTGCCGAGGCTGCGCCGACCGTTGCGCACGACCGGCCGCCAGCCCCGCTCGTCGCGATCGGCTGCCAACTTCCGCCAGGTAGGTCCACCTCGGCCTCCAACGCGGCGGCCAACATCCGCCGCGCATTGCCCTGCGCCCGCGCGGCCGTGTCGAACACCTGTACGCTCTCCGTCGGTAGCGCGACCCGACCGAGAGGCATGCCGTGACGCCCCAGTTGCAGAGCACAATGGACCGCCTCCGCGAGCGCGCGGACGAGCTTGCCATCCCGGCGGACGACGCCGAGTGGTGGCTGGGACAGGCCCGCCCCAGCGCATTCCTGGACCCCGATGCGGACGAGCCGGTGGTCGGCCGCATCGGTGGCAGCACGGTGATGCTGCCACCGGCGCTCCCGGATCCGGCCGGCGACCTGGTCGCCACGATCGACCTCGCTGCGCTGCCCGCGGGCGTAACCGACCTGCCGCTGCCGTCGGACGGGACTCTGCTGCTGTTCGCCAGCCTTGAGGCGGTCGCGTACGGGGGCCATGACGAGGGTTACAGCGCCCCGATCGGGTGCGCCGTGCACGTCGCGGCAGGGACCCCGGTCGAGCGCCGTCAGCTCCGGAGGCTGAACGACTGGCCCGGCGAGATCGCCAATAGCATCGTCAAGATTGGTGACCTGCGTCTTCGGCGGGGTGTGTCCCTGCCGACGGCGTACCACGTCTCACCGCGAATCCACACCGCCGACGCGCCCGCTGGATTCGCCAACGACGTCCCGGAGTCGTGGAGCGAGCTCATCAACAGCCACCCCCGGGGGGCGCACCTACAGCTCGGCGGGTACGGCTGGGGGCACCAGAACGTGGAACCGGTCCGGGACGCGGCTCTCACCGCGCCACAGCCGACCGACCCCGACAACCGCGTCCTCCTCGCCCAGTGGAACACCACGGGGAACCCGGACTTCTACAACCGTCACGTCTATTGGACGATCGACCACGACGACCTGACGGCCGGGCGCTTCGACAGGACCCACGTCACGACCACCTGGAACGCCTGAGCCGCCGATCCGCGGCCGTGGCGGGCCGGCTTCCCCGACCACCGGCCTGCCGCGACAGCCCGAACCCCGTGCCAACGAGTCAGTTCGCCTGGTGCGCGTCCTGCCGATCTCGTAGCGGTTGATCATTGGCTGGAACCCCTGAGCGGTGACGTCGCCCGGGGCTTCGACCGGAGCGTGTCGGACCGCGCCACTACAGTTCCTCGCATGGCCCGCGAGGCGATCGAGAAGCTGAACCGGTTTCGTGAGGAGGCGGCCGCACGCGATATCCCATCCGTGGACGTGGAGCGGTGGTTGGGCACCGCACGCCGGCGCGCCACGTTGTCGCCGCGGTCGAATGGGCCGGTCGTGGGCCGCCTCGGCGGTCCGCTGATGCTTCCACCCGACGTCCCCGATCCTGAGTTTCCCCTCTTCGCGTCGCTTGATCTCGCCACGTTGCCGCAGGACGCGACGAACCTCCCGCTGCCGCCCGACGGCCGGCTTCTGCTGTTCGGCTGCTTCGAAGCCGGCGCGTGGGGCAGCGAATGCCCCCTCGGTGCCGCGCTGTACATCCCTGCCGGCACGACCGTCGAGGAACGCTGGTTGGACTTCAGCGACCTCGGGGACCCGGGGAGCTACGAAGACGTCGCCGAGCTGCAGGGAGCGCTGCACCTTCGCTACGACATCTCCCTGCCCGATGATGACGACATCATCGACGCGGCCAAGCACCCCTGTGCCGCCCAGCTACGCGAGGTGTGGGCAGAGGTAGGAGGCGAAGGCGCGGACGACCTCAGCCACACACTGCACATCGGCGGATACGCCTCTGACTACTCCGGCGAGTTCGACCCCGTCACATCCTCTGCGAGGCAGGCAGAGCATTGGACAGAGAAGGGTCAACTACCGAGGTCCGCGGAGCCGACACGCCCTGAGGACTGGGTGCTTCTCGCCGAACTGCACGCTGACATCCCCGGTTGGGAAGACGCGATCTTCTACTGGTCGATCAGCCGGCAGGACGCGGCGGCGCGACGCTTCGACCGGACGTACGGCTACGTGTTCTTCTGCCCCTGACCGTCGTGCACCATGTCGGCGGTCTCGAGGATTTCGTCGTCGGGAGAGAGCGGCGGGAACTCCCGTACTGGCGGCAGCCGCTCGGAGCGCGGCAATCTCGGGTGGAGGCGTTGCTGCGGTGCTTGAGGTCGGCGAGTCCGGGGTAGGGGATGGTTATGCCGACTGTGGGGCAACTTGTCGGAGACCGTTACCGCCTGGTCGAAACGATCGCCAGCGGCGGGATGGGCGACGTCTGGCGGGCCGTAGACGAGACCTTGGACCGCTGCGTGGCCGTCAAGATGCTGCATCCCCGCCTGGTCGCCGACGTTGGTTTCAGCGAACGGTTCCGCCGCGAGGCGCGCGCCATGGCGGCCCTGCGCCATCCGGGTGTCGCCCAGGTCTACGACTACGGCGAAACGTCCCGGTCGGGAGCGCCGGTCGCCTACCTGGTGATGGAATGTGTGCAGGGGCGGCCCTTGTCGGAGTGGATAGCCGAGGCCGGCCGGCTGAGCGTCGCCGAGGCGATGTCGGTCGCGGCGCAGACCGCCCGCGCCCTGCAGGCCGCGCATGACGCCGGGGTCGTCCACCGTGACGTCAAGCCCAGCAATCTGATGATCGAGCGCGATGGGCACGTCGTACTCGTTGACTTCGGGGTGGCCGTCACGCAGGACACGGCGAGTCTGACCGGAACGAACGAGATCCTCGGCACGGCCCTGTACATGGCGCCCGAGCAGGTGGCCAAGAACGAGACCACAACGGCGATCGACATCTACGCCCTGGGTGCCGTCGTCTACCACTGCCTGGCTGGTCGGCCGCCGTACCAGGGTGACAACGCCCTCGCGGTGGCACTTCGGCACCTCGAAGACGAACCGCCGCCGCTGCCCGAGGACGTCCCGGCGGCGGTCCGGCAGCTGGTGGCCACCGCGATGGCCAAGGAACCGGCTCACCGATTCCCGACGGTGGCGGCCATGGCCACCGCGGCGCAGACTCTCGCGGACTCGCCCGAGCGGCGGGCCACTACCGGGGTGGTCCCGGCCGGGCCGCACACCGTGCAGCTGGCCGCGCCGCAGCCGACCCTCGCCGGTACGTCGAGCAGGGCCGCCGGACGCGGAAACACGACGCTCGCGGTGCTTCTCGGAGCACTGGCCGCCGCGGCTGCCGTCCTGGTGTTCGCTGACCCCACCGGGATGATGTCAGGCCCGACCGGCGGACCGTCCGTGCCACCGGCGGCACCGACACCGGCGCCGCCACCGGAGGAGGAACCTGGCCCTGGCGCCGGTGGCGGCGAACCGGCCACACGCAGTCCCGCCGGCATGCCCGTTCGAGCGCCTGAATCCGTTGCCCCGACTGCCACCGGTTCGGCAGGCGAGGGGACAGGGGACAGCCCTACGCCTTCACCGGAGAGCAGTTCGGAGGCACCACACCCCACCACGTCCGGAAGCGCTACCCGGGAACCGACGGCAGCGCCGACCGGCGGAACTACGGCAACCCCGACCGTGGAGCCGACTGAGGAGCCAACGGCGGACCCAACCGATGACCCGACCGATGACCCGACGGTGGACCCGACCGATGACCCGACGGCGGAGGAGCCGACAGCGGGAGGGACCGCAGTGCCACGGGGCTAGGACTGCCCTGCCGATCATGGACGCCGGCTGACGGTTACCGCCCTCCTACGAGGCCCTTCTGCCATGCCCATAGAGCGATCGCGACGCGGTTGCGCGCTGGCAATTTGGTCTGCACCCGGCTCAGGTGAGTCTTTACCGTTCCCACCGAGATGTACAACTGGCTGGCGATCTCCGCGTTCGTCAGTCCGTTGGCCACCAGCCGCACCACGTCCAGTTCCCGCGCGGACAGCACGGTCAGCGGTGGGGCGGACTCGGCGGGCAGTGGGTTCAGCCGGCGCAGCAGCTTCACGGTGATGGCCGGACTCACCAGCGCCTCGCCCGAGGCCGCCGCCCGCACAGCCTCGACGAGCAGCGCCGGCCCCGAGTCCTTGAGCAGGAAACCGTACGCGCCGCCGTTGAGCGCGGAATACACGTACTCGTCGTCGTCGAACGTCGTCACCATGACCACCCTCGGCGGCCGTTCCGGCCCCGGACGCGTCAGCTGCTGCAGCGCATGCAGGCCGTCCATTCTGGGCATCCGGATGTCCATGAGCACCACGTCGGGGCGGTGCACCCCGGCCAAGCGCACCGCGTGCTCTCCGTCGACGGCCTCCCCGACAACCTCGATGTCGTCCTCCGCCGCCAGGATCATCGAGATTCCGGTACGGACCATGGCCTGGTCGTCGGCGATGAGCACTCGAATCGTCACTGCTTCCCCCTGGCCGGCAGCCGTGCCTCCACGACCCAGCCGCCCGTCGGCGCCGGGCCGGCCTGAATGGTGCCGCCCAGCGCGTCCACCCGTTCGGTGAGGCCGCGCAAACCGAATCCACCTCCTGTGCTGAGCCGCGCCCTGCCATCGTCGGAAACCCTGGTTGTGATCCAGTCGCTGGACCGTCGTACCAGCACCTCCACGTCGGTCGCGCCTCCGGCATGCTTTCGGATGTTCGTCAGCCCTTCCATGACCACGCGGTGCACCGTCGACTGAGTCTCGATCGCCACATCGTCGAAAGTGCCTTCGAGGGCGAGGCGGGCCGACGGCCCCACGCCGGTCGCGAACTCCCCGACCAGCCTCTCGATGTCGGCCACTGTGGGGCTGGGCGCGAGCGGGGCCTCCGAGTCGGTGTCCCGCAGCAGCCCGACCATGCGCCGCATCGTGTTGATCGCCTCGGCGCCGGCCTCCTCGATTCTCTCCAGCGCGGGAGGCACGAGCTGCGGCTGCTTGCCGGAGATGGCTCGCGCGCCCTGCGCGAGCAGCACGATCCCGGTCACATGGTGGGCGACGTAGTCGTGCAGATCCCGGGCGAACTCCGCCCGCTGCGCGAGGCGTACCGCGATCTCCTGGCGCTGCCGACTGATCCCGACCAGTCGCGCGGCGAGCCCGCCCGCAGCCACAAAGAACGCCGCGAGCGCGAGTGCGAGCGCCAAGATCAGACGGGTGTCGTTCCGGTGCGGGACCAAGGGCTGGCTGATGACGACGGCCATTAGCAGCGGACTCACCACGACCGCATACCAGCGCAGGCCCCGCCACGCCACCATCGCGAGCAGCCCTAGCAGGGCACCGGTGGCGGTGGCCGCGAAGACCGTGCCGTCGGGGTGCTGGCCCTGAGCGGCCGTCGAGCCCAGCACGGCACCGCCCACAGCGCCTGCCACACCGGGCAGCGCCCTGGGCCCGAGCCAGGGCGCGGTCAGCGCCGCGGCCACGGCCACCAACGCCGTAACGAGCCCGAACAGGCCCTGGGACCAGTGGGTGAACGTACCCAGTCGGAGGTCCAACAGCCCCAGACCGGCCGATACCACCACGGCACTGCACCACGCGATCACTCGCAGGTCCCTCATTCGGCCGAGGATAGCCACCTCGCGCGGGTCAGCGGTTTACCGGAGCGGAGTCCGCCCAGGTACAGCGGGACTGTCGGCCGAAAGTTGGACAGAGAGTCCGTCCGCGGGCAGAAGCGGGCAGCGGCGTCCCCCGGGCAGGCTCGTGCCCACGGTCGCAGAGGCGCTTGTTCAGCGCGATCAAGCGGGGTCATCTACTCCGCTCTACGTCTCACAGGGAGGCCCCCGGTGCACCTACCGAGAAAGTTACGGCGAGCAGGTCTGTTCGCCATGCTCGCCGTCACCATCACCACAGCGACAACCGCCGGCAACCCAGCGGCCGCCGCACCACCCACCGGCGGACCTGACCTCCCGACCCCGGTCGCGGAGAACCGCGTCACCCTCCTCACCGGCGACGCCGTGCTGCTCGACCCCGCCGGCCGGCCCCGCGAGATCCGAGCCGCGGAGGGTCGCGCCGGGACCGCCTTCCGTACCTACCAGCGCGAGGGCCACCGCTATGTCGTACCTGGCGACGCCCTCAGCGCCATCGCCGACGGCACGCTCGACGAACGACTCTTCGACATCACCACCCTGGTCGCCTCCGGCTACGCCGACACCCAGCGAGCCAACATCCCGCTCATCGTCACCTACCCGAGCGGCGCGCGGAGTCGCATCGCGGCACCCGCCGGCGCCACCACGACCCGCGCCCTGCCCAGCATCGACGGCGCCGCGCTGCGCGTCGACAAGACCGGCTCGGCGTGGCCGGCCCTCCTGCACAGTGGCGTTCGCAGGATCTGGCTCGACGCCCGCATGAGAGTCAGCCTCGATCGCAGCACCGCCCAGATCGGCGCACCCGAGGCGTGGCAGGCCGGCTACACCGGCGCGGGCGTCAAGGTCGCCGTTCTCGACAGCGGCGTCGACGAGACCCACCCCGACCTGGCCGGCCGGGAAGTCGCGCAACGCAACTTCACCAACTCCCCGGACAGCGTCGACCGCCTCGGACACGGCACCCACGTCGCCTCGACCATCGCCGGCACCGGCGCCAGGTCCGGCGGCCGCTACCGGGGTGTCGCCGACGGAGCCCAGATCCTCGATGCCAAGGTCTTCGACGACGACGGCTACGGCAGTGAGTCCGCCTTCATCGCCGGGGCCCAGTGGGCCGCCGACAACGGCGCCAGAATCATCAACTACAGCGGTGGCGGCACCGATGATCCCGGAGTCAGCCCCGCCGAACAGTTCGTCAACGACCTGTCCGCCCGCACCGGTGTCCTCTTCGTCATCGCCGCCGGCAACTACGGTCCCGCAGCGGAGACGGTCGACACCCCTGGCAGCGCCGATGCGGCACTGACCGTGGGCGCCGTCGACCGTGACGACAACCTCGCCGACTTCTCTGGTCGCGGCCCCCGCATCGGTGACGGTGCCATCAAACCGGAGATCACCGCGCCCGGCGTCGGCATCGTCGCCGCCAGGGCAGCCCAGGGACAGCTCGGCGAGCCCGTCGCCGACGGCTACGTCGCCATGGACGGCACCTCGATGGCGACCCCGCACGTCGCCGGTGCAGCCGCCATCCTCGCCCAGCAACACCCGGACTGGACCGGCGAGCAGATCAAGGAGAGCCTCGTCGCCGCGGCCGAACCCAACCCCCGACTCAGCGCCGACCAGCAGGGCGCGGGTCGGGTCGACATCGCCCGGGCCATCCACCAGCAACTCACCGCCGCACCCGCCGTCGTCAACCTCGGCCGACAGAGCTGGCCCCACACCGACGACACGCCGCTGACCAGCACCATCACCTACCACAACAGCGGCAGCGAGGACCTTACGCTCACCCTCACCGCCGAGGCGACCGGTCCCGGGAACCAGCCGGCGCCCGCCGGTCTGTTCACCGTCAACCCCACCCGGGTCACCGTGCCCGCCGGTGGCGACGCCAAGGCGACCCTCACCGGCGCCCCCAGCACCACCGCCCCCGAAGGCCGCTACACCGGCGTGGTCGCCGCCACCGACGGCAGCGGTACCGGCGGACTGCGCACCCTGCTGAGCTTCGACCAGGAACCGGAGAGCTACCAGCTCACCATCGAGCACATCGGCCGGGACGGCAAACCCACCCCCGATTACCGAACCATCGTCGCCGGTATGGATTCACGCCGCGTGCAGGCCCCCCACGACGACGACGGCACCATCAGCATCCGGGTACCCAAGGGGCGGTACCTCATCGACAGCGAGAGCACCGGCGACCGCCTCGACTGGCTCCTCTACCCCGCCCTGACCATCACCCACGACACCACGATCACAATGGACTTCCGCCGGGCCGAACCGATGCGGATCACCCCGCCGGACCCCACCGCCGCACTGCGGTTCGCGTCCGTGAGCTACGTGCTCGACACCAGCCGGACCTACTACGGCACCGGCTGGATCTTCGACGACCCCGCCGGATTCGCCGGACTGGCCACCGCACACCTCGGTCCCGAGGTCGGCGCGCCCGAAACCCTGACCACCCAGGTCGACACCCAGTGGCTCGCCGCCAACGGCGACTACTACGGACTCGCCTGGTTCCCCGAACACACCTGGCCCACCGGGTTCACCCGCACCGTCAGGAAGTCCGAACTCGCTCACGTACGGACCCGGTTCGGCCCCGCGCTACCCGGTCGGACCGGTCTGCGCTCCCTCTCCGGCACCCCGACCCGCGCCACCCAGGACATGTTCGTGATCGCCGTGCTCCTGCCGGTGTCCCTGCCGGGCGAGCGGAACGAGTACCTCACCACCGAGAACGTCACCTGGCACGGCACGCTGCGCCAGGCCGACGGCGACGGCAACCTCGAAACCAGACTCGTCACCCCGGAGGAGGTCTACCGCGCAAGTCGCACGTACCAGCAACGCATCGGATACGGCGTCTTCGGGCCGGCGCTGCCCGCGACCACCGACGACAGGGACTGGGTGAGCCGAACCGGGGACGTCTTGCGCTTCAATACGCCGCTGTTCGGCGACGCCGCCGGGAACTCGGGAGACTCCCTGGTGACCTCGGCGAACACCACCATCTATCGCAACGGTCGCAAGCTCGACGAGACCGCCTACCCCGGCGCGGGTCTCTTCACACTTCCCGCCGAGCCCGCCGGCTACCGCGTGACCACTACAGGCACCCGCGATGTGGCCGACGTGAGCACCACAGTGAGCGCGGCGTGGACCTTCCGCTCGGCCCACGTCGACGGCGCCGGTCCAGCCCGGCTGCCGATCTCGACCATCCGGTTCACGCCGCGGCTTGACGCGGACAACACCGGCCCGGCCGGGCGGGCGTTCACCGTGCCGGTCACCGTCGTGCCTCAGGCCGGCGCCGGCGCCGTCACACCGGAGAGCCTCACCGTCGAGGCCTCCTACGACCACGGAAAGACGTGGCACCGGGCCATCGTCGTCGGCGGTCAGCGCGCGCTGCTGAAACACCCGCGTGGCACCGGCACGGTGTCCCTGCGGGCCAAGGCGACGGAGCGCGGCGGCAACACCGTCGAGATCACGATCATCGACGCGTACCGGCTGCGCTGAGCCCGCCCCGGTGAGGTGACGCCTTGCGCACGATGTGGTCGCAAGGGCGTCACCTCACCGCGGCTACCCGCACGGTCTATCGGTGTCTACGGCCCATCCGGGGCCGGTGAGCGGAATGTGCCTGTTGGTGATCGTCACCGACGACGGTTTCCGTACGCCAGCGGCCTTGCCGGAGCGGCGTCTACCCAAGGACAGCCGCCGTGTCGGCCGAAAGACGGACAGGAGTCCGTCCCCGGGCAGAAGCGGAGAGCGGCGCCTCCCGGGCAGGCTCGTGTCAACGGTCGCAGAGTCGCTTCCGGTCCGGTCGCAGACGGCGGGACCAGCGCACGGGTGACCGCCCGCGGGAGCGATCCCGCAGGTAATCGGCGACAAGGGAACGGGTTGTAGATGGCTGACGGAACACGCGTCGGAAACCACGCGGAAGGACCTGCGATCGAGGCCGACGGCCTCGGCAAAAGGTACCGAAACGGCTGGGCGCTCAAGGACTGCTCGTTCCGAGTGCCGGCCGGACGCATCTGCGGTCTCGTCGGCCCCAACGGAGCCGGCAAATCCACACTGATGGGGATGGCGGCCAACCTCCTGCAACCGACAGCGGGCAGCCTGCGGATCTTCGGGGACGACTCAAGGACTGCTGCCGCGGCCCGGCGTACGTCCTTCCTCGCCCAGCACAAACCGCTCTTTCGCCGCTTCACCGTCCACGAGATCCTGCGCATGGGCCGGGAGCTGAACCCTGGCTGGAACCAGCGGACCGCCGAGGACATCATCATTGCCGGCAGGGTGCCCTTCACTGAGAGGATCAACAACCTCTCGGGTGGGCAGCGCACCCGAGTCGCCGCCGCACTGGCCCTGGGCAAGCGGCCCGACCTACTGATCCTCGACGAGCCGATGGCCGATCTCGATCCGCTGGTACGGCAGGAAATGACCCAGACAATCGCTGACGACGTCGCGGCGAACGGCACCACCGTACTGATGTCCTCCCACCTGCTCTCCGAGCTGGAGAGCGTCTGCGACTACCTGGTCGTCATCGCGGAGGGCCGGCTGCGGCTCGCCGGCGAGGTGGACGAACTGATCGCCGCGCACACCGTGATCACCGGTCCGAGGACCGACCCGGGGCACGCGGCGGAGCTCGCGCGCCACATCGTGATCGAGCAGAGCGTCCAGGGCGACACCGTCAGGGCGATCGCCCGCAGGACCGGAACGATGCCCCCGCACTGGAACACCACGGCACCCGGCCCGGAGGAGCTGATGATGGCGTATCTGCGGTCCCCGGACAGCCCCGCCCTGCTGACCCCGAGCGCCCGAGCAGGATCCGACGTACCAGGAGTGGCCGCATGACCGCGCTGACCGGCCGCGCCGACACCCGAAAGTCAGGTGCGCCCAAGCGGCGTCCGCACCTGAGCGGCCTGAGCTGGCTGGTCTGGCGGCAACACCGGACGGGCTTCTGGACCATCCTGGCGGTCACCGCCATCGGCATCGGTCTGATGGCGTACTGGCGTGCGGGGATGGTGGACTACCTCGTCGGATACGGCTACCCGCATCTCGCCCCCGACGAGTGGCAGTCCGGCTTCGAACCCTTCTCCAAGAGGCTCTTCGACGTCGGCTACTACCTCGGTTTCCTGCCCATCCTGCTCGGAGTATTTCTCGGTGCGCCCCTGATCGCGGGCGATCTGGAGGCCGGCACCACCCAGCTGGTCCTCGGGCATTCCGTGAGCCGTACGAGGTGGCTGGCCGCGAAGCTCACCATCGCCGGCCTGGTCGTGGTGGTGTCCACTGGGGCGCTGTCGCTGACCTTCTGGTACTGGTGGTCGCCTGTCTCGCAACAGGACGGCAGCCTGGACTGGACCTCGGGCAAGCTTTTTGACGTCACGGGTGCCGTGCCCGTGGCGCTGGCCCTACTGACCGTGGTTGGCGGTGTGGCCATCGGGATGCTGCTGCGCCGCACGCTGATCGCCATGGTGGCCACCTTCGGCTTCGCCGTCCTCGTCCAGGTCATCTGGAGCAGGTTCCGGTTGAACCTCGGCACACCCGTCACCTTCACCAGCCACAACGGGGTCGCCGACGGACCGCCGGGGCTGCCGGCGGGAGCTCACCAGCTGGGCCAGGGCCCGTCGTTCCTGACCGACTCCGGTCAGGTCCTTCCCTGGCAGACCTGTGTCGAGCAGTCTGAGACGGCCAAGGCGCACCTCGCCTGTCTGGCGGCCAAGCACGTCGACGGCTGGTCGATGGACTACCTGCCCTACTCCCAGATGCAGGGCATGCAGTGGCTCGGCAGCGCGATCCTGCTGGTCCTGACGGCCGCGATCATCGTGTTCGTCTTCCTTTGGGGTCGTAAACGCCTGGTCTGACGACACAGGCCACAGGCCCAATCGGGTCCGGGCTGCGGATTCAGGGCGCGGCGCCCGTGGGGTACCCGGTGCCGTACGCAGCGCGGCACGCCGGGGCGCCACAGCGGGTCGCGCCCCGGCACGCCAGTCACCGGCGCGGATGCGCCGTCAGCAACTCGTCGACCTCCACGGCGGTGGGAGCGGTCGCGGGCCCCTGCCGCGTGACGGCGAGCGCCGCGGCGGCGTTGGCACGACGGACGGCCTGGACCGGGTCGAGACCGTTCACGAGGGCCGCGGCGAACGCGCCCACGTGGGCGTCCCCGGCGCCGTTGGTGTCCACGACGGTCACCGGGAAGGCCGGCACCGACAGGGTTCGGTCGCCGGTGGCGAGGACGGCTCCCGCCGGCCCGGTACGGACTACCACTCGGGCCCGCGCGCTGCGCGCCGCCAGGGACGCGGCGGCCGTCTGCGGGTCGGCCTGGTCGGTGAGGATCCGGGCCTCCCGTTCGTTGCAGCTCCACCAGTCGGCGCGTTCCCACGCCGAGGCGAGGACCGCTGCCGGTATCTCGCCGACCAGCGGACCCGGGTCGATGACGACGGTGACCTCCGGGGGAATCGTCGGTAGCCAGGCCGCAAGCGCCGGGCCGTTGGACGGGTAGGCCAGGCTGTAGCCGGAGACGTACACCACGTCGCCGGATCGTAGGTCGACCCGCGCCAGGTCCGCCGGTCCGAGCCGCGCCTCCGCGCCGACGCTCGTGGCGAACGTACGTTCTCCGGTCGGGTCGACCAGCGCGACGCTGAACCCGGTGTCGACGTCCGGCAGCGCCGGCTGGACCAGCTCGATGCCGGCCTGGGCCAGCTGCTCGCGGGCCAGGTCCGCGAAGGGTCCGGTGCCGTGCATCCCGGCGTACGCCACGGACAGACCCTGGCGTGCCGCGCTGACCATGACGTTGAGTCCGCCGCCGGCGGTGATCCGGCTGTCGGAGGCGAGGACGTCTCCGCCGACCTCGGGCAGCCGCGGCAGGTACATGACCACGTCGATGACGACGTTGCCGGTGTGCACCAGCCGCGGCGACGGCGCGGTCATCGCCGTGCCCCCGCGGTCCGGTCGTCGGCGTCCGCCTCGGGCCGGGCGTCCCCGCGTCGCCCAGCGGTGCTGCCATGCCGGGCGCTCTTGACGCCGAACAGCAGGTACAGGGCGCCGGCGACGATGAACGCCGCGACCCAACCGAGGCCGTTGGTGCCCAGCCACGAGTCCGCGAGCGGTCCGCTGAACCAGACGTCGTCCGCCGAGGTCGAGGCCGTCAGGAAGAGCAGACCGACGACGGTACCGGCCAGCCACGGCAGCACGGCCGACCAGCGGAACCCGCCGTGGTACCAGTAGGCGCTGGTTCGGGTGGTGTCCATCAGCCCGCGCGGGTCGTAGTCGCGCCGGAAGAGCATGTCGGCGAGGAACACCGCCACCCAGGCGGTGATCGGTACGGCGAGCAGCGAGATGAAGGTGATGAACGGCCCGTAGAAGTTCCCGGCGATCAGCATGAAGTAGATGCCACCGGCCAGGGTGAGCACGATGTCCAGGCCCACCGCGATCACCCGGCGGGTTCGGATGCCGAGGGTGATCATGGTCAGTCCGGCGGAGTAGACCGACAGGTTGTTGGACAGCAGCAGGCCGCCGAAGGCGGCGAGCAGGTACGGCACCGCCATCCACGACGGAAGCATCACCTGGATCGCCGAGACGGGGTCGCTGGCGGAGGCGAGGGTGCCGTCGCCGGCGGAGAGCAGACCACCCAACCCGATGAGCAGGAACAGCGGGATTCCGGCGCCGGCCGAGGCCGCCGCCACGATCCGCCCGCCCGGCACGTTGCGGTGCTGGTAGCGGGCCATGTCCGCGCCGGCGTTCGCCCACCCGATGCCGGTGCCGGCGGCGATCACACCGATTCCGGCGATGACGACGCTCAGCGGCGCGGCCGGGGCGTCGAGCACGGCGTGCCAGTCCACCCGGGTGATCAGGAACGCGGCGACGACGATGTTCAACGCGCCGAAGACGTACGTCGCCCACTGCTGGATCCAGACCAGCGTGGCGTGCCCCAGGCCGGAGACGACCAGGGTGAGCGCCACGAAGGCCAGCAGGCTGATCACCGTGAGCACGGGGTTCGCCGTGAGCCCGAATGCGATGTCCAGCAAAGCCAGCAGCGCGTACGCGGCGGTCGTCGTGTTGACCGTCTCCCAGCCGACCCGGGACAGCCACGAGATCACCGTCGGCCCGTGGTTGCCGCGCGGTCCGAAGATCGCCCGGGACAGTGTCATGCTGGGCGCGCCGCCCCACTTCCCGGCCACGCTGATCAGGCCGACGAGGGCGAACGAACCGAAGGAACCGATCGCGGCCACCAGCAGCGCCTGCCAGATGTTCATGCCGCGCAGCGCGACCAGGGTGGCGCCGAGCGGCAGCCCCAGGATCGAGATGTTGGCCGCGAACCAGACCCAGAAGAGCTGGCCCGGCCCGCCCGTGCGTTCGGTGGAGGGCACCGGTTCGATGCCTCGGGTCTCGATGGCGCCGACCCGGTTGGTGTCGGCCGGAATCGTGCCGGCCAGGTCCGTCGTGGACATCGTCGTCCTGCCTTTCCCTGCGGTGCCGGCCGTCAGCGGGGCTGACGAAGGGCGAGCAGTTGGGTCGCCATTTCTGCCAGTGGAAGATGGTTGGCTGTTGCGATCGTTGCCCGTGCGGTGTCCGGGAAGGACTCGACTCCGTGGCCGGCGCCGGCGATGGCGCCCACCATGGCGGCGATCGTGTCGGTGTCACCTCCGAGGCCCGCCGCAAGCAGGCAGGCCTGCCACGGGTCGTCGGGGTGGACGGCGAGCACCGCGAAGGCCGCCGGGACCGACTCCTGCGTCGCCACGCTCGTCCCGACAAGGCGGTAGATCAGGTCGGCCGCCTCCTCCGGTGTCCGGCCGGCGACCAGGTCGGCCGCCCAGGCGATCCGGGTGGCGATGTCCGCGGCCGCGATCCAGTTGCCGCGTCCGGCGGCCAGCTGCGCCGCCCGTACGGCGGTCGCCGTCGCGGTCGCGGTGTCCGCACCGTCCAGGCCGGCGCTGACCGCGGCGGCGACCGCGGCGGCGCCGGCCAGGGCGACGCCGGTGTTGTGGGTGACCCAGCTCGCCTCGACGACACGATCGACGAGCAGGTCCAGGTCGGTTGCGGGTACGGCGATCCCCACCGGCGCGATTCGCATCGCTGCCCCGTTCGTGGTGCCGAACCGGCCGGCCTCCTCGAGGGGACGGCCGGCGGCCACGGCGGCGACCGCGGCGCGGGTCGACGGGCCGAGCAGGTCCAGCGATCCGCGCCGGCGCATGTCGTCTTCCCAGGCGAGCAGCGCCCGGGCGAGGCGGTGCCCGTCGATGTGCCCCCGGCCGTCGAGGAGCAGCCGCCCGAGTAGCAGCGCCTGCTCGGTGTCGTCGGTCACCGTGCCGGCGGGCATTCCGGGCGCGATCGGCTGGTCCGCGGGGCCCGGCTCGAAGCCGGCCAGCCGGCGGTGGCGGGCGAGGATCCGTTCCCGCGGCATGGACTGGGTCGGCATGCCGAGCGCGTCGCCGACGGCGAGCCCGGTCAGGGCCCCGACGGCTCGCGATTCGATCGGCACAGCAGGGTATGAGGTGCTCATTCCGACGCCTCCCCGAAGCGCAGGTGCAGCCGGAACCGGTCGGGGTTCAACAAGCTCTCCACGTACTCGACGAATTCACCCCGCGCGTCCCGACTCAGCCGTTGGGTGCGCAGGTAGAGATCACCGGTAGCGCAACCGAGCAGCTCGGCATCCGATTGCGTCACCCGGGACAGATCCACCCATTCCTCGCCCTGCGCCGGGGTGAGCCCGGCCGAGCGCAGCGCCGCGTACAGCGAGCCGGTGAGGCCCTGTTCGGGCAGGTCGCGCAGCGGGCCGATGGCAGGAATCAGGCTCCGCTCGATCGAGATCACGGGGCCTTCGTCGAGCGACCTGAGCCGGTCGACGGCGACGCACTCGGCTGACAGCAGATCGAACCGCTCGGCCAGCTCGGGCTCGCGGACCAACTCGAGACGCAGGATGCGTACGGTTGTGGGGACGCCCTGCTCGGCCAGGGCCCGGGACCAGCCCAACCGGTCGTCGATCGTCCGACCGTCGAAGGTCACGAACGATCCCTTGCCGGAGCGGGTCTCGATCAACCCCTGGCGGATCAGGTCGGCGAGGGCCTGGCGGACAGTGTTCCGGCTCACGTCGAACCGGGTCGCGAGAGCGTGCTCGCCGGGCAGCTGGCTGCCGAGGGTCAGTCGGCCACCGCGGATCTCCCGGGCGAGCTGCTCGGCGACCCGCTCGTGCTTGAGCCTCAGAACCTGTCCAAACATGTTCAGGAGGGTACCCCTGGCGTGGGCGTTCGGCCAACGATCAAGATCGGCATGGGCTTCGGCGTCGGCCTGCCCGGCGCGTACGAGGCCGACCAGCTGCGACTGCACGGGGAAAGGGCGAATCATGCTTCCGTCGACGGCGGGCGCCTACCTGTCCCGCAGCTTCTACGTCATTGGGAGGTAGAAGATCCGGCGCGTCGGCGCCCGGAGTCGCCGCGTCGCCTGACGCGCTGGTCCCCGGCATTCATTCCGTGCCGGGGACCAGCCATCTCATCGTCGAAGTCCCGAGCGACCAGCCGACAGGTCGCCGGGGTCTCGGCGTGCCGGTCCCAGAGCCTCACGGACAACGCGTGACTGGTCGGGCGGCGGGAGGTTCTGCGCCCGGCGCGGCGGTCGGGTCGGCCGTGCTTGTAGGGCGACGACGCCGGACAGCACCAGGACGCCGCCGGTGAGCTGAACCGAGGTCAGGGACTCGTTGAGGGTGAGGGCGGCCAGTGCGGTCGTGACCACGGGTTCGAAGGTGGACAGGATGGCAGCGCTCGACGGGCCGGTCCGCTTCAATCCGGCGAAGAAGGTCAGCATCGCCATGACGGTGGAGACGACGGCGATGCAGGCCAGCCAGAACCATCCCGACACCGCGAAGTCGAGGTCGACGCCGCCGGCGAACAAGGCGCCGACGCAGAGGGTGCCGGCGGCGCCGCCCATCACCAGCATGGACAGCACCACGGGCGGCAGCCGGTGTACGACGGTGTCCGCGACCACTATGTAGACCGTGTAGGTGAGCGCGGCCCCGAACGCCAGCAGCGCCCCGAGCAGGTGGAAGCTCACGCCACCGGCACCGAGCAGAACCAGCAGCGTTCCGCCCGACACGGCCACCAGCGCGGCCGCCCGCCCGCGGGTGAGCCGGTCCCGGCCGAGCAGCACCGCCACCACGGTCACCAGCACCGGGTAGCTGTAGAACATCAGCGACAGCAGCGAGGCATCCATCACCTGCAGGGCCGAGAAGAAAAGACTCGCCTGCGCCACGTACCCGACCGCGCCCAACCCGACGGCGGTCGCCACCAACCGGCTCCGGCCCGCCGCCGCCCGGCTGGACGGTTCTGGCAGGTGTGGGTCCGGTTCCGCTCGGCGTAGACCGGGCCGCAGCAACAGGGCCATCCCCAGCAGCATGGCGGCCAGGGTGAAGCGCACCAGCAGCAGCGCCTGCGGCGTGACACCCGCGTCGTAGGCGAGCTTGCCGAAGATCGGCATGGCACCGAAGCACGCCGCGGAGACAAGGCAGAGCACCGGACCCATGCCTCGAGCATCAGCTATCCCGACCGATCAGGTCCAGCGATGATTCCTGGAGATGACTCGTTAGGATTTCCGCATGGTCGCGTTGGATTTCCGGCGTCTACGCTTCCTTCGGGAGTTCGAGGAACGGGGCACCCTCGGCGAGGTTGCCGCAGCGTTGGGGTACAGCCCCTCGACCGTCTCTCAGCAGATGGCCCTGCTGGAAAGAGACGCCGGCACCCGGTTGTTCGAGAAAGCCGGCCGCGGCGTGCGGCTCAACGACGCCGGACATTTGCTCGCCCACCATGCGCGCGTCTTGCTGTCGGCGGCCGAGGCGGCCGAAGCGGACCTGGCCGCACTGAGCGGAGACATCCGCGGCACCGTTCGCGCCGGCGGTTTGCAGTCGGCGGCTCGACGCCTGCTGGTGCCGGCCGTAGCCCGCATGATGGTCGACCATCCACAGGTCCGCCTGGAAGTCTTCGAACTGGAACTGGAGCAGGCGTTGCCCGGATTGCGGTTGGGCGCGGTCGACCTGGTGATCGGCGACGAGTACGACGGCCATCCCCGTCCTCGCCCGTCCGGGCTGCGTTTCACCCTTCTGCTCGAAGAACCGCTCAAGGTCGTCCTACCTGCCGGACATCCACTCGCCAGGTCGGGAGGACCCGTCGCGCTCACACAGCTGCGATCCGACATCTGGGCCGCCTCCGCGGAAGGCACCGGACACCATGCCATGGTCATCGGCACCTGCCGAGCCCTCGGCGGGTACGAACCCGACCTACGGCACCGCTCCAGCGACGCCGACGTCCAGCTCGAACTCGTCCGCGCCGAGGCAGCGGTCGCCCTGTTGCCCGCACTGACGCTGCCGGCTGAAGATCGCGCTCTCGCCATCCGTGACATCGCCGAAACCACGCTCAAGCGCCGCCTGGTGGCCGTCACCCGAGACATCCCGCCCGCTCCTGCTCTGACCTCCTTCCTCTCGGCCATAATCCAGCGAGCACATCAGTTCAATCACGTCGAGTAAGGGCCCAGCGTTCGCCGGCCATGACGATGTCGCTCCTCCGCCGCGCACGCGCCAGCTTCGTCGCGCACGACATCGACGCGATCGAGCATTGATGACCGGCGGCTGGTGGCCGCCTTCGCGCGGCCGAAGTGGCTCCGCAGGCTCACGAGCTGGTGCCACGACGCTTGCCCCCCGCTCTCAAACGGCACTTCGAGAGCGCGCGGCCGACTGATAGCGTCGGCGGCCGTGGATCGCACCGAGGACTTGCAACTCGCGTTCGACACATCGGATCTGGCGGCAGACCTCGCACTCGCTCACTTCGAGTCCGGCGTTGCGGCAACGCTGAAGGCCGACGGCACCCCGGTCACCGAAACCGACCGGGCGGTCGAGCGGTTGTTCCGGGAGACGCTGTCAGCGGCGAGGCCGGACGATGCACTCCTCGGCGAGGAGTTCGGTCGACTCGGAGAGTCCGATCGGGTCTGGATCATCGACCCGATCGACGGCACATCGTTCTTCAGCCGGTGTGACCCGAACTGGCGGATTCACATCGTGTTGCAGGTCGCCGGGAACACCGAACTCGCGGTCGTGACCGCTCCTGCGCTGCGACGCTGCTGGTGGGCGACCCGAGGCGGCGGTTCCTTCGAGTCGTCCTGGCCCCGCGAGGAGGCTGGAACGAAGCGCCTCGAGGTCAGCGCCACGTCGGTGTTGACCGATGCTCGGCTCGAAGCTCTCGACGACGTGTCCGCCGCCGGTCTCCCACCGGGTGTGGCCCGCGCACCGGCGAGCCCCCTCCCGCTCGTCGAGCTCGTTCGCGGCCAGATTGATGCCTTCCTGGTCGAGCGCTATCACGTTTGGGATCACGCGCCGTGGATTCTCCTGGTCGAGGAAGCAGGCGGCCGCTTCACCGATCGCACCGGAGGACATGCGGGCGATCAAGGCGGTGGCTTGTACTCCAACGCCAACCTGCACAGCGAGTTGCTGACCGTGCTGCGGTACCCCACGCGCCCTTGACCGCCCGGACCGGGCGAACTGCGGCGGTGACGGTTGGCGCCGTCGCCGCGAGCCGACGAGAGCCGGGCCTCGACGGGAAGGTCGGCCACCAACCGCAAGCCGGCGGAAGGCCGGGTTCACGAGCATGGACCGGAGCGCGTGGTCCGTCAATCTGCCGGGCAGGGCCGGCCAGAACATTTCCGATCGTCGATTTCGTCACCTGGATCGGCGCGGGTGCCGACAATGAGGAAATGAGTGTGCAGAGGTACCTGCAGAAGGCACAAGAAGCCGCTGCCCGGCGTCGTACTCCGAAGAAACAACCGGCCCCGACCCGGCATGCTCCATGGCCACTGATGGCGGCGCTGCTCGCGGCGGGAGCGGCCGCCGGAGCTGCGGCGGCGCGGCGTCACAAAAGCGGCGGGCGCGCCGGAGCCGGGACGGCAGGTGACCTCAGCCAGGCCGGCCATGCCGGCGGGGTTCGGCCCGTCAGCGGCCCCGGAGGGACCACCCGGCCCGTCGGCAACCCCGAAGGGGCCAGTCAGAGCTGGCGCCAGGGAAGGTAGGCATGGGTAAACCGTGCGATCGCACCCCTGAGCTGCAGGGACGGGTCCCGAAGTCCGTCAAGATTGGGAGCGCAGAAGGGAGGGGCACCCTCGGTCGAGGGTGCCCCTTGCTGCCTGTCGCCGGAGTCAGCGGAGCGGGATCCCGGCTCGGCGGGCGGCCTGCTGACCGCCGAGCACGGGCAGGGAGAGGTGACTGACCTTGGTGTTCACGGTGATCGCCGGTCGAGAGGAAAGCGTCTCGGCGGAGTAGCTGCGGTAGCTGCCGACGATGATGACGCCGATCCGGTTGCCGGCGGAGAAGACGTAGTCCTCCGGCAGCAGGGGGATGCTGATGTCGTACATCTTGCCGGGCGTCATGGGCTCGGGAGCCGCGACCGAGTCCCGGTTCTGCCCGTCGCGGATCCCCTTGGTCACCCGCCACTGCGTGACATCGGTCGGCCGGTACGCGACGGGCCGATAGCAGCCGTCGTCGGATGGGCTCGACTCGCCGTAGCACTGCTCGGGCAGCGTCGTCTGGAGGATGCCGTCGCCGGATCGGTTGTTCTGGGTACTCGGCCCGTACTCGACGAGGATCGCACCGAAGTAGGCCTGATCGAGACTCGACGACGCGACGACGTTGACCACGGGGGTGCCGGAGATACGTAGGTCCTCGGCTAGCGGCGGGGACAGGAACGCCAGCCGGTTGCCGTTCAGCTGATCCGGGTTGCTGATCATCGTGGCTTCGGTCTGGCTCGGGTTGTCGATGAACGAACGGGTCGTCGGAGCACCCTTGGCCGGGGTGAGCGCGAGGTCCCCGGCGCTGTCGGCTCCGGGGCGCAGCCACACGTTGACGTTTCCGGTGCCGGGGATAGGCCAGTCCGCGTGCTGTTCCCAGACGCCGACGGATGGTTCCACATCGACCTGTGGCTCACTCATGACCCCGTTGTCGATGCCCTGGAGCCAGTAGTCGAACCATTGGTGCAGCGTGTCGACCCATTCCTCCCGGCGGAAATCGAACGGATCGATGTGACCGACGCGGCCGACCCACAGCTTGCGCGGCACGTCGTACGTCTTCAGGGCCTGCCAGAACTTGCTGAAGTGATCAGCCCGGACGTTGTCGTCCTGGATGCCGTGCACGAGGAACACGCTGGCCTTGATCTTCGCGGCGTCGTCCAGGTAGTTCCGCTCGTGCCAGAACGGCGTGTAGTCGCCGTGCTCGTCGCCGTCGTCGGCCGCGATCTCGTTCCAGACCGGCGCGCACTTCGCCTGACGGACCGGGTCGTCAGCCGTGATGGTCCGGGCGAGCGATCCGAGATAGTTGTTGCCCCGCGTGACGATGCCGTTGCCACGGGTGTAGTCGTAGTAGTTGTACGGGCCGGAGATGGGCACGACAGTGGACAGGCCGTCAACACCAGACGCCGCCGTGGCCATCGCCAGCGATCCGTCGTACGACTTCCCGATCATTCCCGACTTGCCGTTGTGCCAGTCGACCACCACCGGATCGCCGTTGGAGTCGTGCGCGGTCCGGCGGCCGTTGAGCCAGTCGACCACCGCCGGTCCGGTGGCGTTCTCGTTCGCGCCCTGGATGGTCGGGCAGCCGGTCGAGCCGGCCGTGCCGACCATGTCGACGAGCGCGATCGCGTAGCCACGGGGCACGAAGTAGTTGTCGTAGAACAGCGGCCAGCGGTCGAGAAGGCCGTCACCATCGGTGTCCGCCTTGAGCTCGGACTCGTTGCCGCGCCCCAACGTGGTGTAGTACGGACTGTTGTCGATGATGACCGGCGCCTTCAGGCCATGCTCTGTCGCGGCCGGCCGGATGAGGTCGACGCGGACGACGTCCTTGATGCCGTCCCGGTCGCTGTCGAAGTCGGTGTCGACCCAGACCCGCTCGCGGATCGCATCGGCATATCCGAACACTGGCTGGGTGACCCCGTCCGCCACGGTGACTGTCGGCGTCTCCACCCGCTCGGCGGCGATCGCCGGCGTCGTCACGGCCAGCATCGCCATCACCGCGCCGACCGGAATAATCGTCCTCAAGACTTGCCTCCTCGTCCGGCCTGCGGGCATCGCTCTCCTGGCGCGCCGGCGCGACCACCACCGCACGCTACGGAAAGATCAATTGATCGTCATCAGGCAGATGCACGAAGTCCGCGGCGCGTCGCATAGGCATCTGCCGAGACGATCTCCGATGAGTCCCACGCCGAAGCACCGGCGGGCCACCGGCCGTGCAGCCGGCTCGACCAGCTGGCAGGCCCTCGCTGGGCCCGGAGCCGGCGGGCCCTCCGCCGGTCAACGCCCCGATCGCGATCGGCGGCGTTGAGCGAGCCGGCCGGCGACGAGCAGGAGCAGCGCCCAAGCCACGCCACTGATGAGCATCGTGTTGGTGAAGGCGTCGCCGTGGTCACCGATGGCGGTGCGGACCGCGGAAGGTGTGACCGCCGCCGGCGGCAGGAGCGCGAGCAGTACGAAGAGTGCCACAGGCTCCCCGTCGGCGGCCGCGGCGATCCAACCGACTACCGCGGCGAACGCACCGTACGGCACCGCGGCGAGGACCGTCAGGATCGCCACGACCACGGCGGGTAGGCGTAGCAGCGGTGTGATCAGGGCACCGAGGCCGACTCCGGCGACCGCCGCGAGCGGGAACGAGGTCAGCCCGACGGCCAGGACATGGTGAAACCCGTCATCGGAGAGCGGATCGGTGGGCAGGAACCCGGGGTGGTTCTCGTTCCACCACGCGATCCGCTGCCGGATGCCCGCGGCCGACTGCCACGCCACCGCGAAGTCGACTGCCGCGAGGAGCAGGCCGGCGCAGACGGCCGACGCCAACGCTCGCGGCATCCCGCGTACCTTTGCCGCCAGAAACGCCCCGAGGACAAGCGCGATGACCTGACCCCAGAAGAAGCCCGACGTGTGCGCCATGAACACGTCGATCACGACTTCCTCGTACAGCTCCTCGTTGGTCTGCGGGTCGTTGTAGATCCACACGTGGTAGTAGTCGCTGTTGATCGGTGCCAACGCTGCCGCGACGATCGCGACGAGGGCGACCGCCACGAAAACTCCCAGCCACGACGGGGACATCCGCCAGGGACGCCCCGGCCGGACGAGGACGACAGAAGGACCACCCGACCTGTCCGCCACTGCCGCTCCCTGCGTGTCGAGCCCGCTTCACCGAGAATCGATGGACCTTGGTGAGGGTCGATGCGTAGCACCACGGACCCACCCCATCCGGTAGCAGGTCCTGCCGTCGTTCATCGTCGGAACGACACGGGGCGGCAGAAGGATCCTGCCGCCCCGTGTGTCTTCGGTGTGTCAGTTGTCGGACCTCAACGGAGGTCCTTGCGGTGGAAGTCGCGCTTGCACTGCTTCAGGTCGACCTCGACGCGCTCGCCCAGGTCCACGTTGACCCGGGTGGTCTGCAGCACGGTGCCGTCCGGACGCTCACAGGTGAGAATCCATGGTTCGGTGTAGAAGCCGGTCTGGTTTCCGCGTACGCCGTCGGCCTGGTAGGCCGGAACGGGCCGGTACGACGGGTTGACCGCCCAGCGGAACTTGCCGTTCGGCCGCACGACGTCCAGATCCGAGGTCAGCGTCGTGGTGAACGACGTCGGCCGGACGCTGCCGTCGGGCTGTGCGTACGGGCTGGTGTACATGTCGAAGGACTTGGTGAGCCGCAGCACCGCGTCCTTCGGCGCCTTACCCTCGATGATCGCGTGCTCGGCGGAGTCCGCGGTCGTCTCGAGCGCCTCGAGCATCGCCCCGCGGTGTGCGGCGTACGTGTCGAGGACCTGCGTCTGGAAGGTCCGGGCCACACCCGCGTTCGGGCAGGTCTCGCTGGTGATGGAGAGGCCGCGGGTCGCGTAGTACGCCCAGTCGATGGCCTCACCGGTCGTCTCGTAGTCCTCGGCGGAGGGCAGTGCCCGGTACGTGGGCCCGTACTGCGCGGCGACGGCGGAGGCGAGTCGGTGCAGGCGCGGTGTGTCCTGCGCCGGTCCGGCGGCGAGCTGCAGCGGCGGGTAGAGCACCACCTGGATGCAGGTGTGCTGGGTGTTGAAGACCGTCGCCTGCCTGGTGGAGAGCAACCACGCGATGTTCCTGCTCTCCGGCTCGGACCAGGGGGCGGCACCGGCCGACGACAGCGGTAGCCAACCCAGACCGTAGTTGCGGTTCATGTCCGTGTTGGTGTCGTTCTGCCGGCGGTTGCGGACGAACCCGTCCACGTTCACCACCGGCACGACCACGACGCGGGCCCGGTCCAGCAGGTCCGCGATGTACGGGTCGCGGGCGTTCTCGACCAGGTCGATGGCGAACTCCAGGGTCAGTTCACCGCTGGGCCACTCGTTGCCGTGGTGCATGCCGACATCCACGAAGACCGGCTTGCCGTCGTTCGCCTGGACGTTGTTACTGATCTCGATGCCGCGTACGGTCCGGCCGGAGGTCGTCTTGTAGGGCAGCGTGATCGGCTTGACCAGGGTCGGGTGCTGGGCGGCCAGCTCGGCCATGTCGTTCTCGTAATCGGCCAGCGTCCGGTACGCGGTGTTGCCACTGGGCAGGGTGGACTCCGCGGCGGCGGCGCCGGTGGCGGGTGCGACCACAGCCCCGAGGCTGAGCGTGAGCGCGGCGGTGGCGGTCAACAGTCGGTGCTTCCATCGGAACGGATGGGCGTCGATCACGAGTGATCCCTTTCTGCGCGGGTGGTCCGAGTCTGCAAGTTCCTTCACTCGATCGATGGACTTGTCTCTCTCCATCCAAGAGCGCCACCGGTGCGCGGGCCACCCGACAACGATCTCCCTTTGGTAACTACCGCGTTAGGTCAGGCAGTGCACCCGGACCACGGCCCTGGACTGCCAGTCGCCGCGACCGCCGATGTCGAGGACCCCGAGCTCGAGCCGCTGCCCGGATGACGGCGCCTCACCAGTGACGCGGCCTGCGAAGATCCACGCCGCGAAGGGGATGTTGATCTCCGATCGCGGCGACGCCGGGTGGCTCGGGCAGCCCGGAAAAATTTTCTGCCTACGGGTTGACCGCTCGAATGTCCGTGCGTAGCGTCCGCTTATGCGCATAAGCGGATCGGGGCGGAGCGGCCGGTCGCGGGTCTCACAGGCGGACATCGCACGGCAGGCCGGCGTCACGCAGGCGGCCGTGTCGATGATTCTGCGAGACCGGGCCGACGGCATCCCCGAGGCCACCCGCCAGCGGGTCCTCGCGATCGCGCGGGAGCTCGGCTACCGCGCGGACCCACTCGCACGTCGGCTCGCCAACGGCCGTAGCCAGATCATCGGCGTGTTCACCTACGAGAAGGTGTTCCCCGTCGCGCACCGCACCTTCTACCACCGGTTCCTCCTCGGCATCGAGGAGGCGGCGGAGGCACACGACCAGGACCTTCTGCTGTTCACGAGCGCCGCCGGGCGACGCGACGGCAACAGCGGGGGAGTGCGCACCATCTACGCCTCCGGAGAGAACAAGCTGCGGCTGGCCGACGCGGCCGTGCTGCTCGGCCGGGACGAGATCCCTGCCGAACTGGAGCAGCTCTCCGCCGACCAGTACCCGTTCGTCTTCATCGGCCGCCGCTTCCTCGCCGACGGCCGCGAGGTCCCGAGCGTCGCCCCCGACTACGCCGCGGCCACCCGCGCGCTGACGCAGCGCTTCGCCGCCCTCGGCCACCGGAAGATCGCGTACCTGGGCGCGGACCAGAGCCTGCCCGCCTCGATCGACAGGCTCTCCGCGATCACCGCCAGCGGGCTGGACGCACAACTGCACTTCGCACCCGTCTCCGAGGTCGACGAGGCGCTGCTCCACCGGCTGCTCGACGCCGGGGTGACCGGTCTGATGCTGGAGAACAGCGAGTACGCCGAACTGGTCGGCGGACTAGCCACCAAGGTGGGCGCGGAGAGAAACGCGCACCTGTCGCTCGCCGTGGCGGGTCTGACGGAGGAAGACAGCGCAGACACCCCCTGGTCCGGCTTCACCGTCCCCGGCTATCGCATCGGCCACCTCGCGGTGGAGGACCTCCTCGCCCAGCTGGAGGGCACCCCGCCGGGCTGCCGGCTGGTGCCCTGCCCTGAGGCGCCCGGCCGAACCCTCACCGCCGTCCCCCGCTAGAGACGGCGCCCCCGACAACCACACCCATCCGACATTCCTGAAGATCCTTATCCCCTCGCACCAGGAGGACCATCAGCATGCGACGACTCCGAGCCCCCCTGCTCGGCGCCGCGGTGGCGGCCACCCTCGCCGTCACCGGTTGCGGTGTCGGCAGTGGCGACAGCGGCGGCAGCTCAGACAACATGACCATGACTGTCTGGACCACCAACCCCGACCAACTGAAGCTGCTCAACGACCTCACCGCCGAGTTCTCCAAGACGCACGGCGGTGGCAAGGTCGAGATCCAGTCGATCCCCCAGGCGGACTACCTCACCAAGATCTCCATCCGGCTGTCCGGGGGCACCCCACCCGACCTCGGGTGGATGGGCGCCCCGGACGCGGTCGGAATGGCGAAGAACGGCCAGCTCGTAGACCTCGGGCCGCAGCTGAAGGCGGACGCCGCGTACCAGTTCGACGACTTCGTGCCGGCCTCGTTCACCAACTGGCAAACCGGCGACCAGGTGTGGGGCGTACCGTTCTCGACCAGCCCGTTCTTCACCATCTACAACAAGGACCTGCTCGCCAAGTCCGGCGCGCAGGATCCCGCGAAGCTCGCTGCCACCGGCGACTGGACCTGGCAGGCCCTGAGCGACCTCGGCCGCAAGGTGCAGCCGACCCTGCCCACCGGAAGCTACGCCTTCCAGAGCAACGACGGCGGCATCTACGGCAAGCTCGTCTGGACCACCCTGGAACCGCTGATCCGCGCCTACGGTGGCAAGGTCTTCGACCCCGACACCGGCCAGTGCCAGCTCAACTCCCCAGAGTCCGTAGCGGCGGTCCAGGCGTACCGGGCGATGGCGTTCACGGACAAGACCGCGGTGCCACCGGGCAACGAGGCCGACTTCTTCGCCGGCAAGGCCGCCGTCACCTTCACCCAGACCTCACGGCTGAGCCAGCTCAAGGGCGCGGGCTTCGACTGGGGAGTCGCCCCGCTGCCCGCCGGGCCGGGTGGTGTGGTCAACTTCACCGGGCAGGCCGGCCTGGTCGCCTTCAAGGGCGGCAAGCACGAGAAGCTCGCCACCGAACTGATCAAGTACATCAGCGGCAAGGAAGGCACCCAGAAGCTGGCGTCCTTCTTCCCGCCGGCCCGCAAGTCGGTGCTCGCCGAGGCAGAGCAGATCTACGCCCAAGGCCCGCTGCCGAAGGACGCGATCAACTCGGTGCTGGTGTCCGGCATCGAGAAGGGTTACCCGTTCCGTTACCCGTCCGCGTGGCCCGAGGTGCTGCAGACCTCGGCTCCCGTCTTCGACAAGCTCTGGGCACAGAACGCGAACGCGCAGGACGTCATGAACGACCTGTGCCAGCAGCTCGACCCGCTGCTGAAGCGCGACGTCGCGGGGTCCTGACGCCATGACCACAAAGTCCGCGACGGCGCCGCCGTCGCCATACCAGCCCGTATCTGGGCGCGCGACACAAAGCCGGGCCACGCAGGCCGGACGCTCGGCGAGGCGTACGAGGCGCATGCGCGAGACGCTCACCGCGTACCTGCTGATCAGCCCGCAGATGTTGGGCTTCATCGTCGTCGTCCTGATCCCGCTGATCGCGGTGCTGGTGCTCAGCTTCACCGACAGCAACCTGCTCGCCCCGGATGCTCGGCCCGTGGGGCTCGACAACTACCAGACGATGGTCACCGAGGACCCGGCGTTCTGGCGATCCGTCGTCACCACCGGAATCTTCGCGGCCGGCCTGGTCGTGATCAATGTTGCTATGTCGCTGTTCCTGGCACTGGTGCTGCACCGCAAGCTGCGCGGCGCGCAGCTGTTCCTGGCGCTCGCCTTCCTGCCCGTGGTGACGTCCCAGGCGGCATGGGCCATCGTGTGGAGGTTCCTGCTGCAAGGTGAGGGCGGCACCGTCAACAGCCTGCTCAGCGTCTTCTCGATCAGCGGGCCGAACTGGCTGTTCGAGGCGAAGCCGGCGCTGGCCGCGGTGACCGTGGTAGCCGCCTTGAAGACCGTCGGACTGAAAGCCGTCATCTTCCTGGCAGCACTGCGCAGCATCCCGAAAGAGGCGATCGAAGCGGCCCGTCTCGACGGAGCCGGCGAATGGCAGGTCCACCGGCGGGTGATCCTGCCACTGCTCGCCCCCACCACCCTCGTGGTCGTCATCATCACGCTCATCGGCTCGTTCCAGGTCTTCGACTACATCATGTTGATGACGAACGGTGGCCCGTCCCACGCCACCACGGTGCTCGCCTTCGCCATCTACCAGCAGGGCTTCGAACTGATGCGGACCGGCTACGCCAGCGCGCTCGCCGTGGTGCTGTTCGTCATCACGCTGGGCCTCGTGGCCGTGCAGTGGTGGGCCCGTAAGGAGTGGGTGCACAGTGAGTGATCAAACATCCGGCCGGGCGGCGCGCCTTCGGCCCGTGGCGCTGCGCGTGCTGCTGTACGTCCTGCTCGTCCTCGCCGTCGCGCCGCTGGTCTTCCCGTTCCTGTGGATGGCCTCCAGCGCGCTGAAGCCGCCGGCCGAGATCTTCTCGTACCCGCCACGCCTGATCCCGCAGCACGTGGCGTGGGAGAACCTCAGTGAGGTGTTCCGCCTCCAGCCGTTCGCCCGTCAGATCTGGAACAGCGTCTACATCGCGGCGGCCGTCACGGCGTTGACCTGCGCGTTGTCGCTGCTGTCCGGGTACGCGTTCGCGCGGCTGCGGTTCCCCGGCCGAAACCTGCTGTTCTTCCTGCTGCTCAGCGCCCTGATGCTGCCGGCGGAGGTCACCCTCATCCCGCTGTTCAAGATGCTGCGCCTGGCCAATCTGGTCGACACCCACGTGCCGCTGATCATCTTGCCGGTGTTCGGCGCCACCGGCGTGATGGCGACCTTCCTCATCCGGCAGTTCTTCCAATCCCTGCCGCCCGAGGTGGAAGAGGCGGCCCAGCTCGACGGGCTGGGCCGGCTCGGCATCATCTGGCACATCGCGATGCCGCTCGCCCGGCCCATGCTCGGCGCCGTCGCGATCATCGCGTTCCTCGCGAGCTGGAACTCCTACCTGGAACCGCTGGTCTTCCTCAACCGGGTGGAGCTGTTCACCGTGCCGGTCGCGATCACCGCGTACACCGACGCGACAGGGCATCCGCTGTGGAACGTGCAGATGGCGGCGACCGCAATCAGCACGCTGCCGGTGCTTCTGGCGTACGTGCTGGCGCGGCGCCAGATCACCGACAGCCTCGCGCACGCCAACTCCCGTTAGACCCCCCGACCGAAAGATTCACATGGAACTCGACTGCGACGTCCTCGTCGTCGGCGCGGGCTGTGGCGGCGTGGCCGCCGCCCAGTCGGCAGCCCGGCTGGGACAGACCGTCATCCTGACCGACTCGACCGACTGGATCGGTGGGCAGCTCACCGCCCAGGCGGTCCCGCCCGACGAGCATCCCTGGGTGGAACACACCGGCGTAACCGCGACGTACCGTCAGATGCGCGACGCGGTACGCGAGGCGTACCGCCGCAACCGTCCGCTGACCCCGGCCGCCCTGGCCGCGGCACACCTCAACCCCGGCGAGGCCTGGGTCAGCAACCTGGCCGCCGAGCCGACGGTCGTGCACGACGTCCTTCGCGACATGCTGCAACCCTGGCTCAGCATGGGTCAGGTGCGCCTACTCACCCGGCACGAGCCGATCTCGGCGGAGGTCACCTTCGACCGGGTCGACGCCGTCACCTTCACCGAAACCAGGGAAGGCGCGACGGTCCGGATCACCGCCCGCTACGTCCTCGATGCCACCGAAGAGGGTGACCTGCTGCCGCTCACCGGATGCGAGCACGTCATCGGAGCGGAGAGCACGGCGGAGACCGGCGAACTGCACGCGCTGGCAGGTCCGGCCGACCCGCACGACCAGCAGGCCATCACCTGGTGCGTCGCGCTCGAACTCCGTCCCGGCGAGGACCACACGATCGACCGGCCGAAGGAGTACGACTTCTGGAAGAGCTACCGGGCGGCACACTGGCCCGGCCCCCAACTCGGCTGGGTGACCGAGGAGCCGGAGACCGGTAAGCCGCTGCAACGGCCGCTCTTCGGCGCGCCCGGCGAACGCGACCTCTGGACGTTCCGCCGAATCCGCTACGGACAGCACGTGAACCCGGCCGTTCCCGACATCACCCTCGTGAACTGGCCGCAGATCGACTACTGGCTCACCCCGATCACCGGAGTTTCCGCACCGGAACGCGCCGCGGGTCTCGAGCGTGCCCGGCAGCTCACCCTCTCCTTCGTCCACTGGCTGCAGACCGAGGCGCCACGCCCGGACGGCGGGGCGGGCTACCCGATGCTGCGTCCCAACGGCGACGTGCTGGGTACGACGGACGGTCTGGCCGCCGCCCCGTACATCCGGGAGGCACGACGCATCCGGGCCGAATTCACTGTCCTCGAGCAGCATGTCGGCGTCCTAGCTCGACCAGGAGCAAGCAGCGCGGAGACCTTCGACGACAGTGTCGGTGTGGGCTGCTACCGCATCGACCTGCACCCGAGCACCTCAGGGCGCGGCTACCTCGACATTGCGACCTACCCCTTCCAGGTGCCGCTCGGCGCCCTGGTGCCGGTCCGGCTGGAGAACCTCGTCGCAGCCGGCAAGTCCCTCGGCGTCACACACATCACCAACGGCTGCTACCGGCTGCACCCGGTCGAATGGAACGTCGGCGAGGCCGCCGGAGCGCTCGCGGCGTTCAGCATCAAACGTGGCGTACCGCCCCGTGCGGTGCGGTCGAAGCCCGAGCTGTGCGCCGAATTCCAGGCGACCCTGGCCGACCTGGGCGTCCAGATGCACTGGCCGGACGACATCCGCGTGCAGACCCGGTGACGGGTTCCGGACTCCCGGCGGCCAACGCGGCACGACACCGGCGACCATGAACGTCCGGCCGTCCGCCGTCGGGCAGGGGCTTCCGAAGCCCGTGCCCCGGCGGTCGGCCGGTCGGTCCCCGGCATCGGCCGACCGGCACGCGCCCCTACTGCCGGCAGGCGCATTTGGGGTATGCGCTGCAGAGGTTGAATGGTCGAGTTGACCTATGGGTGGTCGGCGGCCATGTGCGAACCCGGCTGCCCGAACCACGCATCGTGGACGGCATGCAAGCCGTCGTCCGATGAGTCAATCAGCTGGAAGAACTTCCACGCGTACCCGTACGGGTCTTCGAACTCGACGTACCTTTCGCCCCACGGCGCATCCACCGGACCGGTACCGATGACTGTGCGGATTAGCTCAACTGCACATAGTGAATGGCCGCGATCCCGGGGGCGACGGCCGAATGATGCTGTAGAGCGGGCATGACTGGGCTGAGGTCCGGCGACGAGCTGCTGTTCGTCGCCGGAAAGTCGGCGATCCGGGCGGCGTTGGGTTCCAGCATCTAGCCGGCTGAGGGCCTGGCCCCGAGCCGGCTGACCGCGAACGCGGCCAGCAGCAGTACGGTCAGGCCGCCGTCCCAGGTGATGATCGTGCCGGTGTCCGCGATCCCGCCATGGCCCTGGTATGCGAGGCCGGTCACGGTCAACGCCAGCTTGTTCATGATGACCAGCAGCCACACCGCGAGGTTGCCCAGGGGTCTGACGGTCAGGAGCGCGAACAGGCCGGCGAAGAGCACGAACCCGTACAGCCGCCAGGTCTCCACCACCTTGGTCGCACCGCCCGCATCGAACACGACCTGGACCTGGGTCACCGCGGCGCCAACCGCACTGACTGTGGCGATGATCAGCAGGATGCGGGCAAGGCGTAGTCGCCCGGGCGGAATCGAGGAGTGGACGGTGGATTGCTGTACGGTAGCGACGGGCGTGGACATGGCTTCCTCCAGGGTGGCGCTCAGGCCGGGTGGGCGTGGGATGGTCGGGCACCGCGAAGGGCGCCGTCGATGATCAGGTCCAGGTAGGGATGGTCGACCGGCTCGCCGGTAACCAGGATCCGGTAGTACAGCGGGCCGACCAGCTGATCGAACAGGACGGCGACATCGAGGTCTGTGCGCAGTGCGCCGCGTCGGACTGCGGAGGCCAGCAGTCCGATGGCCATCGCGTTACGGCGGGCGAACACGGCCCGAATCAGCGTGCCGAGGTCGGCGTGCCGGGCCGCCGCCGCCGCGATTTCCGCGACGACGCCGGCCGAGCGGTCGTCCGCGCCTTCGGGCAAGCCGGCCCGGCGCACGGTGTTCAGGCCGTCGGCCACTTGATGCAGGTAGTGGGTCAGATCGGCCCGGATGTCACCGGTATCCAGGATCGGCACGTCATCCTGCATCAGCGCGACAACGGCCACGATCAAATGGTCCTTGGTCGGCCAACGCCGGTAGAGGGTGGTCTTGGCGACGCCGGCACGGTCGGCGACCTCGTCGATGGACAGTGCGGCGTAACCATTGACCAGCAACAGATCCCGGGCGGCGATCAGGATCCGTCGGTCAACGTCGATGTCTCGGGGACGGCCCCGAGAGGGGCCACGTTCGGGCATGGCCACCACCTTTCCGATACCTGGGTAGCGGAACAAAGGCTAGGCGAGGGCGCCCAATTACGCAACCCAGGTAGCGATAATGCCCGTGTTGGCTGGCGGGCAGAAAGGGTGTTGGCAGGGGCCGTGTACCCGGCACCACCGAGCGATGATGGCAGCGTGGGCCAACGTGACGGCATGCTGTGCGTGGCCGCTTCCCTGGTCGCGAACCGCGTCCACGGCTAGACGCGTGGCCGGCTTTACGATCGACTACAGATCAACTACCCGACGTCACCAATCGTTGCGCGCAAAGGGAGCCCTCGCTCAACTGACGCTATCTCTGTGGTGGGTGAGGGGGAGCGCCTCCCGGCGGTGATGCCTGGGTCAGCTACCCGGCGTCGGGACGGGGTGCCAGGACCACCACCGCGGTCTCCGACGATCGCAGTGTCGCGAAGGCGTCGATGTTCGGGTCTATCTCGCGCCAGCGGGCCCAGAGCCGCGACCGCTCGTCGCCTGTCGCGGCGTGACCGCGTACCAGCCGTCGACCGCCGACCAGGTCGACGGTCGCGTGTGGATGTGTTTGCAGGTTGAGCCACCAGGCGGGCTCACCCTCACCCCATCCGTTCATCGCCAGCGTGAACAGATTCGGTCCGTCCTCCAGGTATGCGACGATGACGCTGCGCTGCTGGCCGCTCCGCCGTCCCGTGGTGGTCAACCGCAATGTGCCCCAGCGGTCGGCGCGCGGCCGCCAGATCCCGATCCGGCCGCCGAAGGCTCGGTACAGGGCCCGGTGGACCGACCAGGCCGTACGGATGAACCAGCGCGGCGGAAGCCGCGGTACCTTCGTCCCGTCCTCGACCGGCATGGCGACCTCCTCCGCCTATCAGGCCACGGCCGCGAAGGGGCGTCAATCGCAGCTTCGGTCAGACCCGGAGCGCCGAGTGGTCGCCGTCCCGAGGCCCGGTCCCAGCCGGAGCCGCACTGTCGGATCGGTCCGCAGTGCTGGCAGCCCCGCGGACAGAGCGTTTGCGGTGTGGCGCTGCTGAGACCGCTGGCATGCAGGATCGTGGCCACCGTCTGCCCGGAGACGCTCATCTCGCGGATCGCGGTTGTGGGGGGGCGTCTCGTAGGGTCCGACGGTGTCATGGCGCGCGCTCTCAGGGGGTTGTGGTCTGTCGGGGCAGCCGAGCGGTAGGGGCGGTGGTGTCGTACCCGGCAGCTTGGAGGTTGAACAGTTCGGCGTACCGTCCGCCTGCGGCCATGAGGTCGTCGTGTCTGCCGGATTCGACGAGTTGGCCGTCATGCAGGACGTAGATGCGGTCGGCGTGCCGGACGTTGGCGAGCCGGTGGGTGATGAGGATGGTGGTGGCCTGTCCGTGCCGGTCGCGGATGGCCTGGAAGAGGGCGTCCTCGGCGCGCGGGTCGAGGGCGGAGGACGGTTCATCCATGATGAGTAGGTCGGCGTCGCGAAGGAAGCCGCGGGCGGCGGTGATTCGCTGCCACTGCCCGCCGGAGAGGTCTTGTCCGCCGGCGAAGGTGCGGTCGAGCAGCGTCTCGTACCCGTGGGGTAGCTCGGTGATCATGTCGTGGGCGACGGCGAGGGCGGCAGCGGCCTGGATGCGGTCCTGGGCGGGTGCCGCGGTGATGTCTCCGATGGCGACGTTCGTGGCGGCGGTGAACGGCCACTTGTGGTACTCCTGTGTGACGACCGTGATCCGGGCCCGTAGCGCGTCGATGTCCCAGTCGGTCGCGGGCCGTCCGTTGTAGCGGATGGTCCCGGAGGTGGGAGTGCGCAGGGTGGCGATCATGGTGGCGAGGGTGGACTTGCCGGAGCCGTTCTCCCCGACGAACGCCACGGTCTGCCCCGCCTCGATGTTCAGGGTGACCTGGTCGACGGCCGCGGCGTCGCGGTCGGGGTAGCGAAGGCTCACCGCATCCACCGTGATCTCCCGCAGCTGGCCCGGCGCCGGCATCTCGGGAGCTGGGTTGGTCTGCGGTGGCAGGTAGCCGGCAGCGCGGGCCATGAAGCCGGTGTAGTCGCGGAAATGCTGCCCCTCGGTGTAGACGCGGTCGACCTGGAAGGTGACCACCGCGAGGGAGCGTTGGGCGGATTGCACGGCGATGACGCAGGTAGCGGCGGCGGCGAGGGGAATCTGGCCGTCGATGAGCAGCAGACCGAGCAGGACGTAGACGACGGCGGTGGCCGCCCCACCGATCATCGCGCCGACCGTGGTGGTCGTGGTCACCCGGCGGGCCAGGGCCAGCTGGATGTTGGTCTCGACGCTCATGACCCGGTCGTACTGGTCGAGCAGGAAGCCGCGGAGGCCGTAGGAGCGCAGTTCGGGGGCAGAGTCACGCTCGGCCATCAGCCGGTGCAGCAGCCACAGCCGGCGACGGCGCACCGATCCGGCCGCGTAGGTCTGGTAACGCAGGTGCCCGGCGCGCAGCGACGCCCACCCGTTGGGGACGGTGGCCACGAGCAGGGCGAGCAGCAGCAGTGGGTGGATCACCACGACGGCGACCGCGACCGCGAGGACGCCGCTGAGGCCGGCGAGCAGGTTCATCGACGCTTGAACCAAGCCGGTGGTGGAGTCCGCTCCGCGAGAAGCGCGTTCCATGTCGTCGGCGAACGCGTCGGCGTCGAACGCCTCCAACCGCACTGCCGTGGTCACCTCGAACAGGCCACGTTCCACCTCGCGGTCCACCTTCGGGGTGAGGCCGTTCTGCGCGTACCCCATTGCGGCGGCCATGCCGGCGCGCAGCGCGGTCACCGCCGCCAGCGCTATCAGGGCCGGCAGTGCGGCGACCACCTTGTCTGCGGTCGGCCCGCCGGCGAACAGCTCAACCAGTACCCGCTGCGCGGCGAGGAGCCCGAACGCGGACATCACCCCCGCGCCCACCGTCGTGGCCGCGACCACCGAGGTCCGCATCCGATCGGCGCGCCAGCTCACCGCGAGGGCGGACCAGACGAGGCGGGGCAGCTCGGTGAAGACGGCGAACAGGCGGGCCTGCGCCCTGGCCCGTACGCCGGTCTCCCACCACATCTCCCGCAACTCCGGCAGCACCGAATCGTGCGCTGTCGTGGCGGGACGGGTTGGGGTGTGGTCGGGGCGGCTGGTGGTGGGCATGGCGGACCTCCCGAGGGTGAGCCGGGTTCGCTGAGGTGGTGGTACGTCGACGGTGGGCGATGTGCCCTGCAGGTGTCGCGCTCGGCAGGGGGGCATCCAGGGGCTGGGGTCAGGTCCCCGGCAAAGTCCGGGTTCCACTCGGCCCTTCCGGCCTGCTGCCTGGTACGGGAACCCGCCGGCCTCCACGCCTGACCCGTCGAGACCTCGGCTCAGTGAGCAGGCCTCGCGACTCGCGAGCGCCGATCGGGATCTCCCGGGCCGTCCGCTTGCACGACGGGTCGGCGGTCACGCCGAGGTGTTCGAAGGGCATGCAGGGACCGTAGGACGCGCACCAGTGGACACGCCCGCAGCGCAGTGCCAACCGGCCGTCGGAATCCCGACCGATCGTTCTGGATCCGATGCGGCAGCGTGCGGCGGACCGGCGGTGTGCTGACCGCGGAGCACTACCGCATCGCGGACCTGGACCACCAACGCCGCCACGGCACGGCCGTACGGCATACGGTATCGGCCGGTACGATGGCGGCACCATGTCGAGGGAGCGCAGGACCAAGGCCGATCCCGCCCGTAGCCTGGCCATTCTGTGGCGGACGCGGGAGCCGACCAGCCGCAGCGCCGGGCCCGGGCTCAGTGTGGATCGGATCGTCCGGGCGGCGATCGAGATCGCCGACGCGGAGGGGATCGACGCGCTCACCATGCGCCGCGTCGGCGAGGCGCTGGGTGTCGGAACGATGTCCGTCTACACATACGTGCCCGGCAAGGCCGAACTGCTCGACGTCATGATCGACACGCTCTACGGCGAGATGGAACGCCCGACGGACGTACCCGATGGCTGGCGGGGCAGGCTGGAGCGGATCGCGCGGGACAACCTGGCGCTCTACCGCGCACACCCCTGGATGCTGCGCGCCGAGACCAGCCGGCCCGTGCTCGGCCCCAACATGCTCGCCAAGTACGACTACGAGCTGAACGCGGTGGCCGGCATCGGGCTCAACGACGTGGAGATGGACGCCGTACTCACCCTGCTCCTCGGGCACGCCAAGAACTCGGCGCGGGCCGCTTCGGAGGTCTCCGACCTCGAACGCGAGACCGGCATGACAGACGGCCAATGGTGGCAGCTGCACGCCCCCTGGCTGGAGAAGTTCATGAAGGCGGGTAGCTATCCGACGGCCGCTCGGGTCGGCACCGCGGCCGGGCAGGCGCACGGTGCGGCCTACGGACCGGAATACGCCTTCGAGTTCGGTCTCCGGCGGGTGCTCGACGGCATCGCGGTGGTCGTCGCCGAGCGTTCGGCCGAGGCCGGGCCGGCCCGCTAGGGGCGCGAGGACGAGATCCTCGCTCGGCCGGGGCCATGCCTGCCGCCATACCCTGGATCAATCGGGTCGGCGTCCGGTGCCGGCCCCGCACGGGGAGCCGCGATGACCGAGAGCGTTCGTAGAGCGGCTCCCGACGGGGGCGGCGCCGACGACGAATGGATGGCTCGGGTCGCGCGCGAGGCCAGCGCCGACGCCGGCGGGGTGCCGGTGGAACTGCTCGGCGACTATCTGCGGCTGCTGACGGACGCGGCGGTGACCGGCCGCCGGCCACGCCGCGGTGAACTCGACGCGGTGGGCGCACTCGGCCGGCGCGCCGCCGAGCAGGGCGTGTCGGCGGGGCGGGTCGTTCGCCTCTACCTGTCCGCGGCGCGGCGGCTCTGGCGGCAGTTGCCGCACCTGGCCCGTTCCACCGACAGCGACACGGTAACCGCGGCGGCGGACGCGGTCCTCCACGTCGTCGATACCGCCGTCGCCACCCTCGCCGAGGGGTACGCGGCCGCCCGACGGGATCTGGTCCGCCGGGAGGAGACGCTGCGCCGGGAACTCATCGACGACCTGCTGCGAGGCGACTCGGACCTCGGGGGGCTGGTCGAGCGTGCCGAGCCGTTCGGGCTCGATCTGGCGCGGGTGCACCAGGTGGCGCTGGCCTCGCCGAGCCGGCGGCTGCCGGACACCGACACGGCGATCAGCGCTCTGGAGCGGGTCATCTTCGACCGGCTGGGCGATCGAGACGTGCTGGTGGCCACGAAGGAGGGCCTGCTCGTGGTGATCGCGCCGGCGGACACGGTGACAGTCGAAAGGGGCGCTGGCGACGGTGGTTCGCCAGGCGACCTGGGCCGGTTGATGCATGCCGAGTTGGACCGCCTGGCGCGAGGCCGGCCTTGGCAGGTGGCGGTGGGCCGCCCACACCCCGGGCTGTACGGTATCGCCCGCTCCTACGAGGAGGCCCGCGAGGCGTTGACCACGGCGCGGCGGCTGCGCGCCGACACCGCCGTGATCGATGCGCACGAGCTGCTCATCTACCGTGTTCTGCTGCGGGATCAGCCGGCCATGGTGGATCTGGTGCGGGCGGTGCTGACGCCGCTGAGCCGAGCCCGGGGCGGGGCCGAGCCGCTGCTGGACACCTTGAACGAGTACTTCACGTGCGGCGAGGTCGCCACCGAGGCGGCCCGCCGCCTGCACGTGTCGGTCCGCACCGTCACCTACCGGCTGAACCGGGTCCGGGTACTGAGCGGCTACGACCCGGCCGATCCGCGGGACCGGTTCACCCTGCACGCCGCCGTGCTCGGCGCGCGGGCACTGGACTGGCCGCGTCAGCCGCTCCCCACCTAGGAGGTCAGTGGGGGAGAGTGACCATTTCCGGGAAGCCGAGCAGGGTGGCCAGGGCCGTCGCCTCACTGCGGGTGAGGGCGAGGGTGATCATGCGATCGGGGTCGTCCGGGTCATCGTGAACGACGTCCCGGCGGTCGCCGGCCTGATACTCGACAATTCCGATCCGTCGGCCCTGATCGGTGGTGAAGGTCTGCCGCACTCCGATGCCGGGCAGGCTGGTGCGTTCGATGTTCATCGCGAGAGCTCCATTTGGGATGGCTGCCCAAGGCCGGCCGGGAGCGGCTCGGCGTCAGGTCAACGCAGTGGACGGTCGGGTGGATACCGCGACGTCCGGTGGAGCTCGGTTGGCCGACCAGGCGGGTACGCAAGCCGCGACGGCGCGGGTCAGCCGGAACACGATGCACATGCCCAGCGCGCAACCCGTACGGACGGCAGTGACGACAACGGCCAGCACGGCCAGCATCGACAGCACGAGCGGCCGCTCGACGCCGATGGGGTGCTGTTGGTTGCGCATGCGGCCCACCATAGTCGCCCACCGGCCGCCAACAGAGGCCCGGTACGAGGATTTGCTCAGGTAGCCGATAACACGATTCGGGCCGCCGTCTCCGGTGCTGGCAGCCACGCGGCTACCGAACAGGTCCTTCCGGCGGTCGGCAACTGAGTAGGCCGTTATTGGCCGGTGCCGGGCAATGTCAGCCCCGGCTTTTGGGGCGACGCTGGAGATCCGACGCGATACCCGGGTAGCGAGGAGGCGGTGATGATGGTCCGCATGCTGGTGGCGTCGCCACCCGTGTCCGCCGGCCGTCCGCCGCTGCCCCGGTCGGGTCGTCCCGGCGTCCCGGTCCGCCCGCGTCGGCCCGGCTCCCGAGACCGGTCGCGTCCGCCCTGCCGGAGCGACGTCTGACGCTCAGGAACCCGGCAACGCGACGGCGCGAGGCGCGGTGACCTGAGGTCCATCCACGCATCGGCCGCTCGCGCACCGTTTCTCGTCCCATGCCGTCCCGTCGGACGGCCGGGCAGCCGTATCCCACCGTGAGAGAGGTCGGTATGACCGGCAACGTCACCTCCGTCCACCCCTGGCCGCCCACCGGCATGGTGGTCGGCCACTCCCACACGACCCGCCCGGTGGCGACCGTCGACCCGGAGCCGATCGCCGTGGACCTCGGCAGCGCCCACCTGCGGATCTGGCTGGGGCCCGGCGGGGTGCTCAGTGCCCCGGTCGGCCAGGGCCTCCGGACGCCGGTCGTGCGGCGCGGCCGGATCATCGACGGTTCCGCCTGCGCGGCCGAACTTCGGCGGCTACTGCGCGAGCACCGCACGCCGGTGCCGGTGGGAGCGCTGGTCGTGGCCTGCCGCCCGGTGCTCGCCACCGCGGCCGACCAGGAAGCGACCCGCCGTGTGCTCACCGCGGTGTTCGCGCCGTCCCGGCTGCTCTTCGTCGACAGCGTCCGCGCGGGCGCCATCGGCGCCGGTGCCGCCGCCGGCACCCTGCTACTCGCCGACGTCGGCGCCCAGCTCACCGAGGTCGCCGTGCTCGAGGAAGGCCGGGTGGTGGCTGCCCGACGCGCCGACGTCGGCACCCGCGACCTGAACCATGCGGTGACCGTGACCATGCTCGCCGACACCACTGCCGGGTTGATCCGTGAGCTGCGGCAGGAACCGGCGCTGCGGCCGCTGATCTCCGCGTCCCTGGCCCGTGGCCTGATCGTCGTGGGCGACGGAGCCACCCGACCAGATCTGACCGCCCGCCTGGTCGCCACTCTGGGCGCATCGGTGCACCGTGCCGCGTCACCACGCACCGCCGCCCTGACCGGCGCAAGCCTGGCCGCCGTCGCGGCGACCCGGCACCCGGCCGCCGACTGACCGCGACATCCTGCCCGGAAGGAGCAATCGACGAAGACGCATACCGTGAACGATCGCACCGCTCTCTTGCGTGAGCTGCTGGACCGCCAGCTCGGAGAGCACACCAACCAGCTCACGGAGCGGACGATGCGTGCGCGGCAGCCAGACCAGGGCGGCCACGACCCGGACACCCTGCGCGAGCTGATCGAAGGCGCGCGGAAAGGCGTCGGCGACGTGACCCAGGCGCTGAAGCGGATGTCCGAGGGCAGCTACGGTGTCTGCGAGGGATGCGGCCAAGACATCCCGACGGCCCGCCTGGAGATCCTGCCCGCGGCCCGCCACTGCGTACCGTGCCAGCAACGGCGCTGACCTGCCGGCGGGTGGGTGCGGCCGTCACCGCTGGTCGGCGCCGGCGTCCAACGACGGCGCCACCACGGCGAAGGCCCGGTCGGTCAGCTCGGCCAGGCGATGTTCGTCGTCGCCGGGCCGCCACTGTTGGAGCACCGCGTCCAGGGCCAGCATGGCCATGCCCGCGGCCATCTGCGGGTAGGGATCGGTGCTCGGGTCGAGGTCGTGGCGGGCGGCGAGTTCGGCGGCCAGCCCGCTGCGCCACTGGATCTGGCGTTCCAGCCAGCGGGCGTGCAGGGCGGGGGTGTCGAGGATGAGCCGGACCACGATCCGGGATCGTTCGGCGTGGTCGGGCTGGTCGGCGCAGCCCGAGAGCGGTCGCCAGATGGCATGACGCAGCGCGACCGATGGTGGTTCGTTCTTCGGCCGGGCGGCGAGCTCGGTGACGACGTCCGTGCCCATGTCGGCGAGGAACCGGACGACGACGTCCTCCTTCGAGGCGAAGTAGCGGAAGAAGGTGCGCCGCGACATGCCCGCGGTCGCGACGATGTCGTCGACCGTGACGGCGTCGAAGCCGCGGGTGGCCAGCAGCATCAGGGCCGCGTTGCGCAGCTCCTCGGCGACGAGCTGCCGTTTGCGTTCGGCCAGCGTGCCGTCCGACCTCGTTGCCATGCACCGATGCTATGCCATGCCCATTTCGGCATTCTGCGCACTGCTTGACACTGGGTGCCATCGAGAGCACCGTAGAGCGCATGAATGCTGATCGCTGGACCGCGGACCGGATCCCGGACCTGAGCGGACGCACCTTCGTCGTCACCGGAGCGAATTGCGGACTTGGCCTGGTCACCACGCGGGCGCTCGTCGCACGGGGCGCCCGCGTGGTGATGGCCGTCCGCGACGCGGAGAAAGGTCGGGCAGCCGCCGCCTCGCTCGGTGCGGCATCCGGCGCGAGCTGGGAGGTGCTCCGGATCGACCTGGCCGACCTCGACTCGGTCCGGGAGTTCGCCGAGCGGATGCACGCGTCACACCGCCGGGTGGACGTCCTGATCAACAACGCCGGGACGATGGCCACGCCGTACGCCCTCAGCCCGCAGGGTCACGAGGTGCAGCTGGCCACGAACCATCTCGGCCATTTCGCCCTCACCGGCCTCCTGCTCGACCTGCTGCTGGCCGGCCGTGACCCGCGCGTGGTCACGGTGACCTCGGTCAACCACCGACGGGCCCGGCTGCCCTTCGACGACACCCGGCGGTACTCGCCGATGGGCGTCTACAACTCGTCCAAGCTGGCCAACGCCATCTTCGGCTGGGAGCTGCACCGTCGGCTCAGCGACGCGGGCAGCCCCGTTCGCAGCATCCTGGCCCACCCCGGCTACGCCGCCACGAACCTGCAGCTCAGCGCCACCACCGCAGGGTGGCGACTGGTGCTGGGCCGGCTGGGCAACCCGCTGCTGGCGCAGCCCGCCGACCGTGGTGCCCTGCCCCAACTGTTCGCCGCCACCGACGCCTCGGCCCGCGCGGGTCAACTCGTCGTCCCCGACGGGCCAGGCGAACTACGCGGTTATCCCGTGCCGGGGAAACTGTCGCCCGCCGCGACCGATCCGGAGAACGGTCGCCGTCTCTGGACCCTGTCCGAGCAGGCCACCGGGGTACGGTTCGAGGCGCTCCGGCCATCGCGCTGACCTAAGCGCCTTGGAGCAGGAAGGTGACCTCGGCGCGGCGGACGGCTACGGCCTCATCCCCGCCCGAGACCGGCCCGCCGTCGTACGGCCTCGGTGACGGCGACCCAGTGTTGTTCGGCCTGCCCGTGCGCCATGGCGTCGATGAACGCGTCGCGCAGCACTCCGCCGAGCGGCAACGGCACGCCGTGCGCCTGCCCGGTGTCGAGCGCGAGGTTCACATCCTTGTGCCCGAGTGCCAGCTTGAACGCGACCGGCTCGTACTCGCGGGCGCCGATCAACCGGCCGTAGTTCGGAAAGACCACACCAGTGAACAGGTGCTCGCTGACGATGTCGATGAGCAGCTTCGGGTCGAGTTCGGCGGCCTCGGTGACGGTGGTCGCCTCGGCCATCGCCCCGATCGAACAGGCGATCAGGTAGTTGACCATGATCTTGAGCAGGTTGGCCTGCGATGGTTGGTCGCCGATCGTCCAGGTGCGGCGGCCGATCACGTCGATCAGGGGCTGGACGACCGTGATCGCCTCGGCCTCGCCGGCCACGAGCACTGTCAGGTTTCCGGCGCGGGCCACCTCACTGTTGCCCAGCACCGGCGCGGCGACGTAGCGCAGGCCCAACTCCGCGTAGCGCTGATGAGCGCGGGCCGCCAGCTCGCTGCTGATGGTCGCTGTGTTCACGTGCACGGCGCCGGCAGGGGCGATGGCCAGCAGATCCTCGTCGAGCAGGAGTCCGGTGACCGTGTCGTCGTCGCTGAGCGCGCTGAGTACCACGTCGCAGGTGAAGATCTCGGCCAGGTCGGCGGCCGCGGTGGCGCCTTGCTCGGTCATCTCCCGCACCGGCTCCGGCGAACGGTTCCAGACCTGGACGGGGTGGCCGGCGGCGAGCAGGTTGGCCACCATCGCCTGGCCCATCGCCCCGAGCCCAACGAACCCGATCTTCATGGCTGGTCACGCTCCTGGCTCTCGCGCTGGTCCGGGTGGCTGCGGTAACTCTACGGATCTTGCTCGGGAGGTTCCACGGTTGGTGACGGAGGTCCCGGTGAGGGTGTCGGGGCGTTGCTCCCGGCCGTGTGGAAGTCCGTGCTGCGTGTCGCGCGAGCCGCGGCATCCGGCCACGCGTCATCCGGCGCGGGCACCGGCCCCGGTACGTCAAGGGTCACCAGCGGGTGCGGATACGCCAGCGGGTGCGGTACACCGACCGCCCGTAGTGCGGCACGAAGGCGATCACCGCCATCACGGCGGTAATGGTGGCGACGACCGCGAGTGGCGGCAGCCCTCCCATCATCGGCGCCGTCACAGACAGGACGACCACACCGATAGGCATGCGCCACAGCAACGCCCGGAACGCCGCCAGCGCGTACACGGTCCGGCCGGCGAGGAACACCGTCGGACCGGCAACCACGATCGCCAACTCGGTGGCGTTCGTTTCCCCGACGGGGTTCCTGGTGACGATGTCACCACCGGCGGCGATCAGCACCACGCCGGACACCATGATCAGATGCGCGTACGCCACGACCAGGCCGAAGCGACCGGGACTGGTGGCCTCGTCGATTCCGGTGGCGAGATGGTCGGCGACGTAGACGATGTAGGTCCGCCACATGGTCACGGTCAGGACGAAGAGGAGGACCAGGCCCGCCGTGCGCGGCGACACGAACGGGGGGTCGCCGTAACGTCGCACTCCCACCAAGATGATCTCGCCCAGGGCGACGATGAACATCTGCCGGTAGCGCTCCGACAGGTGCTCGCCCGCTACCCGCAGTTCATCTGCGCTCAAACGACCCAGCCGAGGCAGCGGATACCCGAAGAAGCTGACCGCATAGTCGATCAGGACCGCCGTCGCCCAGATCACCAGCCGGATCGAGCTGGGCAGGAAGGCGCCGACCACCCACAGCACGCCGGTCAGGCAGAACCAGATGAGCACCCGCAGCGACCGCCTCCGCAGCGCGTGACCCCGCAGGGCAGCGATGAGAACGAGCCCGCGAAACAGGTGCAGGCCCACGTACGCCCCGGCGAACGCGATCCCGTTGACTCCCTCGAATGCGCTGCTGATGGCCAGCGACATCAGCAATCCGCCGAACAACACGATGAGGACGATCAACTGGACCACCGGCAGGCGGGGGTCGTACCAGTCGGTGGTGTACGCCGTGACCGTCCAGACCCACCAGATGGCGGCGAGCAGGACCACGGTTTCCACCGCATGGTCCAAGCTGAGAGCGCCGGTCAGGCGGTCGGACAACCGGGTGAGCGCGACGATGAGACCGAGGTCGAAGAGCAGTTCCAGGTAGGAGATCCGGCGGGGGGCTTCCTGGCTACGCAGAATCCACCCCCACCGTGTCTGCGTCACAGCCCTCTCATCCGGTTTGCCTCTTCCGAACTTGGTATCACGGCCCAACGGACACCGCGTGGCTTTCACCGGAGTGCCGCTGCGGCCGCGGCAGCGTACGTGCGGCCGACAACAACCGTGCCCCGAGAAGGCCCCGGTGCGTGCTGCGTCAGATTGTGAACGCCGCCCAGCATGCGGCCATGACGCGAGCGGGGCTCGGCGGGGTTGTCGCAGGAATACTGCTCATACTGGGCTGCTCGGTTGGCACGAGCACAGGGAAGGATTCGCCCTCCCGGTCGCCTGAAAGCACCGACGCCGCCACGACGACCGAGGCGATGGAGATGCTGCGCTCCGGCACGGAGTTCATCGGCGAAACCAGCCTCCGCGTCGATACCGACATAGCCGGCCAGGTCACGACCCGGCCGCACGTCGACACCGTCGGCGAGCGCGCCGCCATCACGATCTCGGCGGCGGTCAGGCTGTCGAGATCCGGCTGATCGACGACGAGATCTACCTGAAGAGCGAAGCCGAGCTTCCTGGTGTCGGCCACCAGTGGATGGTCCTCGGCCCGACCCGCGTGCCGCCGGGCTTCGCCATCGGCTTTGCTCGGGGCAAGAACGACCCGGGCGGCTCGGCACGTCTCATCGACGCAGTCGTCACCGGCATTCCGGACGCGTCCCTGCGCTACAGCGACTTCCGTACAGCAGTCGAGGTCATCCGACCTGCAAGGAGCGATGGCCGCGCCCGTGGCGTTGTACCGCCAACTTGGCCTCCGGAACTGAGAACGGTCGGCTCAAGTGCCGCTTGCCGCAGCTGTGGAACCTGCACGTCCCAACGGTCGCCCATTCGAGCCGTGCACCTTCTCCGACCAGCCATGGCCGCCGTGCGAGGCTTGAGCTCACCAGGCTCGTCCATGGGCGTCGAAAAAGTTCCGGCGGCGATGTCGAGAAGCCATGATCGGCTCCGTCCCCGGGGTGAACGTGACCAGAATGGGTCGCACGAGCACCGAGGAGAACCACGATGGCCAAGTACCTGCTGCTGAAGCACTACCGCGGCGCCCCGGCTGCCGTCAACGACGTGCGGATGGACCAGTGGACGCCGGAGGAGATCTCGGCGCACATGCAGTACATGCGCGACTTCGCCGCCCGGCTCGAGGCAACGGGCGAGTTCGTCGACGCCCAGGCGCTCGCCCCCGAGGGGACGTTCGTCCGGTACGACGGTGAGGGGCGTCCGCCGGTCACCGACGGCCCGTTCGCCGAGACCAAGGACCTCATCGCCGGATGGATGGTGATCGACGTCGACAGCTACGAGCGCGCCGTCGAGCTGGCCGGGGAGCTGTCGGCCGCCCCCGGTGCGGGTGGGAAGCCGATCCACGAGTGGCTCGAACTGCGTCCGTTCCTGACCGAGCCGCCCACCATCACTGAGTAGCCCAGACATGGACGAGGCACTGCTTCGAAGCCTCACACCGAAGGTGCTCGGGATCCTCGTCCGCCGCGGAGCCGACTTCGCGGCGGCCGAGGACGCCGTGCAGGACGCCTTGGTCGAGGCGGTTCGCGTCTGGCCGGCGGACCCACCGCAGGACCCGAAGGGCTGGTTGGTCACCGTGTCCTGGCGCCGGTTCCTCGATGCCGCACGGGCGGACGCTGCCCGCCGCCGCCGTGAGGACCTCGTCGACGAGGAGCCGGCTCCCGGGCCCGCGCGCGCCGTGGACGACACACTCCAGCTCTACTTCCTGTGCGCCCACCCGTCGCTGACGCCGTCGTCGGCGGTCGCGCTCACGCTGCGCGCCGTCGGCGGGCTGACCACCCGCCAGATCGCCCAGGCCTACCTGGTGCCCGAGGCCACCATGGCGCAGCGCATCAGCCGGGCCAAGCGCACCGTCTCCGGCGTGCGGTTCGACCAGCCCGGCGACATCGCCACCGTGCTGCGTGTCCTCTACCTGGTCTTCAACGAGGGATACTCCGGCGACGTCGACCTCGCCGCCGAGGCCATCCGGCTCACCCGGCAGCTCGCGGCCGCGATCGACCACCCAGAGGTGGCGGGGTTGCTCGCCCTCATGCTGCTGCACCACGCCCGACGTGCCACCCGGACCGCGCCCGACGGCAGCCTGGTGCCGCTCGCCGAGCAGGACCGCAGTCGATGGGACACCACGTCGATCGCCGAGGGAGTCGAGATCCTGCAGGCGGCTCTCGCCCGCGACCGGCTGGGCGAGTTCCAGGCGCAGGCCGCCGTCGCGGCACTGCATGCCGACGCGCCGACCGCCGAGGAAACCGACTGGGTGCAGATCGTCGAGTGGTACGACGAGCTCGCACGCCTGACGGACAGCCCGATCGTTCGGCTCAACCGCGCGGTGGCCGTCGGTGAGGCCGACGGACCGCGTGCCGGGCTGGCGGCGCTCGCGGCGCTGGACGACGCGCTGCCCCGCCACACTGCCGTGGCGGCGTACCTCCACGAGCGCGACGGTGACCTGGCGGCGGCGGCACGGCTGTACGCCGAGGCGGCTCGGAAGGCCCCCAACCTCGCGGAGCGCGACCACCTGACGCGTCAGGCCGCCCGGCTCAACGCTCGTCGGCATCGCTGACGGGTCGTGCGTCGTCAATCCGCGGATGCGGGCTCGGTGGGTCGCGGCGTGAAGAAGCGGACGATGTCGTCGGCTGCGGTGGGCGACAGCATCATCGCCTGGACTCGTGCGGACATCTCGGCGATCGGATGAGTCCTGGTGAACATCGCCTCCTCGTACCTCTGTATCGCAGAGTCGGGATCGGCGGGGTTGGTGACGAGTTCGGCGGCGAGTTCGGCGGCGTCGAGCATGGCCTGGTTGGCGCCCTCGCCGACCGGCGGCATGAGGTGCGCGGCGTCACCGATGAGGGTGACGCGCGGCTGGTGGGCCCAGCGCGAGCCGGTGGGCATCGCCTCGATCCTGCGTGGGACCGGCGGGCTGTCGGCGGCTTCGATGAGCGCGGTGACGTTGGGGGCCCAGCCGTCGAACAGGTCCAGCAGAGCCCGCTTGCTGCGGTAGGCGTCCAGGTGGTGGCCGTCCGGGGGTAGGGAGATCCCGACGCGGATGCTGCCGTCGCCGAGCCGTTGCGCCGCCAGGATCTGGTTCACGCCGACACACCAGAGGTTCCCGGGGCCGACCAGTTCGGCGAGATCGGGGTGGTGCCGGTCGGCGTGGCTGATGTTCAGCTCCACCAAGGTGGCCACGGACGACAGTGCCGCGTCGGTCAGCAGCGACCGGACGATCGAGCGTGCGCCGTCCGCCCCGATGAGGACGTCGCAGTCGGCGCTGCGGCTGTCGTCGAACGTCAGCTTGAAGCCCCCGTGGGGTCGTGGGGTCGCCGCGACGAGCCGGTGCCGCCAGGCCACCGCGTCGCCGGGGAGTGAATCGAGCAGAAGGTCACGCAGTGCGCCCCGATCGATCTCGGGGCGTCCGGAGAAGGAGCCGGGTCGTGGCCGGTGGTGCACGAGGGTGCGTCCGGACGGGTCGAGGATGCGATGTTCCTCGCCCTCCGGCCGCGCCTCGGACCGGAACCGGCCGGCGAGGCCCGCCTCAGCGAGGGCCTTCTGCCCGGACTCCGGGTGCAGGTCGAGCGATCCGCCCTGTGATCGGGCGGATCGGCTCGCCTCGCGTTCGTACACCACCACGTCGATGCCGTTCCGATGCAGGATTCGGGCCAGCGTCAGGCCACCAAGGCCACCACCGGCGATCGCGATTCGCATCCTCAACTCCGTTACCGTACGCTGTATCTTATGGATACGGCGTACGGTAGCGCATCGCTGCCCGTCTGGGAACGGCCCGAGCCTCAACCACGAGCGGCACCGGTGCCGCTGAGCCGCGCCAAGATCGCCACCGCGGCGATCCGGCTCGCCGACGCGCACGGCCTCGATGGGCTATCGATACGCAAGCTCGCCAAAGAGCTCGGTGTCGGCCCGATGCGGCTCTACGACTACGTGCTCAACAGATCCGAGCTGCTCGACCTGATGGTCGATGCCGTCTACGCCCAGATCGCCGAGGCCGGCCGGCGCTCCGAGTGGCGCGCGACGGTGCTGGCCATCGTTCACCGGACCCGCGATGCCGCTCTTGAGCACGAGTGGTTCGTCGACCTGCTCGGCGGAAGGCCACACCTGGGACCGCACGCGCTCGCCGTGGGCGAATCGACCGCGGCGGCCCTCAGCGAGGCCCCTGGCGTGCGCAGTGTCGACGATCTCCAGCGGGTCGTGAGCGCCCTCGACGCCTTCATCGTCGGCGCGCTCCGCAGGGAGATCACCGAGCGCCGCACCACCCGTTCAACCGGCACCGATGTGACCGCTTGGCAGACTGCCCTCGGGCCCTACCTGACACGCATGCTCGAGACAGGTCGCTATCCCACCGTCGCCCGGCTCGTCATCGACGGTGCCCACCTCGACGCCGAGGCGACCTTCCACCACAACCTGACCGCCGTCCTGGACGGCATCACCAGCCGCGCCTGATCCGACTGCCGGAGCATCGGGCGGCGAGCTTGGCCCAGCGGGGGACCGGGGGCCTCAGCGCCGGATCGTTGCGCGGGCCATGAAGTCACGGATCAGTTCGGCGACCTCGGTGCCGGCGCTCTCGAGCAGGAAGTGACCCCCGTCGAGCAGGTGGATCTCCGCGTCCGGCACGTCGGAGGCGAAGGCGCGTGCGCCGTCGGGGCCGAAGATCGGGTCGTTCCTGCCCCACACCGCGAGTACCGGCGGGCGGTTGTGGCGCAGGTATTCGTGCAGCGCCGGGTACAGGGGCGGGTTGGTCGCGTAGTCGCGGAAGAGCGCGAGTTGGATCGCGTCGTTGCCGGGCCGGGACAGCAGCGCGAAATCGTGCTGCCAAGTGTCCGGACTGATCAGCGTCTCGTCCGGTACGCCGGTGAGGTACTGCCATCTGGTCGTCTCGAGCGTCAACGCGCCTCGAACGTCGGCCTCGGTCTCGGGGGTCTGCGCGCGGTGGTAGCTCCACACGGTCTGCCAGAAAGCGGGGATGAACCCGGCGTCGTAGCCGTTGCCGTTCTGGCTGATGATCGCGGTGATCGCGTCCGGGTCGGCCAGTGCGAGGCGCCAGCCGATCGGGGCGCCGTAGTCCTGGACGTACATCGCGTAGCGCCGCACCTCGAGTCGGTCGAGCAGGCCGGCGGTGAGGTCGGCCAGGGCGTCGAAGGTGTAGTCGAACTCGTCGGCCGGCGGTGCGGCGGAGAGCCCGAACCCCAGGTGGTCCGGGGCGATCACGCGGTACCGGTCGGCCAGTGCGGGGATCAGGTTGCGGAACATGAAGGAGCTGGTTGGAAAGCCGTGCAGGAGCACGATGGTCGGCCCGTCGGCCGGGCCGGCCTCCCGGTAGAACAGCCGCTGGCCCCGGACGGTGGCGTAGCGGTGGTGAACAGACATCATCTCTAACCCCCAAAGTGCATTTCGGCGGTTAGACCCAAGCATGGGCTGCTGTAACCTGTCAAGTGCCCTTTGGAGGTTAGGATGATGCTCGTGCCGAAGCCTGACGACGCAGACGAGACCTTGCTGCTCGATCTGCTCAACACCACCCCCGTGGTGGACGGGGTGCCGCGCGACGACCTCGCCGACGCCGAGGCCGGCCGGGAGTGGCTCACCGCGCACGGGCAGCCGCCCACGGAGGGCGAGTGGCGCGCGCTGCTCGACGCGCGCGGGGCGCTGCAGGGCCTCGTCCGGGGCGACGAAGCCCCGCGGTCTGTCGCACGGTTCGTCGACGGAGTGAGTTACCGACCGTCGGTCGTCCAGGACGGGATCGCGTGGACCCTCGACCTGCCTCGCGGCCGGTCGGCGGCCGCTCGGGCGGTGCTCGCCTGGGATGCGCTACGGGTGTCGAGCCCTGGTCGGCTGCGCCCCTGCGCCAATCCGGAGTGCCGGCGGTTCCTCGTCGACCACAGCAAGTCCAACAGCGCCCGCTGGTGCTCGATGGCGATCTGCGGCAACCGGATGAAGGCTCGACGGCACTACGAGCGCAGCCGTGAGCCCCGAAGCGCTGTCCGGTAGCAGTCTCCGGGTCCGGCGAGCGGGCTGACGCCGGCCAGCGGGTGTTTCGGGTTGGCGCTCGGCGATCAAGGTTCCCGGCATGGTGGCTCTTTGTTCCCGATTGCCAGGTAACCAGGGTCACCCGGCCGGCGGCCGGGAAAAGCGGACGATCGTCGTCCCCTTGGAGTACGTTCCAGGGCGGACGACGGTCGTCCGTTTGCGAGCGCCCGATGAGCGCCAAGAGCAAGTGAGGTTCGATCATGAGTGACGTCGACGAGATCGTCAGAAGGCTCGACGAACTGGAGGCGGTCGAGAGCATCAAGAAGTTGAAGGCTCGCTACTGGCGCTTCGTGGACGAGAAGAACTACGACGAGTTCGTCAAGCTGTTCAGCGCCGACCCCAAAATCATGATGCACGGGACCGCGTGGAAGTCACCGCGCGAGATGGCGAGCGTGATGCGCGATTACATCGGCAGCTCGCCGACGGTCCACCACGGCCACATGCCGGAGATCGAGATCACCGGGCCCGACACCGCGTCCGGGATCTGGGCCCTGGAGGACATCGTGCCCTTCCAGGCCGGGGAGAACGTTCCGGTGGGGTACCGCGGCTATGGGCAGTACCGCGAGACCTACAAGAAGATCGACGGGCAATGGCTGATCGACACGCTGCAGTTGACCCGCTTCCGGATGGACCCGATGGCGAACTGGGCTCCGGACGCCTGAACCGAGTCCCAATCGCCACGGTGCCGATCTCCCGGTGCCGCTGGTACGCAACGAGAAACACCCGGTAGCCCTCACACCCACCATCGCTCTCGAGCCAGGATCGGCCCCGACTGCGTCGCCAGCTGTGGGAACACATGGCGGCTCTCGGTTCAGGTGGCCGGCCGCGGCCGTGCAAGCCGTCCGCGATGCGGCTGAGCAGCGAGCATTCCGACGGCGGTCGCGGGTCACCCTGTCGCGGCCGGTCGATGTGCCCGACAACGTCGGTCGGGCAGGCAAGTTCGACAGAAATCTGCCGCTTCGCCTAGCCGCGTGTCTGCACGCAGGTTGAAGCCCGCCTGTCGTTGAGGTGCCGGCACACGCCGCTGATCCGCAAACCGTCGTCGTCCGCGGCCGGCTCGCGACCGCCGCCTGAAGCCTCTCGGCAAACCCGAGGAAAGACAGTTATCACTCCCTGAAGGAACAACACTCATGTCCACTCGTCATATCGCATCAGATTCACAGCGGTGGAGAGCGCTCCTGTTCATCTCCATCGCACAGCTGATGGTCGTTCTCGACGGGGCGGTGATGAACATCGCCCTGCCCTCCGCCCAGCAGGAGCTGCACTTCTCCGACGGAGGCCGGCAGTGGGTGGTCACCGCTTACGGTCTGGCATTCGGCGGCCTCCTTCTCGTCGGCGGCCGGATCGGCGACATGGTGGGACGCAAGCGCGTCTTCCTGTTCGCCCTGGCCGGGTTCGCGATCGCCTCGGCGATCGGTGGTTTTGCGGTCAATGCGGTGATGCTCCTCGTCGCCCGTGCCTCCCAGGGCGTCTTCGCGGCCCTGCTCGCACCGGCCGCGCTCTCCCTGATCTCTCTGTCGTTCACCCAACCACGGGAGCGCGCAAAGGCATTCGGCGTGTTCAGCGCCGTATCCATCGCCGGCGGCACCATCGGTCTGATTGCCGGCGGCCTGCTCACCCAGTACCTGAACTGGCGCTACGCCATGTTCGTCCTCGTCCCGATCGCGATCATCGGGATCCTGGGCGCGATCCGCACCGTGCACGACACCGCCGAGCGGCACCGCTCCCGGCTCGACATCCCCGGTGTACTCCTGGCCAGCCTCGGACTGGTCGCCGTGGTCTACGGGTTCAGCACTGCCGAGAGTCACGGTTGGGCAGCGGGTCTGACCGTCGGATCGTTCATCGTCGGCGCGTTGCTGCTGGCCGCCTTCATCCTGGTGCAGGCCCGGGTCAGCTCCCCGCTACTGCCGCTGCGGGTGCTGACCGAACGCAACCGGGCCGCCGCCTATCTGTCGGTCGGACTGGCAATCGTCAGCATGTTCGGCATGTTTCTGCTGCTGAGCTACTACTTTCAGCAGGTCAAGGGATGGTCGCCGGTCATGGCCGGCCTGGCGTTCATGCCGATGGCGGTGCCGCAGGCCATCGGAGCCACGCAGATCGGCGCCCGGCTGGCGCACCGTATCGCCCCGCGACCGATCATGGTCGGCGGCTACCTGGTGACCGTGGTGGGACTCGTGCTGCTTGCCCTACTCGATGCCGACAGCGGCTTCCTGGAGATCGCGATCGCCGAGGCCGTCGTCGGACTCGGCATCGGCACGGCCGTCATGCCCGCGATGAGCATCGCCACACACGGCATCGAAGCCAGAGACGCCGGTGTCGCCTCCGCGATGATCAACTCGTCGCAGCAGGTCGGCGGCTCGATCGGCACCGCGTTGCTCAACACGGTCGCCACCGGTTCGGCCGCCAGCTACCTGATGTCCCACGCCGGCCCGACGCAGGCCCACACTCAGAACCAGGCGCTGGTGCACGGCTACTCGGTCGCATACTGGCTGGCCGCCGCCTTCGTGCTGGCGGCGGCGTTGGTCTCCGCGATGATGGTGAACGCCGGCGCTCCCGAGCACACCCCGGCTCAGGAAGGCGACGATGCCTTCGACGCCACCCTGCTGTCGGTCCGCTGAACGACTGTCGAGCCCACCGCTAAGGGGGACGGCGACCGGCACGATGTCGGCTCCCGGCTTTCGAGCGAGCCGGGAGCCGACGCTCGCGGGCGACCGAGGTGCGCAGGCCGAAGCGGACCGGGCGTACCGCCGGAGTGGGCGGTCTTGGCGTGCCCAGGTCGGACGATAATCGGACGGAGGTCGTCCGATTGTGGTATTCTTCGAGGATGCCTGACCTGGACCCCGTGCCGGGCACCCGGGCCGATGCGCAGCGTAACCGACGCCAGTTGATCGTCGCGACGCGCGAGGCCATCGCGGCCCGCGGGCTCGACGTCTCCTCTCTCGACATCGCGAAAGCGGCGGGCGTCGGGGTGGGCACGCTGTACCGGCGCTTCGGCACCAAGGAGGCACTACTCGACTACGTAGTGCTCGGCCTCTATGACGAGTTGTTGGATACCGCAGAGGCGTGCCTCACACGACCGGATCCCTGGGACGGACTGGCCGAGTTCGTGATGGAACTGGCCGGAGCACACCGAGACAGCCGCGGGCTCGCCGAAGTCACCGCGGCATGCGATGGCCCGCCGTCGCCCGAACTCGCGCAGCGGACCGCCGCACTGCAGGATGCTGTCATCCGGCTGACCGACCGGGCGCACGCGGACGGTGCCCTGCGTGAGGACGTGACCTGGGCGGACATCCTGCTCTGCTCGCGTGCGGCGCTCGACACCGACCACTGCCTCGGCGTCGACGCGGGACCCGACGGGTGGCGTCGAGTCGTCACCATCCTGCTCGACGGGATGCGCGCCCCCGGACGGACCGCACTCACGTGGCCCGAGCCCCAGTTGCACCGCGTGGAGTGACCGAAGCCCGCAACTCGTAGGTCGCGCCCGGTCATCCGATGACGGCGTCGAAGGGCGCCAGGTGCTCAGCCTCCGTGATGGTCGAGTTTGGCGCGGAGCGTGCCGGCGAACTCCTCGGCCATGGCGAGTTGGCGCCGCAGGGCGGTGACTCGGGTGGTTGCGGTGTCATGGAACATGCCGAGCCGGCCGAGCAGTTCGCCGCGGTCGGAGCCGCCGGCCGTATCGAGGGCGTCGAGGACGGTGAGGAGATCCCGCATCTCTTCGAGGGTGAAGCCGAGGGGCTTCATGCGCTTGACCACGGTGAGACGGTCGAGGTCGGCCTCGTCGTAGAGCCGGAAGCCGCCCTCGCTACGCGCCGAGGGGACGATGAGGCCGGCTTCCTCGTAGTGGCGGATGGTCCGGATGCTCAGCCCCACCCGCTCGGCGGCTTCCCCGATCTGAACGAGCCGACCGGGGGCCGGGCCGCCCCCATGCTCCGGCCCGGCCCCGTCGCCGGCGGGCATCAGTGGCCGACTCCGAACTGCCCCGCGAGGGTGTCGTGGATGCGAGCGCTGGGCTTGTTCAATCCGGTGATCTCGACGGTCTTGCCGCGGGTGGCGTACTTCGTGGTGATCGCGTCCAGCGCGGCGACGGAGGAGGCGTCCCAGACGTGGGCGTGGGCCATGTCGATCACGACGTTGTCGGGGTCGTTGGCGTAGTCGAACTGACCGACGAGGTCGTTGCTGGAGGCGAAGAAGAGCTCACCATGCACCGAGTAGATCCGGGTGGTGCCCTCCGGGTCGAGGACGCTGGTCACCTCGACGACACGGGCGACGCGGCGAGCGAAGACCACCATGGCGGTGAGCACGCCGACGAGTACCCCGGCGGCAAGGTTGCGGGTGGCCAGCGTGACCGCCACGGTGGCCAGCATGACGACGGTCTCGCCGACCGGCATTCTCTTCAAGGTCCTGGGCGCGATGGAGTGCCAGTCGAAGGTCGAAACCGAAACGATGATCATCACGGCGACCAGGGCCGCCATCGGGATGGCCGCCACCACGTCACCGAGCGCGACGACCAGGACCAGGAGGAACACGCCCGCCAGGAAGGTCGACAGCCGGGTACGGGCGCCGGAGGCCTTCACGTTGATCATCGTCTGTCCGATCATCGCGCAGCCGCCCATCCCGCCGAAGAACCCGGTGACGATGTTGGCGACGCCCTGTCCCCAGGACTCACGGGTCTTGTTGGAGTGCGTGTCGGTGATGTCGTCGACGAGTTTGGCGGTCATCAGCGACTCCATCAGCCCGACCAGTGCGATCCCGAGGGCGTAGGGGGCGATCAGGGTGAGGGTGTCGAGGGTCCAGGGCACGTGCGGCGCGGCGAGGGTGGGAAGGCTGTCCGGCAGGGCACCCTCGTCTCCGACGGACGGTACGGCCACGCCGGCGACCGCTGTGACGACGGTCAGCACGATGATCGCGACCAGTGGTGCGGGGACGGCGCGGGTGAGTCGAGGCAGCCCCACGATGATCGCCAGCGCGACCGCGACGAGTGGATACACCAGCCATGGCACGCCGATCAGGTGCGGGATCTGCGCGGTGAGGATCAGGATCGCGAGGGCGTTGACGAAACCGACCATGACGCTGCGGGGGATGAACCGCATCAGCTTCGCCACGCCGAGCACGGCGAGGAGGATCTGGATCGCGCCCCCGAGGATCACCGCCGCAATGAGGTAGTTCAGGCCGTGCTCCTTGGCCAGCGGCGCGACGACGAGGGCGACCGCTCCGGTGGCCGCGGAGATCATCGCCGGTCGGCCGCCGCAGATCGCGATGGTGACCGCCATCGTGAACGAGGCGAACAGGCCGACGCGGGGGTCGACCCCGGCGAGGATGGAGAAGGAAATCGCCTCGGGAATCAGGGCGAGAGCGACGACCAACCCGGCGAGGACCTCGGTGCGGAACACCTTCGGCGACAGCCAGGACGGGCGGGACAGGCGCGGCCGGGCGACCGCGGACAACGCAGGAGACATTGAGCCATTTCCACTCGGGTGTGCCCGGTCGGGCACACGCCATCCATCCCGGCACCGCCGGGGTGGACGACTGAAGAACGATCAGCGACGGCCGCACCGGATCCAGGTCCGGACCCTGGGCCGCAGCGCCCAGACACGGCAGGGTCGTCAGGGGGACCGGCTGGTCAGCCCCGACGACCTCAGCAGACCCTACCCTTCCGTAAGGGGAGAGTTGGGGGTGCGTGGTGATCATCACCGAGAGCTGGGTGGGCGGCGGCTGTCGAACCGACAGGGTCAGCGCGGCACGTCGGGCTGAGCACGTCACGATCGCGTCTCGGCTCCCGTATGCTGATCGACCCTGGGTTGGCGGGAAACTCCGGGACCTGGACCCACGACAGATGATTGTCGGCAGATGGCTGGGGGTGGGGAGGCCCGCCCGGCGAAGAATGGCGGGGCCGGGGTGATCGAGAGTCAACCGAACCGAAAGCAGCGGCGACCTGTCCGGACAAGGGCACCGCAAGCCGATCTCACTGACTCCGAGGTTCTCAGGCGCGGGCTGGACTTCTTTTCGGAACTGGGATACGAGGGCGCGTCAGTGCGCGAGTTCGCCAAGCGCCTCGGCGTCAACCACAACTTCATCAACGATCGCTTCGGCTCGAAGCACAACTTCTGGCGAGCGGTGGTCGACTATGCCTTGGAGGACCTGCGGGCGCCACTCGCCGTCGCCTTCGAGGTCGATGCGGACGACGCCGAGAAACTCGAGATGGTCGTGAGGACGTTCTACTCCGTCGCCGTGAACGTGCCTCAGATGAACCGGATCCTGGCTGCGGAGTGTGTGCTCAACTCAGAGCGCGTCGACTACATCTACAGCAGGTACACGGCTTCACTGCTGGAGCGTGTCGAGCCGATAGCCAGGCGACTGATGGAGTCGGGGCGGATGCCGGAAGTCCCGCTCGACATCCTGTTCACCGCGCTCAGTGGTCCCGCGCTGGCGCTGACTCAGAGCGAGATCGCCCGTCGTCTCGGTCGCGCACCACAGCCGTCCGCCGCCGAGTGGGAGCAGTTGACCGACTGCCTGACGGAACTGGTCCTCCGGGGGCTGCTCCCGGCGAAGTCGGTTGCGGAATCGACCACCGGCTGACCGAAGGTGCTGGCATACGGCCGGGCCGTATCACGGGACCGGTCAGGACGCGGCCGAGGCCTGCCGGATCGCGGCCGCCTCCTGCTCGCTCGCGGCCACCGGCGGCGTGTCCGGCATGGGCCGGCGGGCGGTTTCCGGCGCGAAGTACACCGCGACGCCGCCGATCAGGCCGGCGGCCAGCAGCAGGAACGCGGGGGCGATCAGGCTGTGCGTGGTGTCGACCAGCGCCGCGGCGATCAGCGGCGTCGTGCCGCCGAACAGCGAGGTGGAGATGTTGTACGTGATGGACAAGGCTCCAGCCCGTACCCGGGTGGGGAACAGCGTCGGTAGCGTGCCGGGCTCGGTGCTGTCGAAGCAGAGGTACATGAGGCCGACGAGCAACGTGCCCAGGAATACGGCGACCAGCGTGCGCTGCTGGATGATCAGGAAAGCCGGCACGGAGAGGACGACGAGCAGGACACAGCCGGTCATCATGACGGGCCGGCGCCCGATGCGGTCGGACAGCCGGCCCACGAAATTGAGCAGCACCATGAGGACCACCAGGACGACCACCACCACGATCAGCGACTCGTTCTGGGAGAAGCCCAGCTGTGCCGACAGGTAGCTGGGCAGGTACGCGGTGATGATGTAGCTGGGCACGTTCAGCACGAGGACGAGGCCGAGACAGACCAGCAGCGGGCGACGCTGGGTGCGGACCAGCACGCCCACCTCCTTGCGCAGCCCGGTGGAGCGCTCCGGCGCCCGGCTCTCCAGGTGCTCGAACGCGGGCGTCTCGGTCAGCCGCAGGCGCAGATAGAGCCCGACGAGGCCGAGCGGGCCGGCGACGAGGAACGGGATACGCCAGCCCCAGGAGTCGAGCTCGGCGCTGGACAGCACCGCGGTCAGCAGGGTCACCAGCGATGCGCCGAGTACGAAACCGGTCAGCGTGCCGAACTCGAGCCAGCTGGCCACGAAGCCGCGCCCGCGGTCGGGGGAGTGCTCGGTGACGAACGTCATCGCCGAGCCGTACTCACCGCCGGTGGAGAAGCCCTGGACGAGCCGGGCAGCCAGGAGCAGGACCGGGGCCCACACGCCGACCTGGGCGTACCCGGGGAGCAGGCCGACGGCGAACGTACCGAGCGACATCGTGAGCACGGTCAGCACGAGCACTCGCTTGCGCCCGATGCGGTCGCTCAGCGGGCCGAAGAAGATGCCGCCCAGGGGCCGGACGATGAAGGCGGCGGCAAAGGTCGCCAACGAGGAGAGCAGCTGCGCCGATTGGCTGGCCTCGGGAAAGAACACCCGCCCGATCGTCACGGCCGTGAAGCTGTACACCCCGAAGTCGAACCACTCGATCATGTTTCCGACCGCGGTGGCGGCGACGGTACGCCGGAGATCGGCGAGGCGGACGACAGTGACCTCGCCCTGGGCGGAGGTCGCCCTGGCGCTGTCGTCGGCCGGTGTCGCTCCGTCCGGACCGGCGTCTTCGCTCATCTCGTACGCCCTCCTGGCACGCGTCGGCGGCCGCGGCGAGCGACCACGGCGGGATAGCCCGTCCCGCCCATTCCCGGTCATACAGGAGCGAAACGCCCCCGGTCGCCGAGTTCCCGGCTCACCGCCGGTACGCAGGAGGTAGAGGATGCCCAGCCCCGGAGTACGACGTCGGGCCGCGCGTCATGGCGTCGGCCGCGCGGTCCCGGGCGGGCCCTGCCGGTCGGGACAGCCAGCGAGGCGTCCGCACTTCGTCGCCGGACCGCTCGCGCAGGGGTAGCCAGACGATGGCTGCGTCAGCTGGGACTGGACGACGAGATCCACCCACTCGGCGGCCGTCATCGACTCGAAGACGACGAGCAGGGCAAGACCGACCGGGTCGACGCGGTCTTCCACGTGGCCCCTCGTGTCGGTCCCGCTGCTGTCGGAGGGTGCTGTGCCGGTCCCGTCGGGTGGCACCCCGAGAACGTCGAGGCAGGTCCGCGCGACAGTGCGGACGAGCCAGGCGATCTTGTTGTCGATCTGACCCTGTTGCTCGTCATTCATCGTGTACCAGCGGACGTACGTCCGCCGTACCGCGGTTTCGGCGTCCGCGGTGCAGCCGAGTAGATGGAGCGCGACGGTGCGCAGGAGCAGTCGTTCGAAGACGATCGAACGCAAGGTGTCCGCGGGCGGTCCGGGCGGCAGCCGCGGTCGCCGCTCCTCACTCATGGAAGGCCGCTGTCGAGGGCTGCGACACTTCCACGAACGGAGCCGGCAGGAAGATCCGGATGATGAGGCCCATGAGGCATCTCCCTTGCTCCGGCCGTGGCTCAGTTGCAGCAAGGACCGAGCGGCCGCGCCGTTCGTGACAACCCGGAGGCCCGCGGGGATGTCACAAATCCCCGGGCCACCTGGTCCTCCTGGTGCACGGCGAGGCAGTTCGCCGAGGAACCGGAAGGCGCAGGGATCCCGCAACCTCCCATGCGGCTCCCCGAGGTGTGTGGAAGGCGGCTCACCATGACCGACGACATCGGGCGAACGCAGCCGAGCGCGCTCGACCAGATCCCGGACCGCGACCCCGAGGAGACCGCCGAGTGGGCCGCCTCCCTCGACGCCGTCACCGCGGCGGCCGGGACGCACCGAGCCACGTACCTCCTGCGCCGGACCCTCGAACACGCCGAGCGCTCCGGCCTCGAGCTGCCGACGTTGCTGGAGACCGACCACATCAACACCATCCCGACCGCCGCCGAGCCGGAGTTTCCCGGCGACGAGGAGATGGAACGGCGCATCACCGCCTGGAACCGCTGGAACGCCGCCGCGATGGTGAGTCGCGGCAGTCGCTACGGCCTGGGCGGCCACATCTCCACCTTCGCCTCCGCCGCATGGCTCTACGAAATCGGCTTCCAGCACTTCTTCCGCGGCAAGGAGGCCGGCGGTTCCGGTGACCAGCTCTACATCCAGGGCCACGCGTCCCCGGGCATCTACGCCCGAGCGTTCCTGGACGGGCGGCTCACCGAGGGCCACCTCGACCGGTTCCGGCAGGAGACGGGCGGCGACGGTCTTCCCTCGTACCCGCACCCGCGCCGGCTGCCGTGGCTCTGGGAGTTCCCGACCGTGTCGATGGGCCTGGGCCCCCTCTCGGCGATCTACCAGGCCCGGTTCAACCGCTACCTGCAACACCGTGGCATCAAGGACACCTCCGCCTCACGGGTGTGGGCGTTCCTCGGCGACGGCGAGATGGACGAGCCCGAGTCGACCGCCGCGCTCGCCCTCGCCGGCCGTGAGGGCCTGGACAACCTGACCTTCGTCATCAACTGCAACCTCCAGCGGCTCGACGGACCGGTGCGCTCCAACCTCAAGATCGTTCAGGAGTTGGAGGCCCAGTTCCGGGCTGCGGGCTGGAACGTCGTCAAGTCGCTCTGGGGTTCGGCCTGGGACGACCTGTTCTCCCTCGACACCACGGGCGCGCTCGTCCGCCGACTCCGCGAAGTCCCCGACGGGCAGTTCCAGACCTACGCGGCCCGGGACGTCAGCTACATCCGCGACCACTTCTTCGGCACCGACCCCGCCCTCGTCGAGATGGCGAAGGCGCTGACCGACGGGAAGATCGACGAGTGCTTCCACACCTCGCGGGCAGGCCACGAACCGCGCAAGGTGTACGCCGCCTACCGGGCCGCGGTCGAGCATCGCGGCGCGCCGACCGTGATCCTCGCCCAGACGATCAAGGGCCACACGCTCGGGCCGGGATTCCACTCGCGCAACGCCAACCACCAGATGAAGAAGCTGACCGGCGAGGAGTTCCGCGCGCTGCGTGACCTCCTCGAACTTCCCATCCCCGACAGCAGGCTGGACGGCGACCTGATGCCGTACGCCCACCCCGGGGCCGACTCGCCGGAGGTCCGGTACCTGCACGAGCGCCGGGTCGCGCTGGGCGGGCCCGCACCGGCCCGCAAGGTCCACCCGGTGGTGTTGCCCGAGCCGCCCGCCAAGCCCTTCGAATCGTTGGCCAAGGGATCCGGTAGCCAGCAGATCGCGACAACGATGGCCCTCGTCCGCCTGGTCAAGGATCTGATGCGGGATCCGGTGACCGGCAAGCGGTGGGTGCCCATCGTCCCCGACGAGGCACGCACCTTCGGCATGGAGTCGCTCTTCCCCACCGCCGGGATCTACTCGCCGCACGGCCAGACCTACGACCCGGTCGACCGCGACACGCTCCTCTACTACCGGGAAGCCACCAGCGGCCAGATCCTCCACGAGGGCATCACCGAGGCGGGTTCGATGGCCGACTTCACCGCTGCCGCCACGTCCTACGCCACGCACGGCGAGCCGATGATCCCCTTCTACATCTTCTACGCCATGTTCGGTTGGCAACGGACGGCCGACCAGATCTGGGCGCTCGCCGACCAACTCGGCCGCGGGTTCCTCATCGGCGCGACCGCCGGCCGCACGACCATGACCGGTGAGGGTCTGCAGCACGCGGACGGCCATTCCCACCTGATCGCTTCCACCAACCCCGCGGCCATCGCCTACGACCCCGCCTTCGCGTACGAGATCGCGGTGATCGTCCGCGACGGCCTGCGCCGGATGTACGGGCCGGACGCGGAGAACGTCTTCTACTACCTGACCGTCTACAACGAGCCGAAGATCCAGCCGCCCATGCCGTCGGGCCCGGGCGTCGAGGAGGGCATCCTCAAGGGCCTCTACCGGTTCCGGGAAGCCAACGCGCAGGACCTGCCGGCCGACGCGCCGCGCCTGCAACTGCTCGCCTCCGGCACAGCCATTCACTGGGCTCTGGAGGCCCAACGGCTTCTCGCCGGCGACTGGGGCGTGGCGGCCGACGTCTGGTCCGCCACCTCCTGGAGTGAGCTGCGCCGCGACGCACTGGACTGTGACGCGGCGCAGCTCAAGGGCGAGGAACGGATCCCGTACGTCACTCGGGTGCTGGACGGCGCTCCGGGTCCGGTACTCGCCGTCAGCGACTGGATGCGCGCGGTCCCGGACCAGATCAGCCAGTGGGTGCCACAGGACTGGCACTCGATCGGCACGGACGGCTTCGGCCTCTCCGACACCCGCGAGGCCGTCCGCCGCCACTTCGGAGTCGACCCGCAGTCGATCGTGGTCTCGGCTCTCGCCGCCCTGGCCCGGCGCGGCGAGATCAAGACCGAGACCGTGCAAAGGGCCCGCGAGCGGTACCGCATCGGGTAGGACCACGAACCCGGCGCGGCGCTCGTTCGGGGAGTGCCTCGAACCCCCTCGGCCCTGCCGTTCAGCCCCAGCTGACCGGCAGGGCCGCCGTACCCGAGCGAGGCAGCGGCCCGCGAAGCTGCGCGGGTGGCGAATCCGGGCTTGGCCGGGTGTAGCTGCTCCTGTCGGCGGCGGCCGGATACCCGACCTGGCAGAAGCCCTCCCGGCGGTGGCCGCGAGCGCCGTCCTAGTCGGCGACGTGAATGACGATCTTGCCGCGGCGCTTGGCCGTCTCGAGCGCCTCGTAACCTGACCGGGTCTCCGCGAGGGGCAGCACGCGGTCCACCACCGGCTGCAACCTGCCGCCATCGACGAGTTCGGCGATGGAACGCAACGCCTTCTGCTCGGGCTCGACGACGAAGAACACCCCGCGGGCACCGTGCTGGGCGGCTTCCTGCTCGTCGGGAGGCGCGGCGATGCCGACGAGGATGCCGCCCGGCTTCAGGACCGACCAGGATCGCGACAGCGTCGACCCCCCGACGAGATCGACGACCACGTCCACATCGCGAACGTGATCCTCGAAGCGGTCATGCGCATAGTCGATGACCTGCTCGGCGCCCAGACCCTTGACGAATTCCAGGTCGGCCGCGGAGGCTGTGGCGCTCACCCGAGCACCGAGACCGGCCGCGATCTGCACCACGAAGTTCCCCACCCCTCCGGCGCCGCCCTGCACCAGCACCTGCTGGCCGGCCTGCAGGTCGGCGTGGTCCACCAGCGCCTGCCAGGCGGTCAGCGCGGCCAGCGGGAGCGCCGCGGTGTGATCGTGGTCGATGGTGGTCGGTTTGGCCGCCACGACGGCCGCGGGCAGGGTGACGTACTCGGCGGCCGCGCCGTCACTGGTGAAGGGAATCAACCCGTAGACAGCCTCCCCTTCGGCGGCGCTCTCCACCCCGGCACCGCACGCCGCGACGACTCCGGAGAACTCGTGCGAAGGGATGATCGGGGTGCGTTCCGGTCCTGACCCGTCGGGGTTGTGCGTCCAGGTCGCCCCCCAGGTGAGCTCGTGGGGGGTGATGGAAGCCGCCTTCACGGCCACCAGCACCTCACCGGGCCCCGGCTCGGGTCGTGGCGCCTGTTCGTACACGAGCTGTTCCGGTCCGCCCCTGGTGTGAGCTCTCACGGCGTACATCGTGTTCATCCGTCGACGTCTCCTTCCCGGCCGTATCCAGCTCGACCCGCCTGTCACCCCAGGCCGGGGTGGACCCGGGCTGACTCCCGCATTCCTGAATCTTTAAACAGCCGTCTGCCGAACTTTCGAGATCCGCTGCCAGGGGATGTGGATCACTGGCGACGACCAGGGCGGAAGTAGGTCACGTCGCCCAGCCTAGAGTCACGGCCGGCGACGAATCACGAGGGGGACAGCCATGAACACCACAGCAGATCGGATGGCGGCGACATATTTCGATGCCATCGAGTTTCTCTGCGGGGTGACCCCGAAGGGTTGGTACGCCGAACGTGGCACCGCCCGCGCGGCGGTGACCTGCGCCAGTGTGCCAACGCTGAACGTGGCCTACGACACGACGAGTGAACCTGACCTTGACGCGCTCGACGAGATGGCGATCGAGGTCAGCAGGCAGGCAGAGCACTGGTCGATCATTGTTCGATGGGCAGGCGACGAGGTCGCCGAGCTCGCGGCTCGGCACGGTCTGACCGAACGCAGTGAGCTGCCGATGCTGGCCTGCGCCGCAGATGACCTGGTGTTCCGGGCCGGCGCGGCGGACCGGAAGGTGGTGCACCGGGTGGGCGCGGCCGAGAGCGAGCTCTACACCGAAATCCTCACCCAGGGCTTCGAAGCTCCCGAAGGCACCTTCGGTGAACTGATGGGCGGCGGTGTGCTCGACGCCGACCCCATCACCGGCTACCTGGCCGAGGAGTCCGGTCGGCCCGCTGGCACCGGTCTGGGAATCGTGACCAACGGTATGGTCGGCGTGTTCAACATCGCCGTCGTTCCGTCCGCGAGGGGCCGTGGCCTGGGCCGCTCGATCACCGAGACCGTGCTGCTGGACGGCATCGCAGCCGGCGCCGACGCGGCCTACCTGCAGGCCAGTGCGATGGGTCGGCCGCTCTACGAGTCGATGGGCTTCCGCCTCGTCGAGAACTGGATCATGTTCGAAGCCAGGTGACGGACCGCGCCTGCCTGAACCGCGTCAAGACACACCTGTGGCGACCGCGAACTTCAGTGGTGCGGGCTTCCGGCGCGGGAAGACCGGCGCCGTGGCGCGCATGCCCGGCGACCTGCTCCGCGCCCGGAACCTGTACCGGAGAAGCAACGCGCTCAACGAGGCGCTCGCTGCCACCGCCCGGTATGAGTCACACGACACCGGTCAGGTAGTCCCTCCGCCGCTGCGGCTCGAACTTCTCGATCGCGTAGCGCAGCATGACCCGGGGCATGGCCCGATACCGTTGCGCCAGGAAGTCTTCCTCCGCCGGTCTGTCCCGGTTGCCAACCTCGCGCAGCATCCAGCCCACCGCCTTGTGGACGAGGTCGTGCGGATCGCGTAGGAGTTTCTCACTCAGGCGGAAGGTCCAACGGAAGTCACCGGCCTTGATGAAGGCGAAGGTGGCCATGATGGCGATGCGCCGGTCCCACACCAGTTCTGAGCCGGCCAACCGATCCAGGACGCTCCGGTCCTTGTCGATCAACCAGGGACCGACGATGTACGGCGCGGACGAGTCCACCAGGTCCCAGTTGTTGATGTGACAGGTGTTCGCGAGAACGATGCTGAAGATCCGGCCCCGCTCCGCCTCGTCGCCCCCGGCGAACTTCCGCACCAGGACGAACAGCGCCGTCAGCCTCTCCTCGTGCACCCCGTTGGTCAGCAACTCCGCCGTCTCGGTCAGGGAGAGCTCGCGCCAGTACCGGCCAGCCACCCTGCGTTGCTCGGGCACGGACACACCGATGGCGGTGTCGCCCTCGCCGTATCCGCCGGGGACCATCTGCAGAAACCGGCTCGACCCCTTCGCGCGTTCCGGGTCGGCGAGGCTGGCGAGTTCGCGACGGACGTCGGCGGTCGTGGCCATGATTGTGCAACCTACCGTGACCACCGATCGCCCGACGCCCTGCGCGCGGTGGGAATCGCCGAGTTCGGCGAGGTTCGCACCGCCTACTCGTCGCGGCGAGTAAGCGGTGCGAACCTCCTACCCGCCGCGGCGAGGGGTGTCAGGCGAGCCGTAGGCAGAAGGGGTGTCCGGCGGGGCTGGCGTAGATGCGGCCGCGCTGGTGTGGGGCGAGATCGGCGTCGTCGGCGGGTCGTAGCCGGCGCGCGCCGGATTCGAGTGCGGTTCTGTCGGCTGATGTGAGGTCGTCGGTGGTGATGTCGACGTGCATCTGCTGGGTGCCGTCCTGTGGCCAGGCCGGCGGGACGTGCCCGGGAGCTCGCTGGATCACGATCGCGGGGAACCCGTCGGCGCGCAGGAAGTGGTGGTTCTCGGTTCTCGTGATCGATCCGCCGAGCAGGCGGTGCCAGAAGGTGCTCTCGGCGTCCAGGTCGGCTGCGTCGATGATGATGGCGGCGAGGCTGAGGGTCATGGTCACACCACCGGGATGATTCCGCCGTCGACGCGGAACTGTGCGCCGGTGAGCCACTTCGCGCGTCGGGACGCTAGGAACGCGATCATCTCGGCCACGTCCTCGGGGTCGCCGGGCCGGCCCATCGGCACGTTCAGCTGGTCCACGATCTGCTGTTTGATCTCTTCGAAGGTGATGCCTTGCTTGTCGGCGATGCGGGTCAGGTGCTCGACGGCGCCAGCGGTGGCGGTGAAGCCCGGCAGGACGCACACCACGCGGACACCGTTTCGGCCCACCTCTTCGGCGAGTGAGCGGCTGTAGGCGTTGAGCGCCGCCTTCGCCGCCGTGTACGACGCCTCGTTGTGCAGCGGTAGCCGGATGGAGATCGAGGAGACGTGCACGACGACTCCGGAACCGCGTTCGACCATGCCCGGGACCAGCGCCCGGTCGAGTCGGACGGCGCTGAGCAGGTTCATCTCCAGGTCCTCGTACCACGACTTGTCGGACCGTTCCAGGGTCGGTATGGGGGAGCTTCCGGCCGCCGCGTTGTTGACCAGTACGTCCACTCCACCGACGCGGTCGATGACCTGCCGGCCGAGTTCGGCCACCCCTTCCTCGGTCGCGAGGTCCGCCGAGATGTGTGTGGCTGGCAGGTCCGCCGGAGGTGCGCCGCGTGAGGCGGACAGGACCGTCGCTCCGGCAGCGGCGAACCGACGGACGGTTGCCTCGCCCAGGCCGCGGCTGCCGCCGGTGACCAGCACTCGAAGGCCGTTGAGACCGTCTTCTGAGAATGTCACGATCAACCTCTACGCTAAAGTGAGTCGGACTCCGGAATGCTCAGCTTAAGCGGAGTCCGACTCACCTTACGAGGCTCTGGAGGTTTTGTTGTCGACGTCACGGCCGCTGCGGGCCGACGCCCGCCGGAATCGGGAGGCGCTGCTGACCGCGGCGCGGAAGCTGTTCCTCAGCGGCGAGCCCGACACCGGAGTGGAGGAGATCGCGCGGCAGGCCGGAGTCTCGGTGGGCACGCTCTACCGTCACTTCGACACACGCGAGGCCCTCATCGAGGCGGTCTACCGCCAGGAGGTCGACGAGCTGTGCGCCGCCCCCGCGGAACTCCTCGCCCAGCACGCTCCGGAGGAGGCCCTGCGCCGGTTCCTGCTGCTCCTCGTCGACCATGCCGCCATCGGCAAGGGCATGGCCGAGGCGTTGGAGAGCATCATGCTGACGGACTCCCCGATCTTCGACGACGCTCGCACGCGGATGGCGGGATCACTCGATCAGTTGCTCGCCGCGGGAGTGGCGGCGGCCACCGTCCGCGGCGACGTCACCGGGCGCACACTGTTGCGCGCGATGGGCGGCATCTGCGAGATGCGGGCCACGGACGGCTGGCAGGAGGAGGCGCAGCAGATCACGGCGATCCTCTTCGACGGCCTGCGCCGCGTCGCACCGTAGGCGCCGTGAGATCACCCACCTCCGCCTCGCCGGACCGTCGCCTGGGCCTCGGCTCGCTCGGGCGAGCCCTGCGAACAAGACTCTGGGTGGCAGGGCCGGCCCGGCGGTTAGCGGGGATCAGCGGGCGAAGGGGCCGGTGCCGGTGAAGGCGTACGCGGCGAACCGGGTGCCGATGCGCTGGTGCGCCTCGGCGCTCGGGTGCAGACCGTCGGGCAACGGAAGTTCGACCGCATCAGCTGGGCCGTACAGGGAGGTGCCGTCGAGGTAGTGCAGGTTCCTGTCGGACGCGCGGCGGTCTGCCAGCGAACGCAGCTCGCGCCGGATGACCTGGAGCGTCAGGCGTCCCAGGGCGACGTCCCCAGGTGTGCCGGTCGCGACGAAACGCACCTGGTCGGTGCCGATCGAGCCGGGGTCGATCGCGCCCGGGCCGGGAGTGTCCTCGTGGACACCGCAGAACAGGGGCGAGATCAGCAGCAGCGGGACCTCCGGGTGACCGTCGCGGATCGTGTCGAGGAAGCCGTGGACGGCGGGCACGAAGGCACGGAGCCGCATCGCGTCGAGGTTCACGACGTTGATGCCGAGCTTGACGCTGATGTAGTCGGCCGGAGCGTCGCGGATCACGCGGGCCAGGAACGGATCGACCAACGCGCTGCCGCCCAGGCCGAGGTTGCGCAGCTCGACACCGGCATGACGGGCGGCGACGGCCGGCCAGATCTCGCTGGGGGCCAACGCGTTCGAGCCGTGACTGATCGAGCTGCCGTGATGCACCCACAGGGGCATCCTGGCGTCGTCCGGCTCGATCGGGGCATCGGCCCGCAGCTCGATCAGCTCGATGGTCTCGTTGTGTGGCAGCCAGACCTCGATCCGGTGACGGCCCGCGGGCAGGCCGGAGACCCTGGTCGTGTGCGCCTCGCCGACGTGCGGCGTGGTCTGGCCGCTGGCGAGGTCGATCTCGATCCGATCGCCGCCGTCGAGCACGTCCCGGACGATGAACTCGCCGTCGGCGTACACGTCGATGCGCCCGCGTGGCCGCTCGGCGCCCGTGTAGGCGATCCAGGTCGGGTGGGTCACCAGTTCGAACGCGCTCGCCGTCGTCTGGAACACGATGCGTACGCCGGACGGCTGGCCCTCCATCGAGAGCAGCTGACCGTCCGGGAACTGCTCGCGTACCCAGGCGGGTAGCCGGTGCGGCCGGATGCCGCGGGGGGTGACCTCGACCTCGGCGACGCCGCGGACGAGTTCGGGGAGAATCTGCATCAGGATTGCCCATCGGTCGGCCAGGAGCGGAAAACGGTGTCGAGCGCATCCAGCGCGCGACGCCACGAGACGTCAGTCGCGGGCTCGCGGTGGCCGAGGCTGCCGCTCGCCTCGAGCGCCAGGAAACCGTTGATGGTGGCGCCGAGCAGCCGGGTGGCATGCACGAGCTCGGCCTCGGGCAACTGGTAGCCGCGGAGCATCGCCAGAGTCAGCGCGACAAGGTGACCGGCCGCTTCCGAGTTGACGGTCGATGACGCGGCCGGGCGTTGCAGAGCGGCCCAGCGGCCAGGGAACTGGCGGGCGTAGTCACGGTGCGCGTCGGAGAGAGCGATGAGCGCGTCCCGGCCCGACCGGCCGCCGATGGCTATCGCGACCCGGTCGGCGAGCTCGCCGAGTGCCAGCTCGTGCACGCCGTCGAGCAGCGAGGACCGGTCGCGGACATGCGAGTAGAGACTCGCGGTCTGCACCCCGAAGCGGCGGGCCAGCGCCGACAGGGTGATCGCGTCGAACCCTTCTCGGTCCGCCAGTTCCGCCGCCGCTGCGATGACGACCGCTGAGGTCAGGTTCGCTCGTGCCATGCCCCCATCCTACTCAGGGTAGGGAAAAACCTATAACCATGTGGTTGGGGCGGCATCCCGGAGGCCCGGAAGGACGGGGAATGATCGCCAGGCCGGCGCGGGCCGACCCTGGAGTCCGGGTACGCGTCCGGCCGACAACGGCAATGCCTGCCGGGGCAGGTGGGGCCCGAGTCGGCCGTCGGCGAGGCAACCCCGGGGCTTAACGAGCGTCACTGCGGGTACGAGCCGGGTGTGGCTGTGATCAGTGACTACGCGCTTCTCGGCGACAGTCACGGCGCGGCGTTGGTCTCCTCGGACGGGTCCGTGGACTGGTGGTGCCCGCCGCGCTTCGACGCGCCGAGCGTCTTCGCGCGCCTGCTCGGCCCTACCGGCGGATCCTGGTCGATACGACCGCTCGGACCGTACACGACCTCCCGTCACTATCTCGACGGGACGATGGTGCTGCGCACGGAGTTCCACACCGACAGCGGCGTGCTGTGGTTGACGGACGCCCTCAGCCTCGGTGTCGGGGAACGTGGTCACCGGATCGGCTACACATCTCCACACGTCCTGTTACGGCAGGTCGAGGTCGTCGACGGCACGGTGGACGTGGCGGTCGAGGTCGCGGCCCGGCCGGAGTACGGATTGGTGAATCCCATCGTCGCCGGAACGCCGGTCGGGATTCAGATATCCGGAGCCGCCGACCGCTTGATGCTGACCGCTGATCGCGATCTCGCCGTCGACGGCTCGCTGGTGACCGGGCAGTTCACCCTGGCAGCGGGGGACAGCGCCGTGTTCGCCCTGCACCACCGCCGGGCCGCCGACCCGCCGACCGTGCCACTCGACGGACGCGCCGCCCTGCGGGACACCGTTGCCGCCTGGCAGTCCTGGGACCGCATCCACCGCGACTACCGCGGGCCCTACCGGGAACAGGTCCGGCGCAGCGCCCTGGTCCTTCAGGCGTTGACCTACCAACCGACCGGTGCGGTGGCCGCGGCGGCCACCACCTCGCTGCCGGAGAAGGTCGGCGGAGCGGCGAACTGGGACTACCGGTTCGGTTGGCTGCGCGACGGCAGCGTCACCCTGAGGGCGCTGTGGGTCGCCGCCTGCCCCGACGAGGCGCACCGCTTCTTCGACTGGATGGCCGCCTCCATCGGATCGTTGGACGAGGGGGACCACGTGCCGATCATGTTCGGCGTGGGTGGCGAGCGGGACCTCACTGAACACACCCTGGAGCACCTCGAGGGTTACCAGGGCAGCCGACCGGTGCGGGTCGGCAACAACGCCTGGCAGCAGAAGCAGCTCGATGTCCTCGGCGAGGTCCTGGAGTGCACCTGGGTCCTGCGGCACGAACTCGCGGACCCCTCGCCCGCCGCCGTGGGCCTGCTGCGCTCACTGGCCGACCGGGCCGCCGCAAGTTGGCGGGAGCCCGACGCCAGCACCTGGGAGGGGCGCGAGGGCGAGCGGCACTACCTGACGTCGAAGTTGCTTTGCTGGGTGGCCCTGGACCGGGCCGTCAAGCTCGCGCCGGCCCTGGACGCCGAGGCGCAGGTCCCGCGGTGGTCGCAGGCCATGAAGCAGTGCCGCGAGGCGATCCTCACCGACGGCTGGAGCGCCTCGCGCGGGGCGTTCACCGGAGCGTTCGGATCCGACCATCTCGACGCCGGGGTGCTCGTCATGCCGATCATCGGGTTCCTCCCTGGCGACGACGACCGGATCGTCGCCACCGTGGACACCATCAGACGGGAACTGGGGCGAGGCGACCTCGTGCAGCGCTGGACGGGGGCGGGGGAGGAGGGCGCCTTCATCATCTGCTCGTACTGGCTGGTCCAGGCGCTGGCCATGGCCGGGCAGATCGACGCGGCCAAGCAGATCTTCGAGAGTGTCACCGCCCGCGCAAACGACCTCGGCCTGCTGTCCGAGGAGGTCGACCGTCGCGACGGCAGCCTGATCGGAAACTTTCCCCAGGCGTTGTCCCACATCGGCCTCATCAACGCCGCCTGGGCCATCGGCCAGTCCGAGTCCGGCGCAGACCCGTCGACCGGACCTGCCGCGCCACCTGGGCGGTGATCCGGCCCCCGGTCGGGCAAGCCGCGCGGCTCGGCGCGGGGACACTGGTCGCCACACCGCCGGAATGCCCGCTAGACCTGGCCGATCCCGCTCGGTTAGAGGTGCGGCGAGCGGGTACGCCCGGCGCGATGCGGCAGCCACGGAGGGGAGCGTGCTGATGGTCGGACGACTGGCGGGCCGGACCGCCCTGATCACCGGCTCCGACTCGGGCATCGGGCAGGCCACGGCGATCGAGTTCGGCCGGGAGGGCGCGGACGTGGTGGTGCACTACCTGCACGACCACGCGGGCGCGAACCACACGAAGGCCGAGATCGAGAAGACCGGGCGGCGGGCCGTCGTGGTGCAGGGCGACATCAGCGTCGAGCACCAGGTGGAGGCGATGTTCGACGAGGCCCTCGGGGAGTTCGACCGGCTGGACATCCTGATGAACGACGCCGGTGTGGACGCCTCCGGCATCCCGGTCGCCGACCTGGACACCGCGACCTGGGACCGGGCCATCCGCACCAACCTCTACGGGATGTTCTTCTGTTGCCGGCGGTTCATCCAGCACCGTCGCGACCAGGGCGGACACGGGAAGATCATCAACATCACCTCCGTCCATCAGGAGGTGGCCCGGGCCGGCGGCTCCGACTACGACGCGAGCAAGGGCGGCATGCTGGAACTGGCGAAGAGCATCGCCCTGGAGGTCGCCCCGATGCACATGAACGTCAACAACATCGGCCCCGGGATGGTGCTCACCCCGTTCAACCAGCAGGCGATCGACGACCCGAAGTTCCTGGAGGAACAGGTTCAGTCGATTCCCTGGAAGCGGGCCGCACAGCCGGAGGAGATCGCCAAGCTCGCCGTCTTCCTGGCCAGCGACGACGCCGACTATGTCACCGGGTCGACGTACTTCATGGATGGCGGCCTGATGCAGAACCAGGGGCAGGGTGCGTAGGCGCCACGGTCCGACAGCTTGGTGAGGGCGTCGCCGATCAGGGAGACGAAACAGCGCATCGTCGGCCCCCGGAGTCCCGCCGAGGCGGCCAGCTGCTCGATGAACGCGGCGGTGATGCGGTCCAGCTGCGGGCGTACCTCCGTGGCCAGGTCGGGACGCTCGGCGGGTGCCAGTTCCGGGTGCCGGGTCCACAGGTCGTACAGCCCGCGCTGCACCAGCTTGCTCACCTCGATCTGCGCTCGAAAGAACTCGACGGTGTCCTCGGGGTCGACACCGGCCTCGACGGCCAGCCCGGCCGCCTGATCCAGCAGCTGCTGCTCCCGGACCGGATCCTCGATCGGAGTGCTCGTGCCGAACTTCGCCGCCGCCACCTTGTCGGCGAGCAGGATCCGTTCGGTGGCCAACGCGACCAGCGAGGTCAGCTCTCCCGTGTCGCACTCCTCAACCGGGATGTCGCTCACCCCAACCTGCGGTGCCTCGTACGCCTGGTCGTCGGCGGTCCTGAGCATCAGCACGCCGCGCTTCTCGGCGCAGTCCCGCCCGAGGCCGACCGTCTCGCGGATCGCGGCCATCTGTGCTCTCTTCTCCGCCCGCAACGGGCAAGGGCGGCGGCCCGCTCACTGAGGCCGAGCGGACCGCCGCCAGAGTCTCCGGCTCAGGACGTGGTGTTGCGGGGACCCGTCCAACCGCCGGGGATCACCGTGCGGCCTGCTCGATGACCTCGGTCACGGCGTCGGGGCGGCTGAGCATGACCGCGTGCGAGGCGTCCACCTCAGTGGTGCGGGCGTTGGCACGGGCGGTCATGAACCGCTGGAGATCCGGGTTGATGGCGTGGTCCTGGCGCGTGACGAGGGCCCACGACGGGATGGTGCGGAAGCCCTCGACCGCGCTGGCGTCGGTGACAGCATCGGTGTTGGCCGGACGCTGAGTGGTGGCGAGGTTGGCGGCGGTGGTCTTGTCCACGTCGCCGGCGAACGCGTCGCGGAACCTGGCCGGATCGATGACGACCTCCGTGCCGCCGGGAACCGGGGTCGAGATCAGCGGCAGCGCCGGGGTGGACTTCGCGGCGAGCTCGCCGATGGTCTCGCCCTTGGCCGGAATGAAGCCGGCGATGTAGACCAGCGACTTCACGTCAGGAACGGCAGTGGCGGCGTTGGTGATGATCGCAGCGCCGTAGGAGTGGCCGACCAGTACCTTCGGGCCGTCGATCGTGTCGAGGTAACTCGTGACGTACGCGGTGTCGCTGGTCAGACCTCGCAACGGGTTGGCGATGGCCCGCACCGGATAGCCGTCATGGCGCAGCCGCTGCATGACCGGGGCCCAGCTCGAAGAGTCGGCCCAGGCACCGTGGATGAGCACGACTGTCGGCTTCGGCGACTTGCCCGGCTTGCCGGCGTTCATGGCCATCGCCGGGACGGCCGCCGCACCGAGCAGAGTGAGCGTGGCGGCGCCGACGACGGCCGCACGACGGGAGAAACGCAGACGCATGACAAATCTGTCCTTTCACGACAGTGGTACGGGAGTTGGTGGTGGCGCGACCGGGAGGCCGGCCCGTACCGCTGGGGAAGCCGGGGCGCTGATCCGCACGGCTCGGGTCAACGGCCGTACGTTTCGAGCAGGCGTAGCCACACCTCGCTGACGGTCGGATACGACGGAACCGCGTGCCACAGGCGATCCAGCGGTACCTCACCGACGATGGCGATCGTCGCGGCGTGCAGCAGTTCCGCGACGTCCGGACCGACGAGCGTGAAACCGACGATCACGCGCCGGTCCTCGTCGACGACCATCCGGGCATGTCCCTGATAGCCGTCGGCGTGCAGGGTGGCTCCCGCGACGGCGCCCAGGTCGTAGTCCACCACCCGGATCCGCAACCCGGCCGCCTCGGCGGCGGACGCGGTCAGCCCCACCGACGCGACCTCCGGATCGGTGAAGACCACCTGCGGCACCGCACGCTCATCGGCTGCGGCCACATGCCGGCCCCACCGGCCGTCGTCGACCCTCTCGCCCTTCGCCCGGGCCACGATCACGTCACCGACGGCGCGCGCCTGATACTTGCCCTGATGGGTCAGCAGCACCCGTCGGTTGACGTCACCAGCCGCGTACAGCCACCCGTCGCCGATCAGCGCCCCGTCGTCGTCGACGACCCGCAGCGTGTCGTCGACCGTGAGCCACGCGCCGGGCTTCAAGCCGATCCTGTCGAGGCCGAGGTCCTGCGTGTTCGGCGTACGGCCGACCGCTACCAGGATTTCGTCGGCCTCGACCTGCTCCCCGTCGGCGAGCGTGACGCGTATGGTGCCGTCCGCGGCGCGGCTCACCGACACGGCCTCGGCGCCGAGGCGTACCGACACGCCGGCGTCCCACAGCGACTGCGTGACCCGGTCACCGACGAACGGCTCCGCCCGCGGCAGCACACCGTCCCGGGCCAGCACCGTCACCATGGATCCGAGATTCGCGTACGCGGTCGCCATCTCCGTCGCCACCACGCCACCACCGATGATGGCGAGTCGGTCGGGAACCTCGCTCGCGGCGGCCGCCTCCCGGCTGGTCCACGGTGCCGCCTCGCGCAGCCCGGTGACGTCCGGGATCAGCGCGCTGCTTCCGGTCGTGACGACTACCGCATGCCGGGCGGTGAGCGCGGTAGAGGCACCGTCCGCCGCGGTCACCTCGACGACCCGGTCGGAGCGGATCCGTCCCTGGCCGCGGTACAGCGCGATCCCGGCGGAGTCGAGCCAGGACACCTGCCCGTCGTCTGACCAGTTCGAGGCGAAGGCGTCGCGGCGGCCCAGCACGGCGGACGCGTCCAGGTCACCCGTGATCGTCTCTCGCGCGCCGGGCAGCCGGCGTGCCGCCCGCAGCGCGCTCGCGCTGCGCAGCAGCGCCTTCGTCGGCATGCAGGCCCAGTAGGAGCACTCACCACCGACGAGCTCCCGCTCGATGATGGCGGCGGTCAGGCCGCCCTGCACGACCCGGTCGGCGACGTTCTCCCCGACCGGCCCCGCACCGATCACGACCACGTCATAGGTGGCGTTGTCCATGTCAGTTCGCCTTCGCGGCCCGGCCGAGGCGGATGGCCGAGATGAGGAAGAAGATGGCGCCGGGGATGGCGTAGCCGATCGCGTTGGTCAGCGCCGGGTTGTCCGCGGAGGCGGCCGCGAGGAACGACCCACCGGCGAGCACGGAGATGCCACCACTGATGATCATCGGCCACTGGCCGCCCATCTTGCGGCGGGTGGCACCCACGACCAGCTGAATCAGCCCGGCCACGATCGCCCAGGCACCCCACACCTGAAGCATCGCCGGAATGCCGGAGATGCCGGCGACGGCCAGGCCGATCGCGGCGAGCAGGCTGACGGCGATGTTCGCGTACAGCAGGGCCGGTGACCCGGTGGCTCGCGACGCGCGGGCGTCGACGATGGCGGCGGCGACGTCGAACAGCGGATAGATCACGAAGAGCGTGACGGCGAGAGGGTTGAGGTCTTTGGCGACCGCGAACGTGACGCCGGCCCAGACGATGGCGAACGCGAAGCGGACGAAGTACAGCCGCCGCAGAGCGGAGGCCGTCGTCGAGATGCCGGGTGCGGCAACGGTGGTCATGGTCATCCTTTCGGTGTGGTTCCTGAGGGGGACCGCCACCAGCACGGGCTGCGGCCGGAATACCACCCTGTAGAACGAACGTTCTGTCTAATCGAACGTAGCGACCGCGGGTCGGCCTGTCAAGACCGAACGTTCTACCCACCTGCCTGTGATCGGCTCCGCTGCCGCTGCCGTCGTGCCCGCGCGGTGCTGAAGGGCTGGTGCATCGGGGCGTGATCGTGGCCGGCGGGTGGGGATCCCGGCGTTCCGAAGGTCGTGACCGAACGTTCTGTTCGCTAAGATGGGGGCATGGTGCGTAGCGAGACTGGAGCCCGGCCGTCCGAGGCGCGAGAGCGACTCCTCGCCACGGCGACCAGGATCTTCTACGGGGAGGGAATCCACTCGGTCGGCGTCGACCGGATCATCGCCGAGGCGAAAGTGACCCGGGCCACGTTCTACCGTCACTTCCCGGGCAAAGAGGATCTCGTCGTCGCTTACCTGCAGGCGGCCGATCAAGCGATCCGCGACCACGTGGAAGCGGCCCTCGCCGCCGGCCTGCCCGCGTCCGACGCCCTCCGGGCCATCGCGGAGTCGATCGCCCGGGACATCCAGTCCGCGGGCTTTCGCGGCTGCGCCTTCCTGAACGCCGTCGCGGAGTATCCCGATCCCGACAACCCCGTGCACCAGGCCGTCCTCGCTCATCGGCAGTGGTTCCTCGAGACGATCAACAGCCTGCTGGCGGACATCCAGGAGAGCGAGGCCGAGCCGGCGGCGCGGCACTTCGTCATGCTGCGCGACGGCGCCATGGCTGCCGGCTGCCTGTTCGACCCTGTGCTGATCTCCGAGACGTTCCTGCGCGGCGTCGAGGGACTCGTCCGAACCCACGCCGCACGCCAGCCATCCTGAGTCGCATACCAGAACGCCTGACCTGCCGAGGGTGAGGAGAGGCTCCGCCTGGGCGCGGCTACAGCTTCCAGGTGTACGCGCACCAACGCGACGCCGTTGGCCTCTTCGGCGCGGTCGCGGCGTTCAGCGACCGTCGTACTGAAGCTGAGACGGTGGTGCTGCCGGACGGCACGTCGATGGCGCTCCCGGGAACCTGCGGTTTCGAGAACGGCCGGACGGTGACGTTGACCGATGTGGTCGCGGGCCACGCGTCCACCTGCGTCGGCGGGGATCAAAGCCTGCATCCCCAGCGAGGTGGACCAGGACGCGCACCACCGTGCCAGAGGCTCCGCGGGCGGTTGCTGAGCTGCCAGGTGGCGGCGGCCCAGATCATGGCTTCTTGTGTGGCGGGGAGTGTTTCGTCCCGACTGGATCAGCCGCCGCTGACCGGGCTCCGGCAAAGTCGGGTCGCTAGACTCCGCGCATGCACCATTGCCGACCTTCGTCCACAAAACGCACAGCGATCGGGGCGCTACTGCTGGTCTTGGCCGTGGCCGGCTGCGACTCCAAGGCGGAATCGTCCGCCGATGCCACGCCGTCGAGCCCTGACACCGCCGCTACCGCGACCGCCTCCCGCGCTGCTTCCGCCCCAAGTCCCCGTGACGCCGAACCTTCCGCATCTTCCTCCCCCACCGTGGACGAGTCGCGGGAGGTGGAGGCGGCACAGGAGCCCAAAGCGGCACAGGAGTCCAAAGCCGCACAGAAGCCTAAAGCGCCACAGGAGACGGAGGCGCCGAGCGGAGGCGGCACCAAGTACACCGAGTGTGCCGACGGCGACTGCAAAGTGTCCTTCTCCGGTTCGGTCGAATTCCCACTCGCCAGGTGGACGGTGTCGGCCTACGTGGAGGATGGCGGTGTCAGTGTGCGACTGACCAAAGCCAATGGCATGGGCGGCGGTGGCGGCTTCATGGCAGGGCCCGGGTGCACTGTGGCGGTACACGCCGACGGCGGCGGGCGAGTCGGATGCGACCAACCCGGAGCCGAGCCCGAACCGGGAGGGTACGTCGTACACCTGCTGGAACTGGACGGGGACAGCGCGGTCATCCGCGCGATCCTGGGCTGACTGTGAGGATCGCTGTCGCCGCCTGATTGTGCCGGGCTGTGGTCTGGTGGCCGTGCGTGTGACCCTTGCTCTGACTGGCTTCGTGCCTTTGAGCCTCCTTGTCCACGCACGGTCACCGGCCCCGGCCAGGTCTGCCGCACGGGTAGCTGACACCTGACTTGTAGCGCTGCGTGGCGCTGCTGAGAGGATGAGCAGCCCAAAAACAACGGCCAACGCTGGTGCTCCTTAGACCGGCTCGACCCGGGCAGCGTTGAGCACGGCCCCTCCTTTTCAACACGATCGCACACTTCTTGACCCAATCGCTCAGGGGCATCTATGGTCGCGGATGGATCTGACTCGCACCCGCCGCCCTTATGGAGCCGCCATGCGAACAGTCGTCACCGCCCTCGCCCTCGCCCTCGTCGTCCCGGTGGCCGCCGCGCCGCCGTCGCAGGGAGCGCCACCGCCTGGAGTGCCGCCGTCGCGGACGGCCTCCGCACCGACCGGGTCGGAGCTGGCGCAGACACCGCCCCTCGGCTGGAACAGCTGGAACACGTTCGGCTGTGACATCAACGAGAAGCTGATCCGCGACACTGCGGACGCGATCGTCGCCTCCGGAATGGCGGCCGCCGGCTACGAGTACGTCAACATCGACGACTGCTGGGCCGAGAAGGAGCGGGACCCCGTCACCGGCACCTACGTCCCCCACCACGAGCGCTTCCCGAGCGGCATCAAGGCACTGGCCGACTACGTGCACGTCAAGGGCCTCAAGCTCGGCATCTACACCAGTGCCGGCACCGAGACCTGCGCGCGGACCATGCCGGGCAGCCTCGGCCACGAGGACCTCGACGCGCAGACGTTCGCCGACTGGGGTGTCGACTACCTCAAGTACGACAACTGCAACAACCAGGGCGTCCCCGCGCAGGAGCGCTACAAGGCGATGGGTGACGCGCTGGCGAAGACCGGCCGGCCGATCGTCTACAGCATCTGCGAATGGGGCGAGAACGACCCGTGGCTGTGGGGCGACTCGGTCGGCGGCGACCTGTGGCGCACCACCGGCGACATCACCGACTCCTGGTCAAGCGTGATGTCGCTCCTCGACCAGCAGGTCGGGCTGGAGGCGTACTCCGGCCCGAGCGCCTGGAACGACCCGGACATGCTCGAGGTCGGCAATCCCGGTCTGACGCAGGGCGAGAGCCGTGCCCACATGAGCCTGTGGGCACTGCTGAACGCGCCGCTCATCGCGGGCAACGACGTGCGCTCGATGCCGGCGTGGGCGCGTAACCAGCTCACCGATCCGGACGTGCTCGCGGTCAACCAGGACTGGAGCGGGCGGCAGGGCGCGAAGCTGCGCGACGACGGCGACAGCGAGGTCTGGACCAAGAGGATGTCCGACGGTTCGGTCGCCGTCGTCCTGCTCAACCGGGCGTCGGCGCCGGCCACCATCGGCACCACGGCGACCGAACTCGGGCTGCCACGAGCCGCCACCGGATACCGGGTGCGGGACTTGTGGACCAACACCACGGCGGCCTCCGGGGGACGGGTGCGCGCCCAGGTCCCCGGCCACGGCGCGGTCATGCTCCGGGTCAGCGCCGGCGGCACCGCCGGGCTGGCGCCGATGGTCGCCGTCGACGTGACGCCGGCCCAGCCGTACGTCGGGGGCAGCGAGGCGAACACGGTCACGGTGACGGTCCACAACGACGGTACGACCGCCGTGACGAGGGCGCGGCTGGCGCTCACCGCTCCGGTGGACTGGACCGCGACAGCCACCGGACCGACGCAGCTCGGCTCGATCGCTCCCGGCCGGACCGGCACGGCGACCTGGCGGCTGACCGCGGACGGTCCCGACCTCGGTCCGGTGGACCTGACGGCGAGCGCCAGCTGGGTCTGGCGTGACCGGGTGTACGCCGGCACCGCGGCGGGCCGGTTCACCGTGGCGCCCCCGGCGCCGGCCGGTACGTCGTACCTGTCCGACCTGCCCTGGCTGTACGCGGAGAACGGTTGGGGTCCGGTCGAGCGGGACCGGAGCAACGGCGAGACGGCGGCCGGGGACGGTAGGCCGTTGACGATCGCCGGCACCGTTCACGAGAAGGGCCTCGGCAGCCACGCGCCGAGCCGGATCGGATACTTCCTCGACTCGCGGTGCAGCCGGTTCACCGTGACGGTCGGGATCGACGACGAGGTCGGCGACCAGGGCCGGGTCCGGTTCGAGGTCTGGGGTGACGGGGTCGGCCTCGCCACCGCCGAGGCCACCGGGGCGGGCGCCGGTGTCCCGCTCGACGTCGCGGTCGACGGCGTGGATGTCGTCGAGCTGCGTACGGACCCGGTCGACGGGCAGAACTACGACCACGCGGACTGGGCGACCCCGGTGATCACCTGCGCCTGAGCCGCTTCCCCTTCGTTCGCCGGTACCGGCGGCAGGCCGCGCATTCCCGGCCCGCCGCCGGCCGGTTCCTCCTGGTGGTGTGGTCGAAGGGGTGCCGGCGGAGACGAGAACGTTCTTCAGCACGACGCCACCGGTGCCCGGCTGGATGATGTGGAAGGCGAAGGCTGGCCAGTCATCGGTGATTTGGTCGATGGACTCTTTGAGCGAAGGCATCCACCGAACTAGGGCGCGTGTCAAAGTCGCGGTCGAGTCGGAGCGGAGTCCAGGCGGTGATCCGGCAAGGCGCCGGGTTGTCCGGATACCGGTGTTGTATCCGGACGAGACGGCAACGCCGCCGGTCACCGTCTGGGGCCGCAGTTGTTTCTCCTGCCTTGACCGCTGCTTGCTGCAACTTCGCGCACTGTGGACTTGGCATGTGTGACGCACTCGACGCCGCTGCCAATAATGCGTCCCGAGGCGGGGAGCACCGCGTGGGACGGTCTTACCCACCTAGTGGAGACCCGGCGGCAACGGGCCTCAGGATACCTTCAGTGACGAAAGGATGGGCGCGTAATTTTGGCAGGGATTCGGCAGATGCCGGGCCCGCACCCCACCCCGGTATTTCGGGGATCTTCGTCGGTCAGTCGCTCGTTCGGCGTTGGGGTCGCGTCGAAATGGACGCGATCGCGGCGACAATGGCCACGGCGGCGCTGACCGCGTTCACGGCGGCGTACGCGTGGCCCGCTGGGTGGCTGCCCGCGACGCCGTAATAGAGAGTGCCGAGGCCAGCCACGACGATCACGCCGCCCAGTTGGGAAGCGGTGGTGATTAGACCGCTGGCGTCCGATGCCTCGTCTTTGTGCACGGAACCGGTAATCGTTGCCATCAGCGCCGCGAAGTTCAATCCCAGCCCGAACCCGCCGCCGGCCAGCACGACCAGAAGCACGGGTAGGGACGGTCGATCGCCGTAGACCGTGACCGCGAGCGCCGCGTACGCGGCGGCGAGGAGCAGGCAACCGACACCGGCAGCCGTAGGCAGCGAGATCCGCCCCCGGTGTGGCAGGGCCCGGCCGGCCAGGCCGAACGCCGTCACCCAGGGCAGCAGGACAAGCCCGGAGTAGATCGGGCCGTGGCCAAGGCCGCCCTGTAGGTATTGCGCCAAGGTGAACAACAACGCGAAGTACGTGCCCGACGCTCCCGCCAGGGCGACTAGGCCAGCCCCGACCGACCGCCTTTGCATCAGTTCGACGCGCAGCACGGGGGAGCCGCCGGAGCGGGTGGTGCGCTGTTGAAGCCTACCGAACAGGGCGAGCGCCGCGAGCCCCGCGACGAGCGACGCCCAGGTCCACGCGGGCCAACCGCTTTCCCGGCCGAATAACAGCGGCACGACAACAAGTGTGAGCCCGGCGGTCAGCGTCACCGTGCCACGCGTATCAAGGTCGGGGCGGGTGACGGCCGGCGCGGGGGCAGGCAGGACCCGCCGACCGACGAGGAGGCTGATGAGCCCGATCGGTACGTTGATCAAAAAGATCGGACGCCATCCCGTGCCGAACAGATTGGCCGAGGTCAGGACGCCGCCGAGAATCTGCCCCACTACGGCGCTGCCGGCCAGCACCGCGCCGTAGGCACTGACGGCCTTGGCCCGTCGCGGCCCCGTGAAGTGGTGTTGGATGCCGGTGAGCACCTGGGGCACCAACGCCGCCGCCCCGAGCCCTTGGAGCAAACGCGCGCCAACCAGCACGGCTGGTGAGGGCGCCAGCCCGCACAACAACGACGCGAGTCCGAACACCGATAGTCCGCTAAGGAACACGCGCCGATAGCCGAACAACTGGCCGGCCCGCGCGCCGGTGACCAGCAGCACCGCGTACACCAGGGTGTATCCCGCTATCACCGCTTCGAGCATCGCTCCACTGGCACCCAACTCGGCGGATATGCTCGGTGTGGCGACATTGACAACACTCACATCAATGTTCGCCATGAGCTGGCCTGCAAGTAACACACCCAAAATCGTCGATGTCGTCGAATTCGAAGGTCTGGATGGTGCGCTCGGGGATACGGTCGGTGCTAAGTTGGCGGCCGTCAAGTGGTTTGTTTTCACGAGGTTGATCTTTTCTCGTGTATGGCCGCGTCGCTGGCGGAAATCCGACCCCGCACTGGCTAGGTCGAGCGACGAGGGTACGCAGCCCGGCGAGCGCCTCGACGTGTTCGACGCCGCGTGGGGAGCCGGTCGAGAACGGTGCCTTCAGTCAGCCGTGAGATCTGGGGCGTCGGTGCATCGGTCGACAGGGCTCACGGACGTAAGGGTCTTCGTGTCGAAGCGAACTCGCCAGGTGGTCCCGTCCTTGGCGGACAGCACGATCTCGTCATTGCCCACGAAGTCGGCGCGGCCGAAGAGCCATCCCGGACCGGCGCCAGAGCTCTCCTCGATGAAACAGGCCAAACTTCTGCTTCCCTCGCGGCTTCCGATACCCTCCCGGCTTTGCAGTTTCAGCAGTACGCGTCCGGAGCCGAAGAAGCGGGGAGATCGGTACGATACGAGCCTGAAGGTGGGGGATTTTGCGACGACCCCATCGTTGGACTCCTCGGGAAGGGGAAACACGGAACCGAGCAGGCCGACAAGGGTGGCTGCGGTCGCTACGGTCGCCGCGACTGTCTGTAAGGCGATACGTGGAGCACGGCGCCGAACAGCGAGGTGAGCAGCCGCCGCGACGAGCCCGGCGGCGAGTGCGCTGCCCAGGAACGGATGGGCCAATGGCCGCAGGTAGATGTGGCCCCCGCGCTTGGGGCTGAAGCACAGCTCTCCGCCACCCGCGCAACGCCAGGCGAACCCTCCGACCCCGTCCGCGTTCGCGAGGATCGTCACAGAAACTGTCTGCGGCGACCACCAGAAGTCCTACCGCGAGCCCATGACGAGGGACCAGTTTCACGGCGGGCAGTATGCCAGCGGTTTGCCCAGTCGGTCGGAGTCACACCTCCCTGACCGAGCAGCTTGTTCCAGTCGACCTCGGGGTGCAGCGGATGTGCAGCAGGTGGACAGGAACTTCTCGACACTGTCGAGTGCCACCTCGCCCGGCAGCGGTTGCGGCCCAACTGCGGCGCACCTCGCCCAGTGCTGGGCCAGGTCGAACAGCGTCCACTCAGGGCAGGTCGGCACCTGCACGTCGAGGCTGGGCGCGGCGACCGCGGCTCGGAGGGCGGTCGACTGTTTCTCGATCAGTCGCAGCAGAACGGGGAACTCCAAAGGCTTCCGCTCCGGTCGTCTATCACCACGCTCCGGCAGCCGGACAGTGGGTTGCGCTGCCACCGCCCCGCAGCCGCCAGCTGCTGAACTGCTCACCAGGTCTCGGAGGTCACCGCTGCTGCCGAAGATCGGCGAGCAGGCCGCTGACTCGACTCCGGATGTCGTCGCGGACCTCGCGGACGATGTCGATGGGTTGTCCGGCGGGGTCGGTGAGTTTCCAGTCCTCGTAGCGTTTGCCGGGGAAGACGGGGCAGGCGTCGCCGCAGCCCATGGTGATGATGACGTCGCTGGCTTCGGCCGTGTCCCAGGTGAGCCGCACCGGGGTCTGGTCGGTGATGTCGATGCCGACCTCGCGCATGGCCTCGACGGCCACCGGGTTGATCTGTTCAGCGGGTTCGCTGCCGGCCGAGCGGACCTCGATGGTGTCGCCGGCGAGGTGGCGTAGCCAGCCGGCGGCCATCTGGGAGCGGCCGGCGTTGTGGACGCAGACGAACAGGACGCTGGGCTTGTCGCTCATCGCGCTTCGGTCTCCTCGGCGAGGTGGGGTACGACAACGGAGTCGGCCGCGCGCCCGGCGTGGGGGTACCAGGCGGCGAGCGCGGCGACGGCGACCAGGCCGCCGACGAGTTGGGCGACCACGAAGCCGGGCACCGAGGTGGGGGCGATGCCGGCGAACGTGTCGGTGAGGGTGCGGCCGATGGTGACGGCGGGATTCGCGAACGAGGTGGACGACGTGAACCAGTAGGCGGCACCGATGTAGGCGCCCACCGCGGCAGGCGCTGTGGCGGTCCGGCCGCTGCGGGCGAGGGCGAAGACCAGGACGACCAGGCCGGCGGTGGCGACGATCTCGGCGAGCCAGAGGTTCCCGCCCGCGCGGTCGGTCTGTGACCATGCGACGGCCGGCAGGTCGAACATGAGGTTCGCCAGTATTGATCCGGCGATCGCGCCGGCGACCTGTGCGGTGGCGTAGGCGCCGAGTTCCGAGCCGGTCAGCCCGGTGCCGGTACGGCGGCCGAGCCACCAGTCGACGGCGGACACGACCGGGTTGAAGTGCGCGCCGGACACCGGCCCGAACATCAGAATCAGCGCGCCCAGTGCGAGGGCGGTGGCGATCGCGTTCTCGAGTAGTTGAAGTCCGACGTCGTCGGGGGAGAGTCGAGCGGCGGTGATTCCGGACCCCACGACGGCAGCGACCAGCAGCGCGGTTCCGGCGAACTCAGCTGACGCGTGGCGGGCGAGGGCGCGGCTCACGCGTCGGCGGGGGCGGTCGTGGCGGGCAGGTCGAGCAGCGCGCCGAGTCGGCGAAACGCTTCCGGCCGGACGCGGTACCACACCCACGTGCCACGACGCTCGGAGTCGACGAGGCCGGCTTCACGCAGCACCTTGAGGTGGTGCGAGATGGTCGGCCCGGACAGGTCGAACGCCGGGGTCAGATCGCACACGCACATCTCCGGCACCGAGGCGATCATCGACATCAGTCGCAGCCGGACCGGGTCGCCGAGGGCCTTGAACATCGGTGCGATCCCCGCCGCCTGCTCGGCGTCCATCGGGCGGACCGCCAGCGGGGCGCAGCAGGCCATCGCTTGAAGGTCCACGACCGGCAGGCTCTGTTTCGACATTTCTCTAGCTTGACAGACGTCAAAACAGGCTGCAACAGTGGGGGCTGATTCGAAAACCATCTAGACAGAAGGTGAAGCGATGATCAAGTTCATGCGCCGTCGTCGTGCCGACCACGTCCGGGGCCTGACGCTGTGCGAGTCGTGCGGCCAGGTGTGCACCGCCGCCTGCCGCGCTGACGCCCACCGCGAGCGCGGCCGCACCACCGCGCTCACCAACGCCTTCGTCCGCTGACGCTCACCACCAGGAGGAACCCATGTCCCGTGTCCAGCTCGCCCTGCGTGTATCCGACCTTGAAGGCTCGGTCGCCTTCTACTCGACGTTGTTCGGCGTCGAGCCGGCGAAGCGCCGGCCCGGCTATGCCAACTTCGCCGTCGAGAACCCACCCCTGAAGCTCGTACTCATCGAGGGTGAGGCTGACCGGCCCACGGTCCTGGACCACCTGGGCGTCGAGGTCTTCAGCACCGACGACGTCGACGCCGCCACCAAGCGCCTCGCCGACTCCGGCCTGATCACCCTGGAGGAGAACGACACCGAGTGCTGCTACGCCCTGCAGGACAAGGTCTGGGTACGCGGCCCCGGCAACGAGCCCTGGGAGGTCTACACCGTCAAGGCGGACGCCGACACCCTCACCAAGGCGACCGAGGGTGAATGCCGCTGCGGCGAACCGAGCGACGCCGAGGCGGAGAAGGAGCCGACAGTCAGCGGGGCCGCATCCCGCTGCTGCTGAACCGGGGTGTGCGCGCCTGGTGGCAGGTGTCCGTCAGGCGCGCACACGGTTACCCTACGTCGCGGTCGACGGCGGAGATCAGGGAAGTCGGCGGGCCAGGACTAGCCGGCGACCCGCAATCGAACATATGTACGATGACCGAGTGGCGAAGGAGCTGGTGGCGCGCTGGTGGAACGGAGTGTGGGGACGACTCACCCGGCGTGACGTGTGGCTCGCCCGCGAGGTCCGTTGGCACGTCGTGGCCAGGGCCGGCGACTCCGAGACCGGCAAGGTGCTTCGCTGGGAGTTCGACACCGAGGACGAGGCCCGGTCGATGGTGCAACGTCTCGTCCGGGCCGACACCGGGCAGTGGCGGGAGCAGACCGGCGACGCAGCCACGCAGCCACCAGGTTGAGGCCGACGCGGGGGACGGCGACAATGCCCGCCATGCCTTCCCGTGCAGCTTGGTGGTCTGCCTTGAGTCCGCAGCTACAGGACCATATCGATGAGTTGTTGTGCGCCCGCCGGTTGCTCGAAGCTGTCGTGCTCTTGCGTCGAGAGGGACAACTGCATCCATCGCCCGGGCTGTACGAGGCGCAGGACATGCTGATGGAGCGCCGCCGCGAACTTGACAGCCAGGGCCTTGTCACGCCGGAACCGCCGCAGCCCACGACCGCCCAACTGATCGAACTGGCAGCCGCCATCACCGCGCCGGCTGCTGCTGTGGAAGCGGTCTGGGACGGTGACACTCAGGGCTGGTTCGTCGACCTGGTGGTAATCGTGCAACGGGTGGGGCGGCACCACGACCAGTACGACGAGGTGTCATTGACCCGGCTTCGACACGGCGGCGACTCACGTCTGTTCAACGGCGAGGTGCCGCCCTGGCCAGAGGCGCTGCAGGCGACCGAGCAAGGCCGGGCCATCGCTCAGAAGCTCGGGGTGCCCTTCCACTTCACCAGCCCGACAGCACCGGATGTGGACCTGCCTCGCTGGTGGGACTCGCCGCCCTCGCGGGGAACGGTAGGTCAACCACCTCGCGATGGCGGCCGAGCGGTGAGCGACGGACGAGCCGGCTCGTAAGCCGGATCGTCGCAGATGCCCGTGACCAATACTGAGGGAGTGAGATCTTCGCGAGATCGTGTCGACTCTTCGAGGCTGTCGACCGCGGAGCTGCTAGCGGGCGCGCTACGCGAGGTGTCGGTGGTGGATCCTGACGGGCCGGTGCCTCACCTGGTCGCTCTACATGCGCGGCCGACACGAGAGGTGTTCGACGTCGCCGTACGACTCGTGGCTTGCGACAATCCGGCGGAGCGGGAACTCGGGGTGCGGATCCTGCGTGAGCTCGGCGACCACGACGTCGCCGGTCGTAGGCCCTTCAGCCGTGAGGGCATTCCGCTGCTGATCGAACGGCTAGACCGCGAGGCTGATCCGCGTGTCTTGGGCTGGGTGATCTCCGCCCTCGGGTACAACCGCGCCAGGGAAGCGCTGAGGGATGTCCTGCGCTTTGTCGACCACCCGCACTGGCGGGTTCGGTTCCACGTCGCTACGGCGCTGCCGTCGCTGGTGGATGAGGAACGGATAGAGCCCCGCGCGGCGAAGGCGTTGCAGCTGCTGAGCCGGGATGACGAGGCCGACACCCGCTACTACGCCCTGGTTGCGCTCATTGAGGAAGCCTCGGGCGTCGAGCGTGAGCTGATCACCCGGACCCTGACCGATCTCCTGAACGACCCCGACGAGCAGATCCGCGAACTCGTGGCAGCCCAGCTCAGCGATGGGTCACCGAAATGCGGACCCCGGAAGAGTCCATGACTCACACTCCGAGCCACACGGATGGAGCCACGGCAGGCAGGGTCATCGCGACCCGACCGGCACCGACAGGACTGGCCGAACCCGCGAGCACTGCGGCGGGGTACGGCGCTCATTGGGACTCGTCGGCTACGCAACCGTCCCGTCCGGGTTTGTCATGGTCGGCGCCGGGCAGACCTGCAGACCTTCGTGGTGCTCGCCGCGATGGTCGGCGGGGGTGGGCTCTCGGCGGAGGAGCCGCGAGGATGGGACAGAGCCATGCGATCAAGGTGGGGCCGGTACCTGCTGACTACCAGTGCCGCAGCGATGACCGTGGTGCCGTGGCTGGCCGACTGGAACCGGCGGCACACCTTCGGGCCGGGTTACGGGCCGCATGCTCGCTGGCACGGCACGGCGGAGGTGATCGGGGCAAGCTGCTCCGGTCTCGTGATGCTGTGGTTGCTCGTTCGCGGGGCGCGGGGAGACCGGCGGCTGGCGACGGGTGTGGCGGCGCTGCTGCCGCTGCTGCGCTACGGCGCGTTTAACCTGACCCTGGCCGTGCCCGGAACGTCCCCGTACGAGGAGGGCCGCCCGCCGATTCGGCTGCTTGGGCTGCCGGCCTCGCTGCTCACGCAGGACGCCCTGATAGCGCTCGCTCTCGCCGGCTACTGGCTGGAGCAGCGCGAAGCGCGGTGATGAGAACGGCTCGCGGCGTCGGATCCGGGCAGCGCCGAGCGCACAGGTCCACGATCAGATGATGAAGTGGGCCCAGTAGGCCAACCAGGTAACGAAAAGCGCGACCTGGAGCAGAGCGAGGGCGACGCTCAGCCAGACGTCGACGCTGACCTGCCGGGCCGAGCGGGCCAGGACCAGAGCGACCGGGAACGCGGCAAGGAGGTAGCGCAGCAGGCTCTTGTACACCGGCGGCCCCATCGACAGCGGCACCAGCACGATGATCAGCCCGTAGACGAGGTACGGCAGGCCGATCGAGCGGGCGCCCGCGATCAGCACGGCCAGCGCCGCTACCGCCAGGAGCACCCTCAGCGCGTCGGGCGGTGAGTTCAGGCCGTGCCAGACGACCCAGAGCGGGTTCTGCACCGTGATTCCCCAGCCCTCCTCCTGGGCGCGCTTGTAGGCGAACCAGTCCCCGCCCTGCCAGCGGCAGAACGCCATGAAGGTGAGCCACCCAGCGGGCACCAACAGCAGCGGCCAGCCGGCGCGTATGTACCCCCGCAGCGCCGGCGGGGTCAGCCGGTAACCATGCTGGCGCAGCAGGACCAGTGCGAGCGGGACCACGACGAGGAACCCGACCGAGCGGCTCATGGCCAGGAAGTAGCCCACGACGCCGGCCACCAGCATGTGACGCCGCTCGGCGTAGTGAAAGGCGGCCAGCGCGAGGCAGAGGAAGAGCGATTCGGTCAGCGCCGCTTGGAACAGGAACGCCGCGGGCAGGAGCACCAGGTAGCGGACGAACCGGCGGGCGCCCGCCTCGTCGCCGATGAGCCGCTCCGCCAATCGGTACGCGTAGTAGAGCATCAGCAGGAACGCCACGTTGGCTATCAGGAGCAGTGCCAGCGCGGTGTTCCCGCCCAGCAGCGGGGCCAGCGACCGGGCCAGGAACGGGTAGAGCAACGGAAAACCGAAGTCTCTCCACGGCTCGGTGAGCGGCAGCCGGGCAAGGCGGTCGTAGATGAACGAGTCCCAGGCGAACCACAGCGACAACCAGCGGTGCCCGGAGATGTCCCGCTGCTGCTCGCGCATGAGCATCTCGTCCGGCGGCGGCGCCCACGGTATTGCGTCCAGGACGTTCAGTGCGAGCACCCCGATCAGGGTGAGCACAACCTTCGCACCGATGAAGACCGCGACCAGGAACGGCCACGGGGCCGGCACACGGTCCACCATCCGGGCCGCGCCGCCGATCAGGCGGCGCGGGGTTCCCGCCAGCCGGGCACGCCGGGGCGGCGCGCCGCGCCCGGCGACATCCCCCTGCCCGCTGCCGATCATGTCTCACCTGGCTCCGGCCCCTCGGCCTGCTGCCACATCCCCGCTTCCCGCCGGTTGACACGTCGCGGTCAGGCGGGGTGGCGAGATCGGGGTGACATCGCCCGGAGAGCGGGTAAGCGGGCGCTCCGTAACGGCCGGGAGCAGGGGAGCAGCGGGCATGGGTGAAGAGCACCGTACGGTGGTGATCGGTGCGGGCCCGGCGGGGTTGACCGCGGCGTACGAGCTGCTCGCACGGGGTGTCCCGGTCCGGGTGTTCGAGGCCGACGAGGTCGTCGGCGGAATCAGCCGCACCGTCGAGCGCGACGGCTGGCGGTTCGATATCGGCGGGCACCGGTTCTTCACCAAGGTGCCCCGGGTCGAGGAGTTCTGGCACGAGATCCTTCCCGAGGAGGACTTCCTGCTTCGCCCCAGGATGAGCCGGATCTACTACCGAGGTGCCCTCTTCGACTACCCACTGAGTGCGGTGAACGCGCTGAGAAACCTCGGCGTCCGAGAAGCGGCGCTCTGCATGGCGTCGTACGCCCGGGCTCGGCTGCGCCCGCCCAAGGACCAGTCGCACTTCGAGGGATGGGTGTCGGCCCGGTTCGGCTGGCGCCTCTACTCGATGTTCTTCAAGACCTACACGGAGAAGGTGTGGGGCATGCCGGCCCACCAGTTGCAGGCCGACTGGGCGGCTCAGCGCATCAAGAACCTGTCGCTGGCCAAGGCGGTGCGCAACGCGCTGCTGCCCCGAAGCAACCGCAAGGACGTCACCAGCCTGATCGAGGAGTTCCAGTACCCGAAGCTCGGGCCGGGGATGATGTGGGAGCGCTGCGCCGAGGAGGTGCAGCGGCGGGGTGGCCAGATCGACACCGGCACCTGGGTGACCGCTGTGCACCGTGACCCGGCGCGCCGCCGAGCGGTCGCCGTCACCGTGAACGGCGCGGGCCAGCGGTCATATCCGGTTGGGCACGTCGTGTCGTCCATGCCGATCTCGGAACTGGTCGCCGCCCTGCGCCCCGCCGCCCCGCCGGAGGTGCTGGCCGCCGCAGCCGGCCTGCGTCATCGGGATTTCCTGACCATCGCGCTCGTGGTGCCCGCGGAATTCTCGTTTCCCGACAACTGGATCTACGTGCACGACCCAGCGGTCAAGGTGGGCCGGATCCAGAATTTCGGTTCCTGGTCGCCGCACCTGGTCAAGGACGGCCGCACCTGCCTGGGGTTGGAGTACTTCGTCTTCGAGGACGACCAGACTTGGCGTACGCCGGACCCCGACCTGATCGCGGCCGGAACTCACGAACTGGAACGGCTCGGGCTTATACGGCCCGGCGCCGTCGAGGCCGGGTATGTGGTGCGGATGCCCAAGGCGTACCCCGTCTACGACGAGCGCTATCAGCACAACGTCGCCGTGATTCGGGACTGGCTGGCGCGCGAGGTGCCCAACGTGCACCCCGTCGGACGCAACGGCATGCACCGCTACAACAACCAGGACCATTCGATGCTGACGGCGATGCTGACCGCCGAGAACATCGCCTGCGGCACCACACACGACGTCTGGTCGGTCAACGTCGAGCAGGACTACCACGAGGATTCGGGACCCGGCGACGGCGACGGCCGCCGGGGCACCGGACGGAGCGCGCCGATAGTGCCGGCACGGCCGGGTTTCGCATCCACCCGTCCCGCTGACTGGGGCAGAGCGAGGGCCGGAGCCCGAGCCGCGGCCGCGCACAGCGAGCGGCCGGCGGCCGCGCCGCGAGCCTAGGTACGTCCCGGCTGACGCGTGTTCCACGGCATCGCGCCGACGGCCGTCCGGCTGTCAGCGATGCCGGTTCTCAGGACGTTCGTGACAGATCAGTCTCAGGACGTGGGTGACGAGTCCAGGCCAGCCTGCGAGCGCCGGCGCAAGTTCGTGCGCAGCCGAATGCTCGTCCCGATCGGCGGCTGTCGCTGCCCAACCTGACGCCGGAGTCTCGAACGGATCCGAACGAGCCCGAACGCTCGCACTCGGCCGGTGCGGCGGTGGCGCGGATACGGTCTGCACCGACCGCCGTGATGACAGCCGGTGGTGGGGCGGGACGGCCGGCGTGACCGAGCGGCCGCGAGTACGGAGAGGTTTTCGCGGTGCGCGAGTAGCTACCTGTCGGCGCGTACCTGCTGTCTTTGGCAGGTGACCAGCTCACCGCGGTGACCGTGGCGTACCTCGTCTACACCGGCACCGGTTCAGCGGCGGTTTCCGGCCCTCGCGGCGTCCGCCCTGGTGGTGTTGCTCTTCGCGGTCAACCTGTTGCGGCCGCCGTTCGTCGCCGCGCGGGCGGCGTTGATGCCCGAGGTTCTCGGCGGTGACGGGTATCCGGTGGCCAACGGTGTGGACAACAATTGCGCCCAGGTCGTGCAGGTGGTCGGTTACGCCGTCGGTGGAAGTCTGGTGGCGTTGCTGTCGCTGCGCGGCGCGCTGCTGGTGGACGCCGGCCCGTTCCTGCTCTCCGCGCTTCTCATCATGATCGGGGTTCGTCGCCGCCCCGCGCCCCGCCCGGCGGTGAGCCCGGCGCGTCCCGGTCGAGCTGCCGGTCTCCGGGTGTTCTGGAGTGATCCCCGGCTGCGGGCGTACGTCCTCGTTCTCTGGACGGCCAGTGCTTTCACCTACGCCGCGGAGGGTTTGATCGCGCCGCTGCCCAGCCAGTACGGTGGCGGCGCCGGAACGGTCGGACTGTTGCTGGCGGCGGCGCCGACGGGGATGGCCGTCGGCGGGATCGCCCTCACCCGGCTCTGCCCACCGGCGACTCGGGCGCGACTGATCCTGCCCCTGGCGGTGCTGGCCGCCGGGGTGCTGGCGGCGGTCTGGCTCGTTCCGCCGCTGTGGGTGGTGCTGTCGCTGTTGGTGTCCGCCGGCGCGGCGAGCGCCTTCGCCATTCCGCTGAACGCGTTGTTCGGCCGGGCCGTGCCGGCGCGGTACCGGGGGCGCGCGTTCGGTGTGGCCATCACCGGTCTGAGCGGGTTCCAGGGGATGGCGATGGTCATCGCGGGTATGGCCGCGGACCGGTGGGCGGCCACCACGATCATCGGATTCAGCGGACTGTGCGGTGAGTCCTCGCTCTCGTACCGCTGTGGCGGCTGCGTCCGTGCCGGTGACGACCGTGGCGTCGGTCGAACAAGTTCGAACGACCTCGATCGCTGGCAGCTCTGTCGCGGAGGCCGGCGGCGGCCCACGCTGAGTTCACCGGGCGGGCACGGGGCCGCTCCGTCAGAGGGGAGGAACGCTGTGTGCAGCGTCGGCAAGCGCGGCGTCAGCTGGCCTCCCCGAAGAGCTGCATCATCCCGCGATGTGCCTCCGGATCCACCCTCATCGCCGGAGGAGATCGACGGCGCTGACGGGAGGAGGTGCGGCGACAGGTAAGGGCGACTGCGCCAGCGGAGAGAGCACCGAAACCACGGTGGGCGGTCACCTGGCGGTGGCCGCCCACCGCCGCACGCCGGCCACAAGGCCGCCGCGAAGCAGGATGCGGCACCGCACGAGCGGGTGTCCGTCGACATGGCCGGGAAGGCCACGGGAGGAGGACGACGTGCATGACCAGCCGTTCGGACAGCGCATCCTGTCCTGGGCGGGCGGACCGGCGGAAGTCGACCGGTTCGTCGCGCTGGGCGGGATCCGGCTGCCGGCAGAGCCCGACCTCGCCGCGTTGCGGCAGACCCTCGACGCGGTCGTCGCCCGGCACCCGGTACTGGGGGAGGGGCCGGTTCCGCTGCGAACGGTCGACGACGTGTGGGCGGCGGCAGCCGCCCGGCGGTACCCGCCGGACGCCCGATGCCTGCTCTGGGCGTACCTGGCCGGTACCGAACTGCTGCTGGTGGCGCACCACAACGTCACCGACCCGTGGTCGATGCGGCTGCTCGTCCGCGAGGTCCTGAAGCCGGGCAGCGGACCGGCGCCCTCGTACTACCACCACCGCGCCGCCACCCACCCGCCGCACCGGGTCACCCGATTCACGCCGTTCTGGAACCGGATGCTCACCGACGTTCCGGCCCTCACCCCGGGTGCGGGCGGGCAGCTCGGCACGGCGGAGTTCCGGGCGCCGAGCGGCATCACCCAGGGTGGGGCGGGGGCGGTCGCCCGGGCCGTGCGCAGCACGCCGTTCGTCGTACTGTTCACCGCGTTCGCACGGGCCCTCGGCCCGCTCTGCCAGGGCGAGACCGTCGTCCCGGTGCTGACTCACGGCCGACGCAGATCCGACTGGGACACCGTGGGGCTGTACATGAACGTGCTGCCGGTACGGCTCGGCCCGTCGACCGTGGGCGCGGTGCACCACGCGTTCGCCGAGGCGTACGCCAACGAGATCCCGTTTCCGCTGCTGCTCGACGCGGTGCCACAGGCCGACGCCTTGTTCGCCGACGGCGGACCGAGTCTGGCCCAGTTCGAGGTCGTCCAGGTGCCCGACGGCGGCGGAGTCGAACCGTTGACGATCCCGGCCGGGCTCGGCCTGGGCGGGCCGGTGCTGCCCGTCAACGGGCTGGCGTTCTGGCTCGAACCGGGCGCGGCCGGCGCGTACACCGTCTGCCTGCGCTACCGCCGCTCGTACCGGGACGCCGAGATGCGCGCGTTGGTACGGCGATTCGTCGACCGATGGGAGGAGATCGATGCCCACGCGACCCGAACTTGAGGCGGTGTTGACCCGGCTGTGGAGCGAGAAGCTGAACATCACGTCGGTCGGCGTCGAGGACAACTTCTTCGCACTCGGCGGCGACTCGCTGCTCGCCGCCGACCTGCTGACGGACCTGTACGAACAGCTCGGCATCGAGGTCGACGCGGCGGTGCTGTTCCGCAAACCGACCATCGCCGAACTGGTCGACGAGGTGCTGGCCGCGGGCCCACCCCCGCCCACACGCTGATGGTGCCGTCGCTGTATCGGCTGTGTACATGACAACCGAGGAACACGGATCCGCGGTACCTCCCGGCACGGGTATCACGGCGACCACCGCGTACGCGCGCACCACCCGCATCGACGAGTTGCGCGCCACCGAGTATCGCCACCTCGACCGGGACGGCCGGGTCTACCTCGACTACACGGGGGCCGGGGTGGCCGCACGCGTGCAGATCGTCGCCCACCACGACCGGCTGCTCACCGACCTGTACAGCAACCCGCACTCGGAGAACCTCACCTCCGAAGCCGCCGGCTCGCTCGTCGAGTCGGCCCGGCGCGCGGTGCTCGGCTTCTTCCGCGCCGACCCGGCCGAGTACGCGGTCGTCTTCACCCCGAACGCCAGTGGCGCCTGCCGGCTGGTCGGCGAGGCGTACGACTTCGGGCGCGGCCGCCCACTCGTGCTGACCTGGGACAACCACAACTCGGTCAACGGCATCCGGGAGTACGCCCGCACAGCTCACGCGCCGGTGCGCTACGTACCGCTGACCGGGCCCGAGCTGCGGGTGGCCGAACCCGACGTGATCGCCGCACTGACCACCGCTCGAGGCAGGCTCACCGGCCGCCCCCGGCGGCGCGGCCCCGGCAGTTCAGGGCTGTTCGCGTACCCGGCACAGAGCAACTTCACCGGGCGTGCAGCACCCGCTGACCTGGGTGGACCTGGCCCAGCGGCACGGCTACGACGTGCTGCTCGACGCCGCCGCGTTCGCCCCGACGAACCGGCTGGACCTGAGCGCCGTCCGGCCGGACTTCGTCTGCCTCAGCTGGTACAAGCTCTTCGGCTACCCCACCGGAGTGGGGGCGCTGCTCGCCCGGCGCGACGCGCTGGCCCGGCTGCGCCGCCCCTGGTTCGCCGGCGGCACCATCCGCGCCGTCAGCGTCCAGGGCAACTGGCACCAGCCGATGGGCGACGAGTCGGGGTTCGAGGACGGCACCCTCAACTTCCTCAGCATCCCCGACGTGGAGTTCGGGCTGAGCTGGCTCGGCTCGATCGGCGTCGACCTCATTCACACCCGGGTCGACCTGCTCACCAGGTGGCTGCTGGAACAGCTGACCGCGTTGCGGCACCGCAACGGCCAACCACTGGTGCGGCTCTACGGGCCGACGACCGGAACCGCCCGCGGTGGCACCGTGGCGTTCAACTTCCACCACCCGGACGGCTCGCTCGTCGACGAGCGGCTCGTCGCAGTCGAATCGTCGGCGGCCGGTTTCGCCCTGCGTACCGGGTGCTTCTGCAACCCCGGAGCAGCCGAGGCCGCTTTCGGCATCGACCGGGACCTGCTCCGCCACTCGATGCGCAGCCGTCCCGAAACGATAGACCAGCACCTCGCCACGCTGCGGCTGCCGACCGGCGGGGCGGTACGCGTGTCCTTCGGGCTGGCCTCGACCGCAGCCGACGCCGAACGCTTCCTGGCCTTCGCCGGGTCGACCTACCTGGACCGCAACGGTCCCACCGACGTCCGGCTGGCACCCAGGATCCGCTGCTGACCCTGGTCACCTGTCGGCATAAACGGATCTTGAACATCCTTCGTCCGTCTCCGCGGGAGTCAGGACCGCGACCGTGCTCGTTCGAATCGCGCGCCCCGGCCTGCGGCCCGTACCTGCCGCACATCGGCCGGTAGAGTCGCGACGGCTGGACGGGCAGGGGAGGACCGTCCGGCCGATCGAGGGGGAGAGTGTGCTGCACCTGAGGGTGATCGCGACGCCGGATCAGTCGGCGGCGGTCACCGATCTGCTGGCCGCCGAACGTGGCGTGACGCATCTGGTGGTGCTTCCGGGCGCGGCCCGCCAGCCCGCGGGTGATCTCATCACCTGCGATGTGGTCCGGGAGAGCGCGGACAGCGTGTTGCAGGGTCTGCGACGGCTGGGCGTGGAGGCGCAGGGCGGCATCGCGGCCGACGACGTCGAGTTGGCCATCTCGGTGGCCGCCGACCGGGCGGCGCGGGAGGCGCCCGGCAGTGGCGCCGACGCGGTGGTCTGGGACGAGATCGCGGCGAAGACCGGTGAGCAGACCGAACTGAGCGGCACCTACCTGGTGCTGATCATCGTGGCCACCATGATCGCTGGGATCGGTGTGCTGCTCGACCAGCCGATCCTCATCGTCGGTGCGATGGTGGTCGGCCCGGAATTCGGGCCGCTCGCCGCGATCTGCGTGGGGTTGCTGCGTCGTCGGTTCGACACTGTGTGGCGGTCACTTCAGGCCATTGTGGTGGGCTTCCTCGCCGCCATGGTGGCGACGGTGTTGAGCACCTGGGCGCTGACCGCCATGGGGCTGGTCAACCGGGGAATGTTGCTGGCCGATCGTCCGCTGACCGATTTCATCTGGCGCCCGGATGCGCTCTCCTGGGTGGTGGGTCTGCTGGCCGGAGTCGCCGGCATGCTTTCGCTCACCTCGAAGAAGTCCGGCAGCCTCGTCGGTGTGCTGATTTCGGTCACGACGGTCCCGGCGGCCGCGAACGTGGCGGTCGCCGGGGCGTACGGCGTCTGGGACGAGGCGGGCGGCTCGGCCGTCCAACTGATCATCAACGTGTGCGCGATCGTGCTGGCCGGGCTGCTCACTCTCGCCGTGCAGCAGTTCGGGTGGTGGAACGTGGCCCGTCGTTCCCGGCGTCGGCCTGCCGCGTGAACAGGACAGGTGGTGGGGTTCGAATCCCCGTCGCCACCAGCGGATCTCGGCCGGGAGGAGCGCCTTACGGCTGGAAGTACTCCGACATCAGGCGGCTGACCCACTCCGGCTGCGTGACGTTCGCCGGTAGGAACTCCACCATCACGGGCTTCACGTCGATGACCGGGGTGCCGGAGACCGCGTCGAGGCCCACCACCGTCAGTTCGCGGCCGTGGACGGATTCGATGGCGCAGCACGTCACCCCGATGCGATTTGGTCTGCGCGGGCCGCGGCCGGCGAACACGCCGACGGGCGGGAGGTCGGGACGGCCACGGTTGGGACGGGGCTCGCGGTAGTCGCCGTGGTCCGGGAACTGGTCGAAGACGAAGAGGATCTCCACGTGGGAGAAGCCGTCCAAACCCTGTAGGCAGGCATCGCCGAAGCGCTCGTCAATGGTGATCGTGCTGCGGACGGCTCCCCAGTTGTCCGTGTCTTGGATGTCCGTCCTCTCGTTCTGGACGGTACCTACGGGGGTGATCTCGTAGCTGAGCATGGTTCCTTCCGTGTCCGCACCAGCGTCGGGCCATCAGCGCGTCCTCGGCCGTCGCCGTGACGAGCCGGGAGGTGGCATCGGTGATCGACGGTACTGTCGGGTGGCAATTGATCACTTCCGCGGAACAGGCGCACGCAAGGACCGTCGAGCTCAACCCCGCCTCGCCGGTTGCAGCGACCTCCGGCTTCTCTCAAAGGATCAGGCCCCCTGTCGCGCGGATGTTCTGACCAGTGATCCACTGCGCGTCGGGGCTGGCGAGGAAGGCGGCAACGGCCGCGATGTCGTCGGGCTGGCCGAGCCGTTGCAACGCGGTGAGGGCGGCGGTTTGGGCCAGGGCCTCCGGGGGGTTGACGGCGCGCAGCAGGTCGGTCTCGGTCGCGCCGGGCGAGATCGTGTTGACAGTGATGCCGCGGCCGCCGAACTCTCGTGCGGCGACTGCGGTGAACTGTTCGAGCGCGGCTTTGCTGGCGCAGTAGAGGGAGTGGCCGGGCGCGGGCACCACCGTGTTGAGGGTGGAGATGTTGATGACGCGGCCGTTGTCGCGCAGCATCGGCGTCGCCTCGCGCATGGCCAGCACGGGGAATTTCGTGTTGACCGTCAACACCCGGTCGAACTCGTCCTCGGTGATGTCGGCGATCAGCATTCGGGGATTGACTGCGGCGTTGTTGACGAGGATGTCCAAGCCGTCGCGAACCGGCTGGAACATCGCCGAGATGCTGCTGAGCTCTTCCTGATCGGCGCGGACGGCGATCGTGCCCGCGAGTTGGCTGACGAGGTCGTCGGCCGCCGTCTTGTTCTCCTTGTACGTGAACACGACCGTTGCGCCTTCACGGGCGAGTCGACGCACGATCGCCCGGCCGATCCCGCGCGAACCGCCGGTCACAAGTGCTGTCTTACCGGTGAGCTGCATGCCCGGGGACGCTACCGAGGGGCGAGTTCCCGGTCTTGAAAGAATGCGCACAGCTCGGTCGGCGTCAGGCCGGACATGGCGCGGATCTCACGGTTGAAGTGCGGCTGGTCGGCGTATCCGCAGTCGACCGCCGTCTGCGACAGACCGACGGACCTGGTGAGCATGTGCACGGCGGTTTGAAAGCGCGCGATCCTGGCGACAGTTCCGGGCGACAGGCCGATCTCTCGCTGGAACCGGAGCTCGAGGTTGCGTCTGCTGACGCCTAGCTCGTCGGCCAACGCGCTGATCCGGGGCCGATTCACGGACCGCTGGAGTCGCCACCAGGAATGCATCGTCAACCCGTCCGGCTGCTGGGCGGCGGCAAGCCGAGCGGTCAGGTACTCGTCCAGCACCGCGAACCACGTCGGCCGGTCCGGTGCCTCCCCAAGCCGCTCGGCCAATTCCACCTCCCGATGGCCGAGGACATCCGCCAGCCCGAGGGTGCCGCCGACGATTTCCCGCATCGGTACGCCGAGGAGCGCCGTCGCTCCGGCCGGCGTCAATCCGATCGAGACACCGTCGCCCCAAGCAGTCTGTTCGACGATGGGGCTGCTCCGGGGCCCGGTGATCACCCTGCTCGGCCCGGCGAAGTCGACGATCATCGTGACCAGGTTCATCGGCAGGATCCGGTGCCGCACGGCCGCTCCCGAGCCGGAACGGAAGACCCCGTAACCCACGACATACGGTCGCAGCCGCGGATGGGGGAGACTCGCGCTCGTCTGGCAGGGCTCGGGATGAACCCGCACCGGTACGGAGTGCACGTGGCTCACAACAGTCATCATCCACGCATCGACGGGCGGTACGAGTCGCAATTGGGCGTCGATGCCCCCCACCTCGCCGGCGGCGAGGTTCTCCCGGACCTAGCGCTGACATGCCGGTGTACGACGTGCCCCTGCACCCGCGAGAGTGCCGACTTCGGCGACGACTCCGCCCGGGACGCGTCAGCTGCCGCGTCGGCGACCTTCCGGTGCCGGGACGCCCCCCCGGCTCCTCAGCCCGGTCGCTGACCTCGGTCCCAGGTCAGGAACCGGTAGTGCAGGCCGGTCGACGACTCCTGCCAGACTCCGACGGAGTCCGCCGGGCGCCCGACGTTCGGTGCGTACGTGTCCCCGTCGAAGAGCTCCCGGATCTCGGTGACCACGATCCGGTCCGCGAGCGGCAGCGCCGCCCGGTACACCGCCGCGCCACCCATCACCCACACGTCCCCGGAGACCGCGGCGAGCGCCTGCGGCAGGTCGGGGAACGTCTCCACGCCCTCCTGCGGCGTCCGTGACAGCACGAGGTTGCGCCGGCCGGGCAGCGGCCGGAACCGCGGCGGCAGCGACTCCCAGGTGCGCCGGCCCATGATCACGGTCGCACCCGAGGTCAGCTCGCGGAAGTGCTTCATGTCCTCCGGCAGGTGCCACGGCAGCGCGCCGTCGCGGCCGATGACACCGTTGGCCGACTGCGCCCATTCGACCCCGATCACACCGCCACCGGTGCCTTGATGCCGGGGTGCGGGTCGTAGCCGTCGAGCGTGATGTGCTCGTAGGTGTAGTCGAAGAGGCTGTCGGCCGGCTTCAGGCTCAGCGTGGGGAACGGCCGCGCGTCGCGTGCGAGCTGCGTGCGGACCTGCTCCTCGTGGTTGTCGTAGATGTGGCAGTCGCCGCCGGTCCAGACGAAGTCACCGACCTCGAGGCCCACCTGCTCGGCGATCATGTGCGTGAGCAGCGCGTAGCTCGCGATGTTGAACGGCACACCGAGGAACAGGTCGGCGCTGCGCTGGTACAGCTGGCAGGAGAGCTTGCCGTCGGCGACGTAGAACTGGAAGAACGCGTGGCAGGGCGGCAGCGCCATGCGTGGGATGTCGGCCACGTTCCACGCGGACACGATGATCCGCCGAGAGTCCGGGTTCTCACGCAGCGTTCGCAGCACCTCACTGATCTGGTCGATGTGTCCGCCGTCCGGGGTCGGCCACGAGCGCCACTGCACGCCGTAGATCGGGCCGAGATCACCGTCCGGTGCCGCCCACTCGTCCCAGATCGTGACGCCGTTGTCCCGCAGCCACGTGACGTTTCCGTCACCGCGTAGGAACCACAGCAGCTCGTACGCGATCGAGCGGAAGTGGACCTTCTTCGTCGTGATCAGGGGGAAGCCGTCGGAGAGCCGGTAGCGCAGTTGGTGGCCGAAGATCGACCGAGTGCCCGTGCCGGTGCGGTCCTCCTTGCGGGCGCCCGTGGCAAGGACGTGGCGGAGCAGGTCTTCGTACTGGGTGTCCGGCATGTCCGCGAGCCTAGCGCCGACCTCCGGTTGTGCGATCACCTCCATCCCCGTGCCGCATGTCACGAGCCGGTCACCGGCTCGGTCCGCTGCGCCCCAGTCCTCGGATTGACAGCGTGATGGATAACCGTTATCTATTGTCGGTCGACGGAGGGGTGCCGGAGTGCAGGACGTGGTGCTGGCGATGCTGGCGAAGGAGCCGGCATACGGCTACGAGCTGCGTAGCCGGATACGTGGCGCGCTCGGCCCGCTCGGCGAGGCGATGAACGCCGGGCAGATCTACGTGACGCTGGCCCGGCTGGCCAAGGCGGGGCTGGTGACCTCGGAGCGGGCGGAGGGGCTGCCGGACCGGCCGGACCGGCGGGTGTACGCGTTGACTCCGGCCGGACAGCAGCGGGTCGCCGCGTGGCTGACCGAGGTGAGCTGGCCGAAGCCGGACCTCAGTGAGTTCCATCTCAAGCTGGTGGCTGCCGCTGCTGCCCGGCTCGCCGATCCGCTGGCCCTGGTCGATGCGCAGCGGCGCGAGCTGCTGCGCCGGCTGCGGGATGCCCAGCGGGCCGCGTTGGAGCGGTCGGTGGATCCGGTTGTCGGCTTGTTGTTGGAGGGGGTCGTGCTGCGGCTGCGGGCCGACCTGGAGTGGCTGGAGGCGTGCGAACGCATGTGGACCGAGCGCGGCCGGACCTCACGAAAGGTGGAACCATGACCGAGCGGAGCGAGGGCGTGCGCGGTGGTGCCGCGTGAGCGGGTCGGCGCTGCTACGGGCACGAGGGGTAACCAGGTGGTACGGCCGGGGAAGCGCCCTGGTCCGCGCGGTCGACGAGATCGACCTGGACGTGCCGGCCGGGCAGACGCTCGCGATCATGGGTCCCAGCGGTTGCGGGAAGTCGACCCTGTTGCACCTGCTGGGCGGGCTGCAACGCCCGACCGACGGCGAGATCTGGCTGGCCGAGCACCGGATCGACGGGAGGAGCGAACGGGCGCTGGCTCGGCTGCGGCGCCACCACGTCGGCGTCATCTTCCAGTCGTTCCACCTCATGGACGAGCTGACCGCGGTGGAGAACGTCGAGCTGGCTGCCTTGCTGGCCGGACAGTCTCCGCGCCGGGCTCGCCAGCGGGCCATGACTCTGCTGGACCGGGTCGGGCTCGCCGACCGCGCCAAACACCTGCCGTCGGCGTTGTCCGGCGGGCAGCGGCAGCGGGTCGCCATCGCCCGCGCGTTGAGCAACGAGCCGCTGGTCGTGTTGGCCGACGAGCCCACCGGCAACCTGGACAGCGCGGCTACCCTGGACGTGCTGCGACTGTTCGAGGAGCTTCGCCTCGCGGGGCAGACGCTGGTGGTGGTCACCCACGACGCGCGGATCGCCGCGGTCGCCGACCGGGTGATCTCCATGCGGGACGGCGCGTTCGCCGACGACAGCCGGCTCATCGGCACCACCACTGGTACCGGCACGGTCTACGGCGGGTGGCGCTGACATGGTCGGACGTCTGTTGCTGGTGTGCCGGCTGCTGGTGCGGGACCTGCGTCGGCGCCGCACCGAGACCGTACTGTTGCTGGTCGCCATCAGCGCCGCGGCCGGCACGCTGACAATCGGCCTCACCCTCAACGAAGTCGCCGACCGGCCGTACCAGCGGACCCGGATCGCGACCGCCGGCCCGGACGTGATCGTGACACCCCGGGCCACCGGTCAGGCCGCCCTGGACGAGCTCGCACCGATGACCGCCGCCGCCGGTGTCGCCGATCACAGCGGTCCCTTCCCGATCGCGTACCTGACGATGACGGCCGGTGGCAAGTCCGCGCACGCCGTCGTCGAGGGGCGGTACACGACCCCCGTATCGGTCAACCGACCCGCCGTGACCGACGGCACCTGGGTACGCCCCGGCGGCGTGGTCGTCGAGCGCTTCTTCGCCGACGCCCTCGGCATCCGCACCGGCGACACGGTCGATATCGACGGCCATCCACTGCGCGTGACCGGGACCGCGGTCACCGCCGCGAGAGCGACGTACCCGTATGCCGGGTGGCACTACTCCGGCAGCATCCTGGTCGAGCGCGGCGGCCTGGTCTGGGTCGACCACAGCGATATCGCCACGCTCGCCGGCGAACAGCCGCTGTCCTACACCCTGAACCTCAAGCTCGCCGACCCGGCGGCCAGCACCACGTACACCGTCAGCGAACAACTCACCACCTGGCAGCGGATCAGCTACCTCAACGGTCGGCTGTACAGCGACGCGCGGACGGTGCTGCTCGTCGGCAGCTGGCTGCTCACCGGCCTTGCCCTGGCCGGCGTCGCCGGCATCGTGGCGGGCCGGATCATCGGCCAGCGCCGCCGGGTAGGGCTGCTCAAGGCCGTCGGCGCCGGACCGGCCATGATCGCCGCCGTCCACCTCGCCGAATACCTCGTCATCGGGCTCGTCGCCGCCGCTGCGGGCCTGGCCGCCGGCTGGTTCGGCGCGCCGGTGCTGATCCGTCCCAGCGCCGGACTGATCGGCTCCGTCAACTCCCAGCCCCCCGCGCTGCGCATAGTGATCGCCGTAACGGCCCTCGCCCTCACGATCGCTGTGGCGGCGGCTCTGGCACCGGTGGTGCGCGCTGCCGCCACCAGCACCGTTCACGCACTGGCCGACGCCGCAACGCCGCCGCGGCGCCGACGGTGGCGCGTCTGGCTGTCACGACAGCTGCCCACCGCCCTGCTGATCGGAGTGCGCATCAACGCGCGCCGGCCGCGCCGCGCCCGACTCGTCATGGTGAACACACTGATCACCACGACCACGCTCGTCGCCATCCTCATGGAGAACAGCCGGGTAGTGCACTTCGACCTCGGCTACACGCAACTCGCCGATCCTCGGTGGGAGCGGGGCGAGCAGGCCATGCTCCTGCTCACCGTCGTGCTGTGCATCCTCGCGCTCATCAACGCCGTCGTGAGCACCTGGACCGCCGTACTCGACGCCCGGCAGCCGCTGGCCGTCGCGCGGACGCTCGGTGCCACCCCCGCGCAGGCCGGCGTGGGCCTGGCGGCAGCGCAACTGCTTCCCGCCATTCCCGGCGTCGCCGTCGGGATCCTGACCGGCATCGGGCTCGTCGCGTCCCTCAGCATCGACGAGGTCCCGTACCCACCCGGTTCCTGGCTGCTCGCCGTGGCGCTCACGGTCCTGCTCGCCGTCGCCGTACTCACCGCCATCCCCGCGCTGGCCGCCACCCGACGCCCGGTCGCGGACGCTCTTCGGTCCGCACCGACCTGACCGACCGTCGACGGTCCGCGGCCGCTCACCACCCCGGTTGGCGGTAGCGGCCGCGAACGGCCTGGTCCGGTCAACGCGCGCTCACCAAACTCGATGGCTACGCGTCATCGGGTGTCTCACGGGCCGGTGTCCCGGTCGTGGCCAGGGCCTCACGTAGCCGGGCGGACGCCTGCGGGTCCAGCCCGTCGAGCCGGGCCAGCGCCTGCCGCCAGTGCTGGCGGGCCGCGGCCCGGTGCCCGAGGCCGGCGTGGGCGTCGCCCAGGACCTGCAGCGCCAAACCGGTGCCGCGCTGGTGCTCGTAGCGTCGGCAGATCTCCAGCGACTCGCCCGCCCGTACGATCGCGGTCTGATGCTCGCCGGAGGCCAGCAGTGTCTCGGCGAAGTTGACCAGCGCCTGGGCCTCACGTAACGGATCGGTGCCGCCGTCGCCGACGGCGAGTCCCGCCTCGTGGCAGGTGACGGCCCGCGCGTAGTCGCCGAGGGCACGGTGGACCAGAGCCAGGTTGTCGAGCACCGACGCTTCTCGGTGCCGTTGACCGAGTTCCCGGCGGATGAGCAGCGCGGCCTGCAGGTGGTACAGGGCGCCGGTCAGGTCGCCGCGGTCACGCAGGGCGTTTCCGAGGTTGTTCAGGATGGCGGCTTCCCCGCTGCGATCACCGAGTTGGCGCTGGACGGTCAGGCACCGTTCCAGCAACGGAAGGGCCTCGTCGAGCCGCCCCTGCCGCAACAGCGATACGGCGACGATGTTGAGCCCGGACGCCTCGCCCGAGCGGTAGCCGACTCGGCTCGCCGCGGTGACTGCGAGTTGACCGAACTGCTGCTGTTCGGCGATGTGTCCGGCGTAGTCGAGGAACTTGGCTGCGACGAGGGCCAGGTCGCTGACCTCGGTGAGGGTCCGTCCGGCGGCCGTCTGCTGGCGGGCTATCAGGAGCAGGTTGGTGTGCTCGCGCTCGAACCAGGCCCAAGCGTCAGTGGTGTCGCCGAGCGGCGGGCGGGGACGCGCCGGGGTGGGCGGCTCGCCGAAGCCGAAGGTGTCCTGCGAGTAGAGCAGCCGGGCAGCGTGGATGGTTACGGCGAGCAGCCAGCCGGTCAGCTTGCGGAGCGCCTCCTCCCGGTCGGCCGGGTCGTCCACCGTTTGCGCCTGCTCGCGGGCGTAGAGCCGGACGATGTCATGGAACCGGTACCGGTCGCCGCCGGCCGACTCGACCAGGTGCGCGTCGGCCAACGCGTCCAGTGCCCGCTCGACGGCGGTGACCGGCAGATCGGTCAGGGCGGCGCAGCCGTACGGGGTGAAGTGCGTCCAGTTCGGCAGCGCGGCGAGCCGGAAGATTCCGGCGGCTTGCCGGCGATCGCTCTGCGGCGCGTCCGCGAAAGCCTGGTATCCCAGGTGCAGGCTGGCCCGCACGGACAGGTCGCCGACTTCCAGCACGTCCAGCCGTAGGCCCTCGTCGTCCACCCGCTCGGCGAGGCCGGTGAGCGAGGTGTCCGGCCGGGCCGCGGCGCGGGCACCGATGATCCGCAGCGCCAGCGGCAGCCCGCCGCACCGGCGGACCACCGTCGCGGCCGCGGTCGGCTCGGCCTGCACCCGTTCGATGCCGGTGAGCCCGGCGAACAGGGCGAGCGCCGCCTCGTCGGGTAACGGGTCGAGATGGATCCGGGCCGTCGTGTCGAGGTCGGGGAGCATCCTCCGACTCGTGATGATCGTGGTGCATTCGGGGCCGCTGGCCAGCAGCGGACGGACCTGCGCCGCCGACGCGGCATTGTCGAGCACCATGAGCACGCCCCGTTCGGCGGTCAAGGTGCGTAGCAACGCCGACGCCTCGTCGAGCGAGGCGGGGACGGCGGACACGCCCAGCGCCCGCAGGAACCGGCCCAACACGTCAGCCGGCTCGGCCGCCGCGATGCCGCCGGCGGCTCCGCGCAGGTCGGTGTAGAGGCAGCCACCGTCGTAACGCCGAGCGAGCCGGTGCGCCACGTGCAGGGCGAGCGCGGACTTGCCGACCCCGCCGGCCCCTTCGACCAGGCACACCGCCGCGTCGGCCTCAGCCGAGGCGAGCAGTCGGCCGATCTCCGCCGAGCGGCCGACCATCAACGGCGGCGCCGGGGGCAGTTGGTACGGGACGGGTACGTCTGGCCCGTCGTCCATGGGCCGTGCCTCGTCGGCGGTCGGCCGCGGCAACCCACGCAGTACGGCTCGGTTCCGCGCTGCGCCGGGCCGGTCGGCTCGCCTCCGCTGCGGGCCGGCGGGCGGCGTGTCGCCTCCGGCGGGAACCAGGCGCAGGGCGGCGGAACCCTCCGTGTGCGATGCCGGTCCGACCTCCTCGGCGCCCGGCGCTGCGGAGCCGCTCGCCGCGGCGATGCGGGCGGACCGGCCGGCGATGGTCTGCCCGGACCGGCGCGGTGAACGCCGGGGTGTGGCCACCAGGGGTTTTGTCGCGGTACGAGCGGCGGCGAGTTGGCCCCATACCGCCAACCACGCCGTCACGCGGTCGTCCGGCACGCCGCAGGCGCGTAACAGGGCCGACACCAGATCACGCCGGGGCAGTGTCGAGCGGCCGAGCATCGTCGCGAGGGTGCTCGCCGGCAACACGTCCCCGGTGCGCTGTGCCCGGCGGGCGATCTCGCGGTAGGCGAGGCCGGACTGGTCGCGGACGCGGCGCAGCAGCATGACGTACCGCTCGGGGCTGCTCGCGGTGGTCGGGTCCACGCCGAAGTCGGCGGACGTCATGTGTGCCCTCACGTCAGATGTAAGCGCCCGGGGCCGGGGGAGTGCCGGGCGGTCTGGCAGAGTACCCCAAACGGTACAGGTCCACGTGAGCGATGAGTACCGCTACGTACAGAGTGGACAGACACGTTGTCAGTTGCCTGGTCGTCGCTCCGGGAGCGGCCGAGGCAGCGCGGACGGAACGACGTTGCGGCAGGGGGCAGTGGATCATTCCCTCATCCCAGAACGAAACGGAATGTTACGTCGACGAGCGTCGAGACTTTCGCCGCCGATCTTCTAACTATCCGCGATATCGACATGACTTTTGGTTGACCATGGCATAAGTGGTCGTTACCGTCGACGCATGTCTATGGCCGATCTGGCAACGACTTCCGATGGGCTCGAATCCGAGCAGCAGACGCTACGCGTCGCGCTCGTCGGCGCGGGGTTCATGGGGCAGGTCCACGCGGAGGCGGCCCGGCGCGCCGGCGCGAGCGTCGTGGGAGTGGTGGCCTCCCGGCCCGAACGCGCCGCCGCCGCCGCACGCGCGACCGGCGCGGACGAGGGCTACCGGGACCTGGCCGCGCTGCTCGACCAGGCCGAGATCGACGTGCTGCACGTGTGCACGCCCAACACGTCGCACGCCCCCGTCGTCGCCGCCGCGCTCGCCGCCGGTGTGCACGTCATCTGCGAGAAGCCGCTGGCAACCGGGAGCGCCGACGCGGTGGCGCTCGTCGAGGCGGCCGCCGGCCGAGTGGCGGCCGTCCCCTTCGTCTACCGCTTCCACCCCATGGTGCGCGAGCTTCGGGCCCGGCTGGCCGCCGGCGAGGCCGGTCACCTCTCCAGCGTGACCGGTGGCTACCTCCAGGACTGGCTGTCCCGTCCGTCCGACGACGACTGGCGGGTCGACTCCGCGCTCGGCGGACCGTCACGTGCCTTCGCCGACATCGGCTCGCACTGGTGCGACCTGTTCGAGTTCGCCACCGGCGACCGGATCAGCCGCCTGTCCGCCCGCACCGCGGTCGTGCACGAACGCGCCCCCGGGAATCGGACGCCCACCGAGGACCTGGCCGCCGTGCACTTCACCACCACCGCCGGCCTGGTCGGCACGCTGGTGGTGTCGCAGGTGGCCGCCGGGCGCAAGAACCGGCTGCAGCTCGAGATCTCCGGCACCGAGGCGAGCTTCGGCTTCGATCAGGAGGACCCGGAGCGGCTGTGGATCGGCCGGCGGGACGGCGGCCAGACGCTGCTGCGCGACCCGGCGACGCTGCACCCCTCCGCCGCGCGCTACGTCCGGCTGCCGGCCGGACACGCGCAGGGCTACCAGGACTGCTTCGACGCGTTCGTCGCCGACACCTACCGGGCGGTGCGCGGCGAGGTTCCGGACGGACTGCCCACCTTCACCGACGGCCTGCGCGCCGTCCGGATCACGGACGCGGTGCTGGCCTCGGCGGCCGAGGACGGCGCGTGGACGCAGGTGCCGGCATGACACCCGGCGCGACACCACGCGTGCGGCTGACCGGCATCAGCAAGTCCTTCCTCGGCGTACCCGTGTTGCACGGTGTGGACCTGGACCTGCGCGGCGGCGAGGTCCACGCGGTGATGGGTGAGAACGGCGCGGGCAAGTCCACGCTGCTCAAGGTGCTGGCCGGGGTGCACCGGCCCGACAACGGCACCATCGAGGTCGACGGCGCCCAGGTGTCCTTCACCGGCCCCACCGACGCGCAGCGCGCCGGCATCGCGATCATCCACCAGGAGTTCACCCTGCTGCCGCACCGCAGCGTCGCCGAGAACGTCTACCTCGGTCGTGAGCCCGTACGGCGGATGCAGGTCGACCGCCGGCGGATGGTGGCCGACACCCGCAAGCTGCTGGACTGGCTCGGCGAGGACGGCATCGACCCCACCGCAGTCGTGTCGTCGCTGTCGGTCGCTCAGCGGCAGGTCGTGGAGATCGTCAAGGCGCTGTCGACCGACGCGCGGGTGCTGGGCATGGACGAGCCGACCGCCGCGCTCGCCGACCACGAGGTCGAGCTGCTCTACGACCTGGTCCGCCGGCTCCGCGAGCGGGGCATCGCGATCCTCTACGTCTCGCACCGCATGCGCGAGGTGTTCGACCTCTCCGACCGGATCACCGTGCTCAAGGACGGCCGGTTCGTCACCTGCGCCCCGACTCGCGACCTGACCCCGGACGACCTCGTCCGGCACATGGTGGGCCGCGACCTGGGCGAGTACTACCCGGACCGGGCCCGCACCGACGACCTCGGGCCCGTCCGCCTCGCGCTGCACGGCGCCGGCAACGCCCGCGTACGCGAGCTGAACCTCGAGGTACGCGCCGGGGAGATCGTCGGGCTGGCCGGGCTGCAGGGCTCGGGCCGATCGGCACTCGCCCGCGCGGTCTTCGGCGTCGAACCGTTCACCACGGGCCGGCTGGAGGTGGACGGGGTGGCGCAGCGGGTGACCCGACCCCGCACCGCCGTGCGCCTCGGCATCGCGATGGTCACCGAGGACCGCAAGGGAGACGGATTGGCGCTTCGCCAGTCCGTACGCGACAACACGTTGCTGGTACGCCGCGCCGCGCTGCGCGGTCCGCGCGCCCGCGCCCGCTCCGACGTGCCGGCGTTGCTCGACCTGGTCAACGTGGTGGCCCGCGGCGAGCACCAGGAGGTGCGCTTCCTGTCCGGCGGCAACCAGCAGAAAGTCGTCCTCGCCAAGTGGCTGGCCGTCGAACCGAGGGTGCTGCTCGTCGACGAACCGACGCGCGGCATCGACGTCGGCGCGAAGCGGGCCGTGCACGAGTTGCTGCGCGACCTCGCGAAGCGCGGCGTCGCGGTACTGATGATCTCCTCGGAACTTCCCGAGCTGATCGGAATGAGCGACCGGATCCTCGTCATGCACGACGGCGCGCTCGCCGGTGAACTGCCGGCCGGTGCGAGCGAGGGGGACGTGATGGCACTGGCCACCGGGCACCGGACAGGCGCGGCGGCATGAGCATCCTGCAGGAGAAGGCCGCTCCGGCCGACCGGACGGCCATCCGGCCCGGAGTGCGCTCGCGGCTCACCCCGGTCGTCATCGTCTACCTCGCGCTGGTCACCCTGCTCGTCGTCGGCAGCGTGCTCGTCGGGATGCGCGGCGAGGTCCTGCTCGACCAGGCCGGCATCCTCAACATCCTCACCCGGTCCACCGCGCTCGGCCTCGTCGCGATCGGCCAGACCATGGTGATCCTCACCGGATCCCTCGATCTGTCCGTCGCATACCTGATCGGCCTCACGTCGCTGCTCGCGGCCGAGACGATGGCCGGGCAGGACGGCATGGTCGTACCCGGCGTGCTGCTCGCGCTCGCCGTGGCCGCCGCCGTCGGACTGGTCAACGGACTGGTCATCACCGTCCTCAGGGCCAACGCGTTCATCGCCACCCTCGGCGTGGCGCTGATCCTGCGCGGCTACCTCGAGAACAACTACACCGGCCCGGCCGGCGACGTACCACGCAGCTTCCAGCACCTCGGCTACGACCGGATCGGACCGCTGCCCGTCGCGGCACTGCTCATGCTCGCCGTCGCCGCACTGGCCTGGTGGTACCTGTCGCGGACCCGCCCCGGCTACCACATGTACGCCGTCGGCGGTGACATCGAGGTGGCCCGGCTCTCCGGCGTACCGACCCGCCGGGTCGTGGTCACCGCACACGTACTGTGCTCGGTCGCCGCCGGCCTCACCGGGATCTACCTGGCGAGCCGGCTCGGCTCCGGTGCGCCGTACGTCGGCACGGACGCCGGCTACGACCTGGAGTCCATCGCCGCCGTCGTGCTCGGCGGGACCCTGCTCGCCGGCGGTCGCGGCGGCGTCGTCGGCACCATCGGCGGCGTGCTCATCCTCGCCACCCTCGACACGATCTTCGACGACCTCGCCGTCGACCCGTTCTTCAAGGACGTGGTACGCGGCGTCGTCCTGGTGACCGCGGTCGCGCTCTACGCCCGCCGCATGATGGCCGACCGCAACCGGGGGAGGTTGGCATGACCTGGCGTCCCCGCCTGGCCGAGGGCACCGCACCGGTGCTGGTCGTCCTGCTCCTGCTGCTCGTCGGCCTCGCGATCGCCGGCCCCGCCTACGACGAACCGTCCGGATACCTGGCGCTGCTCAAGCGCGCCGCGCCGCTGATGATCCTCGCCATCGGGCAGTACTTCGTCATCGTCTCCGGCGGCTTCGACCTGTCGGTGGGAGCCCTGGTCACCGCCGGGGTGGTCATCGCCGCCCGGCTCATCGACGGAGACGAGGCGGCGACGACCTGGGTGATCCTGCTCGTGCTCGGGTTCGGGCTGCTGGTCGGCCTGGTCAACGGGCTGATCACGACGAAACTGCTGGTGCCGTCGTTCATCGTCACCCTCGGCATGCTGCTCGTGCTCGACGGCGCGACCTTCCTGTGGACCGACGGCGCACCCCGCGGCGCGTTGTCGGCCGGGTTCCGGACGTTCGGGCGCGGCGCCCTGGACGTACCGGTGCTCGGCGAGGTCCCGTGGTCGGTGCTGATCCTGTCGGCGATCCTGGTGGCCGCGGCGCTGTTCATGCGCAGCGGAACCGGCCGGGCGCTGGTCGCGGTCGGCGACAACGAGGCCGCCGTGCGCCTGTCCGGAGGTCAGGTCGACCGGCTCCGGTTGCTCGGGTTCGTCCTCTCCGGACTGCTAGCCGCCGTCGCCTCGATCCTGCTCGGCGGGTTCGCCGGCGTATCCGCGCAGGTCGGCAACGGCCTGGAGTTCCGGGCGATCACCGCCGTCGTGCTGGGCGGCGTCCTCCTCGGCGGCGGGCGCGGCTCGGTGGTCGCGGCCGCCGCCGGCGCGCTGTCCCTGGAGGCACTGTTCACGCTGCTGAACCTGCTCGGTGTCAGCGGCGCGCTCGAATCGGCCGTGCAAGGCCTGATCATCATCGCCGCGGTCGCCTACGCCTCGCTCGGCGGCGGGCTGCGGCACCGGCTGCGGTCACGACCGAAGCAGCGCAACACGGCGCAACCCGCACCCTCCTGAAGTCCCCCTGGCCAGTGAGGAGAACACGAATAATGACCAAGAGATGGGCCCTGGTGGCCGCGGCGAGCGTGCTCGCGCTCGCCGGATGCTCCAGTGACCTGCCCGAGGACACCAACCCCGGCGCCGCCGCGTCGTCCGGCTCCGACACCCGCAAGTCGGAGTTCTTCGACCAGGCCGAGTACGACCGGCAGCTCGCGTTCCGCAACGCCACCCCGCAGGGCCCGGAGGGCAAGCCGTGGGAGCAGATGCTCGAGCCGGAGATGGTGGACACCACGAAGTTCGCCAAGACCGGCGGGAAGTACACCCTCTGCTTCTCCAACGCCGCGGTGGACAACCCGTGGCGGCAGGTGGGCCTCAAGACCATGCAGCAGGAGGTGAAGCTGCACCCGGAGATCAGCGATTTCGTCGTGCTGGACGCGGAGGCCAAGGACGACAAGCAGATCAGTGACATCCAGTCGCTCAGCGGCCGGAACTGCTCGGCGATCGTCATCTCGCCCAACACCACCGCCACCCTGACCCCGGCCGTCGAGCAGGCGTGCGCGACCGGCGTGCCGGTGATCGTGTTCGACCGTGGTGTCAACACCAGCTGCCCGGTCACCTTCATCCACCCCATCGGCGGCTTCGCCTTCGGGGCGAACGGCGCGGAGTTCCTGACCGAGAAGGTCAAGCCGGGCGGCAAGGTCCTCGCCCTGCGCATCCTGCCCGGTGTCGACGTGCTTGAGCAGCGGTGGGCGGCGGCCAACGAGATCTTCGTCGGCAGCGAGCTCGACGTGGTCGGCGTGGAGTTCACCGATGGGGACGCGGCCAAGACCAAGAGCATCGTGGCCGACTACATCCAGCGCGAGGGTGAGATCAACGGTGTGTGGATGGACGCCGGCGCGACCGCCGTCGCAGCGGTGGAGGCCTTCCAGGACGCCGGCGTCGAGGTGCCCGCGTTCGTCGGTGAGGACCAGCAGGACTTCCTGCGGTTGTGGGTCGACGAGGGCCTGACCGCCGTCGCGCCGACCTACCCCACCTACCAGTGGCGCACCCCGATCATCGCCGCGCTGAAGATCCTAAAGGGCGAGCAGGTGCCGAAGGAGTGGGTGCTTCCGCAGCCGCGGATCACCAGCGAGAACGTCCAGCAGTACGTGCAGCAGGACATGCCGCCGCTGCACTACGCGATGTGCGGCTGCGAGGGAATGCCGGGCTACCCGGGACCGTGGAAGTGACCGGACATCGACTCGGGGTCAACACCTGGGTGTGGACCTCGCCGCTGACCGACGCGACCCTGGCCGCCCTCGCGGCCAAGGTCGCGGGGTGGGGCTTCGACGTGCTCGAACTCCCCGTCGAGGACCCGGACGACTGGGATCCGAAGCGGGCCGCGCAGGTGCTCACCGACCACGGTCTCGCCGTCACCGTCTGCCTCGTCATGCCACCCGGCCGGGAACTCGTCGCCACGGACCCGGCCACCATCCGGTCCACCCAGGACTACCTGCGCCGGGTGGTGGACGCCGCCGCGACGGTCGGCTCACCGGTGATCGCCGGCCCGGCGTACGCCTCGGTCGGCCGCACCTGGCGGCTGTCTCCGGGCGAGCGGGCCGCGGCGTACGACCAGCTGCGGGACAGCCTCGCCCCGGTCGCCGACCACGCCGGCGCGGCCGGTGTCACGGTCGCCGTCGAACCACTCAACCGCTACGAGACGAGCCTGCTCAACACCGTCGGCCAGACCCTCGAGGCGATCGCCGGCCTGCCGCACTGCGGGCTCGCGCTCGACCTCTACCACCAGAACATCGAGGAGACGAACGTCCCGGCGGCGATCCGCTCGGCCGCCGGGCGGATCGCACACGTCCAGGTCTGCGGCAACGACCGCGGCACGCCCGGCACCGACCACCTGGACTGGCCGGCGATCCTCACCGCGGTCGACGACGCGGGCTACACCGGCCCGCTCTGCATCGAGTCGTTCACCGCGGAGAACGCGACGATCGCCACCGCGGCCTCCATCTGGCGACCGCTGGCGGCGAGCCAGGACGCGATCGCCGTGGACGGCCTCAAGTTCCTCAAGGCGGTGATGCCCCAGCCCCCACCAGCTCGCTGACCCGGTCCCGACGGCGCCGGCACGCCGCACGGTCACGACCACGACAGAACCTCACGTCCCAGGGAGGAAGCACCCCATGAACGTGACCTGGCGTCCCCGGTGGGGACGGCTGCTCGCGATGCCGGTCGCCGCCGCGCTCGCGATGTCCATGCTCAGCACAGCGCCGGCCGCCGCCCACCCGGGTGCGCACGGCGACGCCCACGTCCTGATCTTCACGAAGACCACCCAGTACCGGCACGCCGAGGCGATCGAGCAGGGCGTCCCCGTGCTCCAGGAGGCCTTCGCCGACGCCGGGATCACCACCGAGCACACCGAGGACTCGTCGATCTTCAACGACGAGGACCTCGCACACTTCGACGCCCTGGTCATGTTCCAGGCCTCCGGCGACCCGTGGACCGCCGACCAGAAGGCGGCGATGGAACGCTACATGCAGGCCGGCCACGGCATCGTCGCCATCCACAACGCGACCGACATGCGCGGGAACTACCCGTGGTGGGACAACATGATCGGCTCGCTGATGCCCGGCCACGCGGCCACCGGCAGCAGCCCCGGCCTTCCCGGCACGGTCCGCGTCGAGGATCGCACACACCCGTCGACCAGCCACCTGCCGCAGCGGTGGGAACGGGCCGACGAGTGGTACAACTACGCGCTCAACGTGCGCGGCGACGCGCACGTGCTGGCCACTATGGATGAGACCACGTACGACCCGGGCGGCAACGCCATGGGCTACGACCACCCGATCTCCTGGTGCAAGCCGTACGACGGCGGCCGCGCCTGGATGACCGGAATGGGCCACTTCGGTGCGCACTACACCGGCGAGCCGCGACTGGTGCAGCACATCGTCGGCGGGGTGAAGTGGGCGGCCGGCATGGTCGAGGGCGACTGCGGCGCGACCACCTGGGACAAGTTCGAGCGGGTGCCGCTGGACCAGAACACCAGCGCGCCGTACGCGATGGACGTCGCACCCGACGGCCGGGTGTTCTTCACCGAGCTGGTCCGCGGCGAGATCCGGGTGTACGACCCGGCCAGCCGGACCACGTCGACCGCGATCACCATCCCGGTGTACTCCGGCGGCGAGGACGGCCTCCTGGGCATCGCCCTCGACCCGGCCTTCGCGACCAACGGCCACCTCTACGTCTACTACTCCCCGGCGAGCAGCGACGACTCCGATCCGGCCAACTTCGTCAACCGGCTGTCCCGGCTGACCGTGGGTGAGGGGTCGCAGATCGACCGGGCCAGCGAGAAGGTGCTGCTGGAGGTGCCCGCGCGGCGGTTGCCCGACGAGCCGGGGCACACCGGCGGTGGGCTGGCCTTCGGCCTGGACGGCAACCTCTACCTCGGCGTGGGCGACGACGTGAACCCGCACTCCGAGCCGTCCGGCGGGTACGCGCCACTGTCGGAACGCGACAACACCTTCCACGACGCCCGGGCCACCTCGGCCAACACCAACGACCTGCGCGGCAAGATCCTGCGTATCCACCCGGAGTCGGACGGCACGTACAGCATCCCCGAGGGGAACATGTTCGCCCCGGGCACCGCGAAGACCCGCCCGGAGATCTACGCGATGGGCTTCCGCAACCCGTTCCGCTTCTCGATCGACCCGCGGACCGGCGCGCTGGGCATGGCCGACTACTCGCCGGACAACGGCAACGACAACCCCGACCGCGGCCCCGCCGGCATCGCCGAGTGGAACCTCATCACCGAACCCGGCTTCTACGGGTGGCCGCTCTGCATGGGCGACAACGAGCCGTTCCGGGACGTCGACTACCGAACCAACCCGGTGACCGTCGGCGCCTACTTCGACTGCGCCAACCCGGTCAACGACTCGATCCGTAACACCGGCCTCACCCAGCTGCCCGCCGCCAAGCCGGCGAAGATGTGGTACGGCTACAAGCGTTCCTCGGTGCCGTCGGTCATCCCGCAGGGCGGTGGCCTCGCCCCGATGGGCGGGCCCTTCTACCAGTACGACCCCGACCTGGAGTCGGACACCAAGTTCCCGGCGTACTACGACGGCAAGCCGTTCTTCTACGAGTGGTCCCGCAACAAGATGTACTCGGTCATTCCCGACGGCGACGGCAACGTCGAGAAGGTCAACCCGTTCCTGCCGCAGGAGCAGTTCCTCGCGCCGATCGACTCGAGCTTCGGCCCGGAGGGCTCCCTGTACGTGCTCGACTGGGGTGGCGGTTTCGGCCGGGACAATCCGAACTCGGGCCTGTACCGCATCGACTACATCTCCGGCTCGCGCTCCCCGGAGGCGAAGGCCACCGCCACGCCGGACTCCGGACATGCCCCGCTCGAGGTGCGGTTCGACGGCGCTCCGTCGTCCGACCCGGAGGGCGAGCAGCTTACCTACGCGTGGGACTTCGACGGCGACGGCACGGTCGACTCGACCGAACGCGCGCCGACCCACACGTACACCGACAACGGCGTCTACAACCCCCGGCTCACGGTGACCGATCCGCACGGCAAGACCGGCACCACGACGGTGCCCGTCACGGTCGGCAACAAGCGACCCGAGGTGCGCTTCGAACTGCCCCCGAAGGGCGGGTTCTTCGACTTCGGTGACGAGGTCAGCTGGAAGCTGTCGGTCACCGATGCCGAGGACACCCAGATCGACGACGCGGACGTGGTGATCCAACCGGCGCTCGGCCACGACGAACACGCACACCCCGCGGATCCGCTGCACGGGCGGACCGGCACGGTGGCCACCTCGCTCGGTGGCGGGCACAGCGACGACATGAACGTCTTCTACGCCCTCGACGGTCGTTACACCGACTCCGGCGGCGCGGACGGCATTCCCCCGCTCACCGGATCGGACACCACGCTGCTGTTCCCCAAGCAGCGTGAAGCCGAGTTCTTCGAGGCATCGCACGGCGTCACCGTGGCGGCGTCGCGGGACGTGGAGGGCCACGCCGACGCCATCACCGGTCAGAACGGCGCGTGGGCGTCGTACGACCCGGTGCACCTGCACGGCGTGGACAAGCTGGTCCTACGGGTCAGCGCGGCCAGCGCCGGCAGTATCGAGCTGCGCCGCGGCGCACCGGACGGCGCGCTGCTGGGCACCGCGCAGGTGCCGGCGACGCCGGCCGGCCGCTACGTCGACGTACCGGTCGACGTCACCGACCCGGGCGAGACGTTCACCCTGTACGCGGTGTTCCCCGGTGCCGGCGAGCGGCGGCTGAACTTCATCGAGGCCGACGGCAAGGGTGTCTCACCCACGAGCAAGCCGAAGGTCGCGGTGACCGCCCCGACCGCCGACGACGACCTGGAGCCGGGCGCGATTCAGGTCACCGCCGACGCGAGCGATGCGGAGAACACGGTCACCAAGGTCGAGTTCTTCGTCGGCGACACCTCGATCGGCACCGACACCACGGCGCCGTACGCGGTGACGTGGAACGCCACGACGCAGCAGCGCTACCAGCTGACCGCGGTCGCCACCAACGACAAGGGCGCCAGCACCACCTCCCGCATCGTCGAGGTGGAGGTCGGTGACCTGTACGGCGACTGGCAGACCTTCAGCAACGCCGACGCCACCTTCGACCGGCCGGACACCGACACATGGGTGATCAACTCCGGTGGCGCGAACATGTGGCAGGGCACCGACCAGTACGGCGCGGTGTACCGCCCGGCCGCCGCAGGCAACGAGTGGACGGCCACGGTGAAGATCGAGCGGCAGGGCAATTCGAACGCCTCCGCCAAGGCCGGGCTCATCGTCCGCAACGACATCACCCAACCCGGCACCTCGCCCGGGTACGCGGCGATGACGCTGCGTGCCGGCCTCGGGTTCGAGTGGTTGCGCGACACCGACGGCAACGGGCAGCTCGACGCCAGCACTGGGGCGAGCACGACGAGCTACCCGGCATGGGTGCGGATCGTCCGCGACGGCAGCCAGTACTACGGCTACTGGAGCAAGGACGGCGTGAACTTCACCCGGGTCGGTGACCCGGTGACGCTCACCGGCGCGGTGAGCCCGCAGGACATCGGACTCGCGGTGACCGCGCACAGCACCTCGGCCAAGAGCGAGGTGGAGTTCTCCGGGTTCAGCCTGGTGGACGAGGCCATCCACCCCGATCCGGATCCGGAGCCCGAGCCGGGACCGGGCTGCGACTCGCCCGACGGCGGTTCCCTGGCGCCGAGTGACGAGTTCGACGGTGACCAGCTCGACGGCTGCCGGTGGGACGCGGTGGTGCGCTACGTCTCGTCGAAGGTCGCGATGACCGACGGGCAGCTGCGGATCGAGACGCAGCCGGGCGACATCAACGACAGCAACCCTGTCTCGCCGCGCAACTTCATCCTCCAGGACCTGCCGGACGGGGACTGGACGATCCAGACCCGGCTGACGCCGACGATGCTGCATCGCTGGCAGCTGGCCGGGTTCCTGGTGTACGCCGACGACGACAACTACGTGAAGTTCGACGTGGTGGCGACGAACCCCAACGGCTCGCCGACGGATCTGCGGGCCGAGTTGGTCTCGGAGCGCAACGGGCAGTTCGGCAACGGCGGCAACCGGTCCGTCGACGTCGCGGAGACGACCGAGAGCGGCTGGTACGACCTGCGGCTGAAGCGGACCGGGAACACCTACTCGGCCGAGATCAGCGACGGCGGGGTCAACTGGACGTCGCTGGGTGACCCGGTGACCAACGACGCCGCCATGACGTCGTTCGGTCTGATGGCGGTGGGCCCGGAGCAGGTGTCGCCGGTGACGGTGGCGTTCGACTACTTCCGGGTGGTCGACACGACGCCGCCATCGGTGTCGGTGACGGTCGACCCGGCGGCACCGAACGGCGACAACGGGTGGTACGTCTCGCCGGTCACCGTCTCGGCGACCGGGTCGGACGACAGCGGCCGCCCGGTGCGGATCTCCTACCGGGCCGGCGACGGCGAGTGGGCCGACTACCGGCAGCCGGTGCCCGTGACCGGGGACGGCACCCACGAGCTGCGGTTCCGGGCGGTCGACGAGTCGGGCAACGTCTCGACGGAGTCGGTGGTGCCGTTGCGGGTCGACGCCACCGGTCCGACCGTGAAGTTCGATGGGATCGAGGACGGTGGCTCCTACCAGCTCGGTAAGGAGTTGCCGATCACGGCCTCGGCGGCCGACCCGGCGTCGGGCGTCGCGTCGGTGGTGGTGACGCTGGACGGCAAGCCGGTCAGCGGAGCGGCCGCGCCGACGGCCGGCACGCACCGGGTGACCGCGGTGGCCACCGACAAGGCCGGCAACGTCACGGAGTCGACGGCGTCGTTCGAGGTGGTGGCGACGTACGCCAACACCAGGGCGCTGTTGGAACGCTACCGGAAGGAGGGCTCGGTCCCGCCGGCTCGCGCGGTGGTCCTGAAAGCTCAGCTCCAGGTGGCCGAGCAGATGGCGAAGGCCGGCCGGAAGGCGCAGGCCGAGGCAGCGCTCGACCGGTTCACGGCGTTCGTCGGCACCATCGACGACGAGCAGGCGCGCGCCCAGCTGATCGCGGCGAGCGCCTACCTGAGGGCCCACCTGTGAGGTGATGACGGCGAGCCGGTGCCGGCCGGCTCCCGACCGGTGCCGGAGCACGCGTGGCGTGCTCCGGCATCTGGTCTTTCGGTTCTCATCTTCGCCCGGGGCGGCTCAGCCCGCCGGGCGCTGGGCACACATCATCGCCATGATGCTGCAACTCTGCGATGTGCAGGTGGTCACCGCATGAATGTCCACGGCAGCCCGGCGTCCAGGTCCAGGCGCCGGTGCTTCCGCCGATGGAATCACGGTCTCGGACAGGACGCTCGACGACGACAACAGCACGACACGCCGCAGGCCTGCCGCCCCGCGTCGAGGAAACCGTCGAGCCCGGCGAGGGCCGGGCACATCAGGTCGCCTGCTCGAAGCCGGACGCCGCCGTCGGCCGGGGTTCCGGCCGACGTCCTGTGTGCCGTCAGGGCTGGAGGTCGACCACGCCTTTGCCGCTCGCGATGTCCAGTGGCACTGACACGTGGTCGTGGGTGATCAACCAGTCGCCGTCGATCCGCTGGAAGCAGTAGGTGATCCTGACCCACATGCCGTCCGTCGCCGTCCCGTTCCGCAAGGTACCGCTGGTGCGGGCGTAGCCGTATCCGAACGCCACGTCATCGCCCACGACGAGGGTCAGGTCGCGGACCTCGTAGGCCAGACGGTCGAAGAATTCGAACACACGCGTCCAGGCGGCGAGTTTCGCCGCTGTTCCGACGTGTCGCAGCGGCGGCTCGATGTCGAAGGACACGACGTCTGGGGCGTAGAGCTGCTTGAGACCTTCGACGTCCTTGGCGGTGACCCGTTCGACGACCGTCTCGATCTGCCGGCGGATCCCGGCTTCGTCATGCTTTCCCATGCCGCCGACACTATGACTCTGGAGTTATGCCGTCTAAGACCAATATTGCTATGGCGTTATAGATGGGGAGGCATGATGGAGTTGAACTCGCTCCGGCAGTTCCTGGTGGTGGCGCGGCTCGAGCACCTGAGCCGGGCAGCCGACGAGTTGCGCGTCGCCCAGCCGTCGCTCAGCCGCACCATCGCCCGTATGGAAAGCGAACTGGGGGTGCCGTTGTTCGACCGGAGCGGACGGCTCCGGCTGAACGACACGGGCAAGCTCTTCCGCGATCACGTCGAACGCGCCCTCGGCGAGCTCGAAGCCGGACAGCGTGCCGTCGCCGAGGCCGCGAGTCAGGGCCTGGGCGTCGCGAGACTGGCGTCGGAGACCTTCCTCACCCTCACCGGGCCACTGGCGGCCTTCAAACGCGCCCATCCCGCGATCGAGGTCGAGCTCCACTGGTCGCCGTCGGAAGAGATGGGCCGCCGGCTGCGCGCCCGAGACGTCGATCTGTGTATCGCCTCGCAGCCGATCCACGCCGAAGGACTGGAGTCGGCGCATCTGTTCGACGAAGCCGTGGCGGTGGTCGTACCGTTCGGTCACCCGCTGGCGGACCGCACGACGGTGACCCTCGACGAACTCGCCGACCAGCCCTTCATCACCGCCCGCCGGGGACATTGGTTACGCCGGCTGCTCGACCGTCTCTTCGCCGCCCACGGCCTCAACCCGAAGATCGTCTGCGAATGCGACGAACACAGCGCCATCGCCGGTCTGATCAGCGCCGGACTCGGCATCGGCCTGGTCCCCGCCTTCGCGCGCCGCAGCGCCCCCCACGCCCCGGTCGCCTGGCTCACCGTCGACAGCGCCGACTGCCGACGCACGGTCACCCTCTATTGGGGCGCCGACAGCCACCTGTCGGACGCCGCCCGCCTGATGCGCACCACGATCACCCACTGGGACTGGACAACCGGCGCGTCGCAGGGTGAACAACCCTAGGCGACCCTCCTGCGGATGATCCACCGTGGTCGAACGGTGCGCGTGCTCCATCGTGAACTGATGTCTGATCGAGAAGACCAACTGAAGGCGCAGTCCCGGCCCGCGCTGCGGTCGGTGACCGCCGGACCCGATCGAGGTCCGGCGGCCACCGTCATCTCACATGCGCCGGAACACGCCGTGCAGGCGATTCTGCGACGTGGATCCGGTCAGGCAGGCAGAGAGCGGATCGAGGACGACGTCGTACGTCGACGTCACCCCTTCGCTGACCGCCTGCCGCTTCACCTTCGGCGTCCACCCGTCCTTAGCGACCGTGACCTGGTACTTGCCGGCCGGCAGCCAGTGGACGTACCGGCCCTCGGCGTCGGCGACGACGGTGTAACCGGTCTTGCCGTTGGTGCCGACGAGGTCGAGGCGGACGGTCGCCCCGATGCCCGACACGTTCCCGTCGCAGCTCCTACCGGTGACCGTGCCCTGGATCTTGCCCCAGTCGGCGGGGGCGGCGACCCCGGCCTCGACGTCGACCGCCGGCACCGGGTACGGGGTGTCCGTGTTGAACCCGAACTCGGCCCGGTACGTGCCGGGCTGCGCGATGCCCGTGCCGGGAGTCGCGGTCACCGTGACCGTGACCTTCTTCGAGTCGCCCGGAGCCAGGGTGAACTCGCCGGGCGTGACGTCGAGCCACGGCACGCCGGAGGCGTCACAGTCGCCGAGACCGCTCAACCGCTCGGACTCGGCGGTCACCAGGTCACTGCCGCCCCCGATCTTGTACACCCCGCACGCCATCGCTCCGCGGTAGACGGCGACCTGGGTGTTCGGCAGGTCCCGCCACGCCCTGGCGGTCGGGTCGTACGCCACCGTGCGGTTGGTGACGACGGTGGAGTTGGCGGTCATCCCACCGGCGAGGATCAGCAGCCCACCGGCGACCGTGTTCGGCGCGCCCCACAGGTCGATCGGCAGGTCGGGCAGCCGGATCCACGCGTCGGCGGCCGGGTCGTAGCCGTACGTGTTGCGGTACGGGGTCTTGTCGACCCCACCGGCGCAGTAGATGCCGCCGCCGATGGCACCGCACGGGAGGTACGCCACGGGTACCGGGTAGTCGGCCCAGGTGCTGAACGTACGGCTGTGCGGGTCGAAGACGACGACACTCGTGGTGCCCGCGCAGTTGCCGTCCGGGCAGCCGCCGACGACGACGATCCGGCCGTCGACGACGGCGGTGCCGGCCGCCGCGCGGGGCGCCGGGTTGGACACCCCGACGAGGGTGCTCCAGATGTTCGTGGTCGGGTCGAACACGTCCACCGTGGGAACCGGTGCACCGTCGGCGTTCCAGCCGCCGAGGACGTAGAGCTTGCCGTCCACGACCGCCGCCGACGGCGCGCTGCGGCCCCGGGGCATCTGCGGCAGGCTGGTCCACAGGTTCGTCGCCGGGTCGTAGACCCAGGTCGAACGCTCCGTTCCGGTGCCGGCCCCGCCGCCCACGGAGTAGACCTTGCCGCCGATGGTCACCGCGGCGTTGTCGTAGACCTGCGCGGGAGCGTTGGCGATCCGGCTCCAGGCCAGGTCACCCGCGGCTGCCGCCGCCGTCGCCGTGGCCGCCGCGGCCGCCGTGGCTTCGGCGTCGCGGCCGGCCGCGATCCCGTTCATGGCCTTGGTGACGCCGGAGACCTTCCGCTCGGCCAACGGCGCACCATGCTGCCCGAGCACCTCGAACTGACCGGCCCGGGCCAGGGTTTCGACGGTCGCCGGGGCGCTGCCGGTGTTCTTCAGCGTCACCGTGGTGCTGCGGGTGGCGCCGTACGGCTGGTTCACCTCGATGCTCGTCTGGCTGACGGTGAGCCGACCCGCCGTGAGGGCGAAGTTCACCTTCTCCAGCCGGTCCGCGGTGACCTCGACGTCCTTCGACAGCGGCTGGTACGGCCGCTGACTCGCCCGGAACGTGTGGGTCCCGGTCAGGGTGGAGAGGAACCAGTAGAACCCGTCGGAGATGCTCGCGTCCTCGGGCGTCGCCGCGGTCTCCGCCTGCTCGGCGGGCGCGTCCGGGCTGACGACGGTGACGCCGTCCAGCCCCTCGCCGGTGTTCTTGTCGGTGACGAAACCGGCGACCAGGCCGGCCGGGGTCGGGGTGCAGACCCGGTCGATCAGCTCGACGTTGTCGACCGCCCACCACCAACCGAAGCCCGCGCTGTACCGGAACCGCACCTGCACGTCGGCCTTGCCGGCGGCCGGCTCGAGCGCGACCAGCTCCTGCGTGGGGCCACGCCGCCAGTCGTCCCCGTGCCAGACGTTGGTCCAGGTCTTGCCGCCGTCGGTGGTGACGTCGATGTCGCCCACGTCGTCGCCCGCCGTGGCATAGAGGTCACTGTTGAAACGCAGGTACGGCGCGCGGACGTCCCTCAGGTCGAACGTGGGGGAGACCAGGTCGGTGTCCTGCCGGGCATCCAGTCCCTGGACGAAGCTGTCGACGATCGCGAAGTTGCCGCTCCCGCCCGTCTGGTTGCCCCGGCTCCCCGGGTCGTTGAAGGTCCACCCCGGGAACTGCGTCCGGTTGACCACCGACCAGCCCTGCGGCGCGCCGGCGCCGTCGAACGTCTCCGTCCCGAACAGGGGTTCCGAGTAGCTACCGGCGTAGCCGCCGGCGGTGCAGCCATGGTCGACCGGGACCTTGATGTTCACGGTCTTGGCCGCGTCGGCCACCTGTACCGAGCGGGTGACCTTCTGGTAGCCGGGATAGTGCGCCGTCGTACCGACCGTGTAGGTGCTGTTGGCCGGCACGGTGAAGGAGTACTTACCGGTGATCGGGTCGGTGAAGACCGGCCCGCCGGGACGACCCGCCACCTCGATCTTGGCGTACAGGGGCCAGCCGTGGCCGGACCCGTCGGTCACCCGTCCCGACACGGTCACCATCGACGGCGGATCCAGCGCGAAGTTCGCGGTGACCGCGCCCGTCGCGGGAACCGTCACCGAGACACTCTTGCTCCCGTAGCCGTACGCGCTGGCCGTCACCGTGTGTTCGCCGATCGGCAGCACCAGCGTGTAGTCACCGTCGTTGCCGGTCACCGCCTGCGTCTCACCGGAGCTGATCCGGATGCCGCCGAGCGGCTCGCCGGTGGCCGAGTCGGTGACCCGGCCGGTCACCCGGCCGACCGCGCCGCGCGGCGCCTTCACCACCGCCCGGTACGCGTTGAGCCGTCCCTCACCGAAGACGTTGTTGTTGGCGGCAGTGCCACCACACTCGGTCGCGTCGACGTCGATCGCGGTCTCGTTGAGCAGCTTCTCGGTGGCGGCGAGGTCACGACGCAGGTTCGGTGCGGCCGACCAGAGCAACGCCACCGTACCGGAGACGTGCGGTGCGGCCATCGACGTACCGCTGATCGTCGCGTACCCGCCGCCGAACCAACTCGACCGGACATCCTCACCGGGCGCGGAGATGTTCGGCTTGATCCCGCCGTCCACCGCCGAGCTGCCCCGGCTCGAGTACTGGTACACCTCGTTGGCCGAGTTGTAACCACCCACCGCGTACGACTGCGGGTAGTCGCCCGGGGTGTTCGCCGTGTTGCAGGCCGGTCCCGAGTTGCCCGCCGAGAAGACCGGGAAGATGCCCGCCGCGCGCCACGCGTCGACGGTCTGCTTGTACCAGAGGTTGCCCTGGCCGCCGCCCCACGAGTTGTTGACGATGTCCGGCCGCAGGTCCGGGCGGGGGTTCTGCCCGTTGCGGTCGGTCGGCGCGATGATCCACTGGCCGGCGAGGAGCAGGGAGCTGTCCGAGCACCACTCGCGCTCGCAGCCCTTCGCGGCGATCCAGGTGGCGCCCGGGGCGACCCCGATCTGGTTGCCGGCGCCGCCGTCACCGACCATGGTGCCCATCGTGTGGGTGCCGTGGCCTCCGGTGTCGCAGGGCTTGAACTCCGGGCAGACGTTGGTCGGATCGAACCAGCTGTAGTCGTGCGAGAAGGTGCCGTCGCCGTTGTTGCCCCGGTACTTGCCGACCAGGGCCGGGTGATCGTACTGGACGCCGCCGTCGATGTTGGCGACCACGATGCCCTCACCGCGGTCACCGAACTCGTCCCAGACGCGGGGTGCCTCGATGCTTGCCACACCCCACTCGGGCGCGGCCGTGCCGGCCTTCGTCCCGACCTGGGTGGGCGTCGGCTCGATCATGCGGTACGACCGCACCGGGTCGATCCGCGCGACCTCGGGGCGGGCGGCGATCGTGTCCAGCAGGGCCTTGTCGCCGTCGACCTGCAGGGCGTTGGCGATCCAGTACGAGGTGTACCGCGCCCGCTTCTGCGTGAGAAGGGCGCGCAGCCCCGCCTGGGTACGGTCGGCGGTGCTGGTGAGCTGCTGGCGCACCTCGGCGGCGCGGGCGTCGCCGCGCAGCTTCGCCGCCGTGTCCAGCTTCGCCTGGTCCTTGAGATACACCAGGAAGCTGGTGCTGCCCTTGGCCGACAGCTCCTTGAGAACCTGGCCGTCCACGGCGGCGCGAGCCGGCGCCGCGTTCGCGACCACCGGTTGTGCGGTCAGGCCGAGGACGACGGCCGCCGCGACGGCGACCAGGGGCCGGACGTTGAACCGGCTCCTGCCTCGACCTGTTCGTCTTTCTGACAACGTTCCTCCACTCCAGCGGCACCGTTCGGTTCCGGTGCCGGCGAGCGGACTCGTGGGTCCTCCCGAGTTCGCCCGATCCGTGCGGAACGCGCCGCACCTGACGGCGCGCCGGCACGAATTTGATCATTGTCCGATGAGGACAGAACAAGATCAACAGGCGGACTTGGGCAGGTCCCGAGCAGTTCGTACGCAATTCGTGGGCATCGTGGGCGGTGGCCGGCAGGATCCTGACGCGGCCGTGACCGGATCGTCCCGCCGTACGGGGCGGGGCGTGAGACCCGTCAGCCCGACCAGGCGACGGCGTGGCTGACGCGCTGGTAGTGCCGCGCCAGCTCCGTGTCGATCCGTTCGATCCGAGCGTCGGTGACCGTCACCCGCGGTTCGTGCTCGGCACGTGCGGCGAGCATGCGGTGTCGCAGGCCCTGGGGCGGGTGTGAGGCGAACAGCGAGCTCTGCTCCCGGATGGAGAGTTGACGCAGCAGCGGAAGCGTGTCGGCGGCGGCCGCCAGCGACCGGGCGACCCCCGTCTGCCAGGCCGCCGGCCCCCGCCCGCCGCGTGACGCCTGCTGGACCACGAGCGCCAAGGATTCGGACTGCAGCGCCACGTCCAGCAGCCGCTTCGCGCCGTCCGTGCCCGCGGCCCGGGCGGCCATCTCGTCGGCAAGGTACTCGGCCCGCTGGCTGTCCCGCAGCGCCGTGACGACCAGCACGAGGTGGCCGCCGAAGAGCAGCCGCGACACGACCCAGGAGAACGCCCGGCCCAGCGCGTCACCGATCATCTCCACCAGCCCGCTGCCGCGGACCGAGTCCACGGGACGGAACATGTCCGCAGCGTTGCCGAGCATGGTCAACGCTGGCTGGGTCACCACCGTCCGGCGTACGTCGCCGTTGACGAAGTGGCCCAGTTCGTGACCGAGCAGCGCCACCCGCTGCTGCCCGTCCAGCGCGCCCCACAGCGGCAACCCGAGGGCCAGCACGCGTCGCCGGCGCAGCCCCACCTGCGTCGCGTATGCGTTCAGGCTGCCGTCCACGCCGATGACGTGTGGCATGGGGGCACCCACGGCCGCCGCCACTTCCTCCACCAGCGCGTGCAGTTCAGGTGCCTGATCCTTCGACAGGACCTCCAGGTCGGGGTCGACACGGCCGAACCGGGGCCGCAGCGCCACCGCCAGACTGATCATCGCGACCCCGACGACCATGGCGATGTTTGGGAACGGGTAGGCGAACAGCAGCCACACGCCGACCACTGCGAGCGCCAGCACGCCGACGAGAAGAAGCAGCGACGCCGCCGCGGTCGCCACGCCGGCCGGGCCGAGGCCCGACGACTCCAACGGGCGATCGACCAGGGCCGCGTACTGGTGGCGGGTCAGGCGGCCGGCCAGCCGATGGCTGCCCCGGTCGATCCAGGCCCAACCGAACTCCGGCGCCTGCCGCGCGCTGTCGTAGCCGTCGAGGTTCCATTCGCAGGCAGCGCACCAGGGCATCGCCTCCCGCGTTGACACGGTCGTCTCGCCGCAGCGCGGGCACGCACCCGCCCCGGCCGTCTTCATGATCACGATGGCCGATCCTGCCGCTGTCGTTCGCACGACGTAACCGGCCGTTCAGCTGATGCCGGGTGCGGGCTGTGCCCGTGGCCACCGGGGCGGGCTCGTCGATCTCAACTCTTCCGACGAGCAGTGGGCGGCCGCATACCGACTGTCCCGGCCGGCCGGCCTGCTCGGCGTTCCGGTCCTCCGGGCGGCGATCCGACGCGTTGCCGGACGGGCGTGCGGCAATCGACTGGTTCTGATGGGCCAGTGTTCGGATCTGGTCGGATCATGTTGACTTTAGATCGATGTTGATGGTTTATTGTTATCCAATGATCATCGACGGGTGTCTACCCGATCCCGGCCGGCTCCCTCAGGCGGCTCTGTCCTGGTTGTCCGGCCCACCCTCACGTCCGTCGTGCGAAAGGGACCCTGACGCATGAAGGTATTCACCGCACTGCTGGCCGCCGCTCTCGTGGCCACCAGCGCCCCCACCGCCGCGCGTGCCGACACCACCTGGCAACCCGGCACACCACCGATCGCCACCCCGTGGACCGACGAGGTCTCCGCCGACAACGCGCTCCCCGAGTACCCCCGTCCGCAGCTCGTCCGAGCGAAGTGGCAGAGCCTCAACGGTGTGTGGCAGTTCGCCGGCGCGACGGAAGGCCAGGCCCCGCCGTTCGGTGAACAACTCGGCGAACGGGTCCTGGTGCCGTACCCGATCGAATCGGCGCTCTCCGGCATCCAACGGCACGAGGACCGGATGTGGTACCGGCGCACCTTCCAGGTGCCCAGGAACTGGCAGGTCGGGGACCGCGGCGCGCGGTTGCGGCTCAACTTCGGCGCGGTCGACTACGAGACGACGGTCTGGGTCAACGGCATCGAGGTCGCGACCCACCGCGGCGGCTACGACGGCTTCAGCGCCGACGTCACCGACGCGCTGCGTGGCCGGGGAGACCAGGAACTCGTGGTGGGAGTCACCGACCGCACCGACCAGACGTGGCAGCCGGTCGGCAAGCAGCGCAACGTGCCGGACCGCGGCATCTTCTACACCTCGGCGTCCGGGATCTGGCAGAGCGTCTGGATGGAACCGGTGTCGACGAGCCACGTCGAGCGGTTGCAGATGACGCCGGACCTCGACGACAAGAGCCTCCGCCTGACCCCGCACCTCGCTAACGGCAGCGGCCGGACCGTCGAGGCCGTCGCGTACGACGGCAAGCGGGTCGTCGGCCGCGTCTCAGGGCCGGCCGGAACCGAGCTGCGGGTCCCGGTGCCGAAGCCGAAGCTGTGGTCGCCTGACTCCCCACACCTGTACGACCTGAAGGTACGGGTGCGCCAGGGCGGAAAGGTGATCGACCAGGTCGACTCGTACTTCGGCATGCGCGAGGTGGGCAAGGCCAAGGGCGCCGACGGCAAGCTCTACCTCACCCTCAACGGCAAGATCCTGTTCAACATGTCGACCCTGGATCAGGGGTACTGGCCGGACGGCATCTACACCGCGCCGACCGACGAGGCACTGCGGTTCGACATCGCCGAGACGAAGCGGCTCGGGTTCAACACGATCCGTAAGCACATCAAGGTGGAGCCCGACCGCTGGTACTACTGGGCGGACCGGTTGGGTCTCATGGTGTGGCAGGACATGCCCGCCATGCGTACCGGCGGCACGCCGCCCGTGGACGCGCAGCAGGAGTTCGAGCGGCAGCTGCGGGAGATCGTGACGGAGCACCAGAGCTGGACCTCCATCACCACCTGGGTGCCGTTCAACGAGGGCTGGGGCGAATGGGACCGGGCGGCGACCGGACGGATCGCCGACGAGGTCGGCGCCCTGGATCCGAGCCGCCTGGTCAACGCGCACAGTGGCGTGAACTGCTGCGCCTCCAGAGGCGACTCCGGTCGTGGCGACATGATCGACTTCCACCAGTACGTGGGCCCGGCCTCGCCGGCGCCGACCGCGGACCGAGTGGCCGTGGACGGCGAACACGGCGGGTTCGGCTTGGAGGTCGACGGTCACATGTGGTTCGGCGACGGCCACGCCTACGAGATGACCCCGGACAGCGCCACCCTCACCCGCCGCTACGTGGAGAACCAGCAGGACCTGCTGACCGTCGCCAACAGGTGCGGGCTCTCCGGCGGCGTCTACACCCAGACCACGGACGTCGAGCACGAGGTCAACGGGTTCTACACGTACGACCGCCAGGTCGAGAAGATGGACTTCGCCCGGGTACGGGACATCAACCGGGCCATCATCCGCTCCGTCGACGGCACCGGCGCGAACGTGCCGCCGACCTCGCCCGGCACCCCGGGTCTGACCGGAGTCGGCTACTGGCCGCTGGACGAAGCAACCGGCACGGTGGCCGAGGACCTGGCCGGCGACCACGACGCGACGCTGGTCAACGGCGCGGGCTGGACGTCGGGCAGGACCGGCGGCGCGGTGCAGCTCAACGGTGTCAACCAGTACGTCGACACCGGTGCGGCGATCCTCGACACCAGCGGCAGCTACACGGCGTCGGCCTGGGTGCGGCTGGACAGCCTGGGCGGCTTCGCCACCGCGGTCAGCCAGGACGGCAACACGAACAGCGCCTTCTTCCTCCAGTACTCCGGCGCGGACAACCGGTTCGCGTTCAGCTTCGCCGGGGTGCGGGCGTTGGCGCCCACCGCGCCGGAGCCCGGACGCTGGTACCACCTGACGGGTGTGCGGGACGCCGCCAGCGGTTCTCTCACGCTCTACGTGGACGGCCAGCCCGCGGGTACGGCGAGCTCCTGCGTCGGCGACGCGTCCAGCGGCCACACCGTGATCGGCCGCGCCAAGTTCAACGGCAACCCCGTCGACTACTGGCGTGGCGCCGTCGACCAGGTGCACGTCTACGACCGGGCCCTCTCCGCCACCGAGGTGGCCCAGCTCCACGCCTCCGGCCAGTGAGGTAACGGCCACGACGAGGGCTGAGCCGCCCGCCGGCCCGTCCGCGTGAACGTGGCGGACGATCCACGGGGCAGGCCCGCGCACGCAGGGTAGGTCCGGACGCTACCGGTCCGGACCTACCCTGCGCTGCGGGAAGGGAGCAGCGCCTGCGCAGCGGCCGCCACCCTGGCGCACCGGCTCCACCGATCCCGGGTCGGGAGGCGCGGTCGTCACCTGCCGCACACACCACCGGGCAGCGCTGCGGCGGACTGGTCAGGCGAGGCCGGCGTCGTGGGCGAGGAGCGCTACTTGCGTACGGTTGTCCAGGTCGAGCTTGGTCAGGATGTGCGACACGTGCGTCTTCACGGTGGCCAGGGTCATGTGGAGCGTCGTGGCTATCTCGGCGTTGTTGCAGCCCTGACCGATCGCCACCACGACGTCGTGCTCGCGTGGGCTGAGCGCCGCGAGGGTCGCCCTGGCCTGGGCGTACGCGCCGGCCTGGACGGCGACCCGGTCCATCAGCCGGCGGGTGATCCGTGGGGACAGGATCGGCTCGCCGGCCGCGACCTGCCGGACCGCCTCGGCGATCCGCGCCGGCGGGGTGTCCTTGAGCAGGAAGCCGCTGGCCCCGGCACGCAGCGCGTGCAGGATGTTCTCGTCGGTGTCGAACGTGGTCAGCACGATGATCTCGGGCGGCCGCGGCCGGGCCCGCAGGCGACGGGTGGCGGTGATGCCGTCGACCCGGGGCATGCGCAGATCCATCAGCACGACGTCGGGGGAGTGCGCGTCGGCGGCGGCCGGCGCCTGGTCGCCGTCGGCTGCCTCGCCGACCACGACGATGCCGTCAGCGCCGTCGAGCATCATGGTCAGCCCGGCGCGGACGAGCGCGTCGTCGTCGACGATGAGCACACGCACGGCGGAGGTCACGCCGGCCATGGTATCGATGCGTGCAGCCGGAACTCCCCACCGACCACCTGGTGGTCGAGTTCTCCGCCGGCCAGGTGCACCCGCTCGGTGAGCCCGACCAGTCCGGCGCCCCCGGACCATCCGGGCGGCGTCGCGCGCTCCGGCGTCAACGCGTTGCGGACGTCGATCTCCAGGCCCGTGCCGGGCCCGCCGCGCAACGCGACCTGGACCGGCTGGCCGGCGGCGTGTTTGCGGGCGTTGGTCAGGCCCTCCTGAATCACCCGGTACGCCGTGCGGGCCACCGACGGAGGCGCGTCGGCCGGCTCGTTCACCGCCTCGCGCAGCAGCACCTCGGTGCCGGCTTCGCGGGACTCCTCGACCAGGCGCGGTACGTCGGCCAGCACCGGCTGCGGGCGTCTCCCGTCGCGGTGCGGCGGATCGTCGTCGCGCAGCAGTGAGATCACCTCACGCAGCTCATCGAGCGCCTGGTGCACGCCGTCCCGGACGACCCCCGCGGCCCGCGACAACTTCTCCGGCGAGGAGTCCGGACGGTACTCCATCGCGCCGGCGAACGTGGCCAGCAGCGACAGGCGATGCGCGAGGACGTCATGCATCTCCCGGGCGATCTGGCGGCGTTCCAGCATGCGCGCCTCGGCCACCCGGCGGCCCTGCTCCGCCTCGGCGCGACGGGCCCGGTCCTGCAGGGACCGGATCAGCGCCGCACGGGCCTGCGCCCACGCGCCCCAGCCCAGCAGCGCGCCGTAGCCGACGGTGACCAGCGCCAGCCACCAGCCGTACGACATACCGCCGTTGGCCCGCCAGGCACCCTGGACGGCGTGCGCGGCGACGCCCGCCACCGCCACCGCGATCGCCGCCGGGGCGCGCCGCCGCCGGGCCACCTGAAACGCGCCGATCGTGGCCGGCGGAGTGACCGCCGGCGACACCGCCGCCAGCACGGTGATCACCGCCGTGGTGGCGACCGGCCGCCACAGCATCAGTGGGCTCAGCAGCCAGCTCAGCGTGCCGGCCGCGAGGTCGAGCGCGAACAGCGGCCCCAGCGTACGGTCGCTCCACCAGCCCAGGATCGTCGCGGCGACCAGCACGCCGGACGTACCCATCATCGTGGCGACGGCCGTCCTGCTGCGATGGTGGTCGCGGTCCTCCGGCCCGAACGAGAACCTGTTCACGCGCGGAGGTTAACGGGCCCGCGCCGGACTCCGACACCTTCCAAAGTTGGTGGTCGGGCTCTCCTTGGGAAGCGCGGGCGCGGCCCTCGGTCCGATGTGCCGACCTGCCCCCGACCGCGATGCTCATCGGCATGACGAACGACACGATGCGGACCGGAACGACCAGGACCACCGCACGACGTACGGGCCGTGCGATCACCGTCGCCGCGGGAGCGGCGAGCGCTCTCCTGCTGTGGGTCGTCAACGACCCGTGGGCCGGTATCGACCTCGCCGTCCGCCAGGGCGACACCACCCAGCACATCGGTCCGGTCGCCGTCGTGGTGGCCGCGCTGATCGCGGGTCTGGCCGCCTGGGGTCTGCTCGCGCTGCTGGAGCGTACGGTCGGCCACCCCGTCCGGACGCTCCGCATCATCGCCCTGGTCGTGCTGGTGCTCTCGCTGGCCGGCCCGTTGGGCAGCGGTGTCGACATCAACAGCCGGCTGGCGCTGCTCGCCATGCACCTGACCGTCGGCGCGGCGCTGATTCTCGGGCTGCCCGGCCGGCGGAACTGCCGGTAGTCGCGGATCCGGAGGCAGGGCGCGCCACGGCGATGCCGAGGCGCGCCCTCTCGGCGGTCAGGATGGCCTCGACAGCGGGCGAGCACGATCGGGACCGGGATCGCGAGCGGCGAGCCGGGGATCGGCTCCTGCGCGTCGCGGCCACGAACGAAGATCAGCCCGCTGAGCGGGTGGCCCCGTCTGTTCTCGGACGTCAGTGGCGCCGCAAGCCGGCGACGACAAGTCCGACCATCCGGCGCGCGTCGTAGCTGGGGCTGTCGGCGCCGATGCAGAGGTTGCCGATGCCGCGCATGAGGACGAGGGCGTCCATGTCGGGGGTGATCTCGCCCGCCGTGGCGGCGGCGTCGAGCAGCTGGGCGCAGACCGGAACGAGGCGGTCGAGGAAGTAGGCGTGCAGCGTCTGGAAGGCGGCGTCGTCGGACTGCATCGCCTCAGCCAGGCCGTGCTTGGTGACCAGGAAGTCGACGAAGAGGTCGATCCAGCTCGCGAGGGCGGCGAACGGGGTGGCGCTCTCCGCGAGCAGCGCCGGGCCGGCCACCGCGCACGCCTCGACCTGGTGCCGGTAGACCGCGACGATGAGATCGGCCCGCGTGGGGAAGTGGCGGTAGATCGTGCCGACGCCGACGCCGGCCCTGGCGGCGATGTCGCGCACAGGCGCGTCGACTCCTGCGGCGACGAACATCGCGGCGGCCGCCTCCAGCAGCGCCTCCTCGTTACGCCGGGCGTCAGCCCGCTTGCTGCGGGGAGCACTCATCTCGCCACCTGCGCCGCCCACTGTCGCCTCCGTCACATCCCTTGGTAAACGGAACCATGTTCCGTATGTTTTAACGGAACCAAGTTCCGTTCTCGCAGCATGCCAGAACGGCAGGTCGATGCCAAGTCACGAGGAGCAGCATGCAAACAATGCCAGAGCCCGCACCGGTGATCGCGGTACACCCGATCACGCTGTCAGCCCCCGATCGCGGCGACGATCTGCACCTACGCGTCTCCGCACCCATCACCGGCCGTGACCTGCCCGTCATCGTCTTCTCGCACGGCTTCGGCCAGTCCGCGACCAGCTACGCCCCGCTGGTGGACTTCTGGGCCTCGCACGGTTTCGTCGTCATCCAGCCCACCCACCTCGACTCGCGGACGTTGAGCCTCCCGCCCGACGACCCCCGCACACCGCTGATCTGGCGGATCCGGGTCGACGACCTGAAGCGTGCCCTCGACCAGCTCGACCGGCTGGAGTCATCCGTCCCCGGCCTCGCCGGACGCCTCGACCGCACCCGGATCGCCGTGGCGGGGCACTCCTGGGGCGCCCAGACGGCGAGCACGCTGCTCGGGGCGCGAGTCCTCGACACCGACGGAAACCCCGGTGAGGACCTCTCGGACCCGCGGATCAAGGCAGGCGTGCTACTGGCCGTGACCGGCCGGGGCGGCACCGACCTCTCCCCGTTCGCGGCCGAGCACTTCCCCTTCATGAGCCCGAGCTTCGCGGACATGACCGCTCCGGCCCTCGTCGTCGCCGGCGACCACGACGACTCCCCACTGTCCGTGCGAGGGCCGGACTGGTTCACCGACGCGTACCACCTGAGCCCGGGCACCAAGAGCCTGCTCACCCTGTACGGGGCAGAGCACTCGCTCGGCGGCATCTCCGGCTACGAAGCCAAGGAGACGACGGATGAGAGCCCCGAGCGGGTCGCCCTGATCCAGCGGCTCACCTGGGCCTATCTTCGCGATGCCCTCGACCTCGAGGACTCCACCTGGCCCGCACCGGTGGAGAGCACGCTGGGCCGCCTCGAATCCAAGTGAGGACAACCGGCCCATCGCCGTGGCGCGACCGGATTCGGAACGGCCGCGGCGCGACCGGGAGAAACCGGCCGCCACATCGGCCACAGCACGGCCCCCTGCGTCGACTCCGAAGCTCTTCAGGCGTTCGAGGGCCGACGGTCGACCCAGTCGGTGATGAGCCGGCGCTCGGCGAAGAACCACCGACCGCCCTGCCGGACGAAGGTGTCGTGGTAGCGGATCGACATGACCATCAGAGTGCGCTGTCCCTCCTCGATCCAGAGGTGGTGCGCGAGACAGTAGGTTTCTCCGGTGGCGCGGTCACCGTCGAGGGTCACTGTGCTCTGCCCGTTGAAGTGGGTCGTCTTGTCGTAGCTCTGTAGCGAGCCGAAGGCGGCGGCCAGGTCATTGCGACCCGTGAGGACCTGGGCCGGCTCGGTCGAGTCGGGCTCGCCGTCGTACACCGCGACGCGGGCGTCGTCGGTGAAGAGTGCCGCCTGTCCCTGCGCGTCGCGTCGGTCCGCGAGGTGGGCGTAGGCGTCGACCAGTTCGCGGATGGCCAGCCGGTCGGCAAGCTGATCAGAGAACGGAGTGGGATTGCTCATGGTGCTTCCCCAATGTTCGGCGGGACGGTAACTGCTGGCGGATAGCCAGGGACGATACTGTCCCGAGCCGGCCGGGCAGGCCAACATCGATTACCTGGCACCGCGGCAGCCGCAACCTGTGGCCGGGGTTCTCGGCACCCGGGTAGGCGATCGCCGGGTCGTCAGCCTGTGGTGGTGAGGTCCGTCGTGGCGGCCAGCTCGGTCACCACGTCCACGATCCGACGCAGCGCGGGCGAGGTGTTGTCGGGTCGCCAGACCATCTCGGTGGGAGTGGCCTCTCCGGCGAGCGGTACGAACACCACACCGGTACGGCGCAGGTTGTGTGCCGACCAGCCGAGCCGGGTGATCCCGACGCCGGCTGCGACGAGGCCGAGCAGCCCTTGAACGCTGGAGTCCCGGGCGACGATGTCGGGGCTGAATCCGGCGGCGCGGAAGTTTTCGTCGAAGGCCTGGTGCCAGGGCTCCCAGGAACTGCGCGGGGTCATCACCCACCGTTCGCCTGCCAGGTCGGACAGGGCCAGCTCGGGGCGGTCGGCGAGCGGATGCCCCTCGGGTAGGACGGCGCACACCTGTTCGGTGGCGATCGTCCGCGTGGCCAGGCCCGGGACCTGCGGCGGTCGGCTGAACGCGAGGTCGATATCGCCGCCGAGCACGCCTTCGACCAGCGGTGCGATGGTGGTCTCCTCGGTGACCAGCTCCAGGTTCGGGAGGTGTTCCCGGACGGCCCGGACCACCGGCGGGAGCAGGTGGTTCGCGGTGGTGGCCAGGAACGCCAGGCGGAGCCGGCCCGTCTCGCCGCGTACGGCCCGCCGCACGACGGCTACGGCCTCGTCGGCGCGCTCCAGCACTGCGCGTGCCTCGGGCAGGAACAGCGAGCCGGTGTCGGTGAGTCGGGTACCCCGGCTGTCCCGGTTGAACAGCTTCGCGCCGAGGATCCGTTCGAGCGCGTTGATCTGCTGGGAGAGCGACTGCTGCGTGATCATCAGGCGGCTGGCGGCCTGCGTGAAGCTCGACTCCTCGGCTACGGCGACGAAATATCTCAGCTGCCGAAGATCAGGGGTCACCGGCTCAGCGTAGCGCCGTGGCAGGTGGCCGGTGCCGGGCGCGTCAGACTGCCTAGCCGCAGCGCCGTCCCCGTGCTGACGACGCGCGATCAGAGTGGGAAGACCCGCGCGGTCGTCCCCGGCGTCGGCCCCCGCCCCGGGACTGCTTTCCGCGTCCTGGTCTGCGAATCGCCGATCAGGAATCGCTCGGAAATACGTCTCCAAATGCATTCCTCGGTGAGAGCGGCCAGATATATCGGCTATCGAAGATTGCGGGTCACAAGAAGATCCTGTAACCGCGACAGGTAATCGGTGTTGGGCGGTTTCGGTGTGCCGCAACCACTATTGGCTCCGGCAATCACCACGTTGAAGGGGCATGGGAATGACGAACGAGACGCAGGGCCGGGTCTGGCTGATCACGGGCTGCTCGAGCGGGTTCGGCCGGCAGATCGCGCTGGCCGCGCTGGCCGCCGGTGACCGCGTCATGGCCACCGCACGTCGTCCGGAGACGCTCGCCGACCTCGTGGAGATCGGCGGCGACCGGCTCAGCACGACGGCGATCGACGTCACGGACCCGGCATCCGTCCAGGCCGCGGTGAAGGCGGCGCTGGCTGAGTTCGGTCGCATCGACGTCCTGGTGAACAACGCCGGGTTCACCATGATCGGGGCCGTCGAGGAGACCTCGATGGAGCAGTTCCGCTCGCTGATGGAGGTCAACTTCTTCGGCGCCGCGGAGGTGACCAAGGCGGTCGTCCCCCTGATGCGCGAGCAGGGCAGCGGGACCATCGTGCAGATGAGCTCACTGGGCGGCCGAATGACCTACCCGGGACTGGGCGCCTACGACGCCGCCAAGCACGCACTCGAGGCCTTCAGCGAAGCGCTGTCGAGTGAGCTGGCACCCCTGGGCGTTCGGGTGCTGCTGGTGGAACCCGGCATGTTCCGCACCAGCATCACCAACAACATGGTCCTGGCCCCCGAGAACCCGGCCTACCAGGCGAGCTCGGGAGGCCTCCGGCAGATGGTCGCCGGGATCGCCGGCATCGAACCGGGCGACCCGGCGAAGGCCGCCGCGGCAATCATCAAGGTGCTCGACGCCCAGAACCCGCCGCTCCGCCTCGTGCTCGGCGGCGATGCGGTCGACGCGCTGCGCGCCCACCACGAGGCCCTGCTGGCCGACATGGACACCTGGGAGACGCTCAGCCGCTCGACGAACGTGTCGTGACGTCTGCCCCGGCGCCCCCTGACCGGACCGTTCCCTGAACACGGCATCGAGGCGTGCCGGCCCGCACGGGCGGGTCTCGTCGATCACGGGCCGCCCGGCTCGCCGGCTGTCGCCGCCAACTGATGCCGGCGGCGACAGCCGGTGGGATGGCGGCGTACCGCGACGCGGCCGCACCGGCCGGCCGGCCGGTGCACCGTCCAGCTCTGGTGGCCTCCGAAACGCGATAGCAGCCACCAATGACTCTGCAACACCTTTCCTTCTCGAGGAGAATCTGACATGCCCAGTCCACAACAGCCGATCGGCTCCGGCTTCGGCGCCGCATCCACCGCCGCCGAGGTCATCGAGGGGATCGACCTCTCGGGCAAGACCGCGATCGTCACGGGCGGCCACTCCGGCCTCGGCCTGGAGACCACCCGTGCGCTGCGCTCGGCAGGCGCCACCGTTGTCGTCCCGGTGCGCTCCCCGGACCGTGCCCGCGACATGCTCGCCGGTATCGACGGCGTCGAGATCGAGCAGTTGGACCTGATGGATCCCACCTCGATCGACGCGTTCGCCGACCGGTTCCTCGCGACCGGACGGGCGCTGCACATCCTGGTCAACAGCGCGGGGATCCAGAACGTGCCGCTGACCCGAGACGCCCGCGGTTACGAGGCCCAGTTCGCCACGAATCACCTGGGTCACTTCCAGCTGACCACGCGGCTCTGGCCCGCCCTTCGCCGGGCCGGGGGCGCGCGGGTGGTCACGGTCTCCGCCTGGGCGCACAACCTCTCGCCCGTGGACTTCGACGACCCGAACTTCGAACGACGCGAGTACGACGGCTGGCTGGGCTACGGCCAGTCGAAGACCGCCAACATCCTGTTCGCAGTCGGGCTGGACAAGCGCGGCGAGGCCGACGACATCCGCGGTTTCTCCCTGCACCCGGGCCTCATCATCGGCACGAACCTCAGCCCGTGGACCACGCCGGAGTACCTGCGAACGAACGGCTTCATCGACGAGCACGGCAACCGCGTCATCGACCCCGAGTCGGGCCGCAAGACCGCCGAACAGGGGGCGTCGACCATCGTCTGGTGCGCCACCGCACCGCAGCTCGACGGCGTGGGCGGCGTCTACTGCGAAGACAACGAGATCTCCCCGCTGCTCACCTCGCACGACGAAACCATCGACGTGATGACGGGTCGGGTGGAGACGGCCCTCGGGGTGATGTCCTACGCCGTCGATCCGCAGCTCGCCGACCGCCTGTGGGACCTCAGCGAACAGCTGACCAACAGCAAGATCCAATAGCGGTAGTCGTCACCTCCGGGCCCACCGGCGAGGGGAGCACGGCAGATGCAGTTGGGCGAGCGTGCCGAGCGAGGTCAGTCGTGGTTGCGGGAGACCACGAACTTGGACGCCGGCTGCGGTGTCTCACCGGTGACCTGCGTGATGATCTCCGCTGCCAGGTCGCGCAGCTTGCGGTTGCGGTGCTGCGACGCCTGTCGGAGCAGCGCGAAGGCCTCGCCGGCAGTGCATCGCTGTTGACCCATCATCACGCCGAGGGCCTGATCGATCACACTGCGCGATGCCATCGCGTCGGTGAGCTGTCGATGCACGACAGCCTGCTCGGCCTGGCGGAGGATGACGGCCAGCGCCGCCGTGCCGTGCTCGGCGAATGTCACGGCCTGCCGGCGGGCTTGGTCGGTGAAGGCGGCCGGCTCGGTGGCGTAGAGGTTCAACGCGCCCAGGGTCTCGCCGTCGATGGTCATCGGCAGGGAGAGCGAGCTGGCGATGCCGAGCTTCAGGGCGTTCACACGGTAGCGTCGCCATCGTTCGTCCCGTCGCAGGTCGGCGACCTCGACGATCTGCCCGCTGTGCAGAGCGTGGAGGCAGGGTCCCTCGTGGGCGCCGTACTGGACTTCGTCGGCCTGCGCGGCGAGGTCGCCGCTTGCCGCGACGGTGAAGGCGGGACCGTCCCGGCGCATCGTCAGTCCGCACGCGGCGGCGGGGCCGACCACCTCCGCCGCGACCCGTACGACCTGGTCGAGGAACACGTCGACGTGCGGCGAGTCGGCGAGCAGGGTCAGCAGTCGGCCGTACGCGGGGGCCAGGGGCGACTCAGCGGTTTCGGACATCATCGCTACCTCCCGAAGGTGGTGTGACCGTCCTGGCTTGCCCCTCTCGGGAGCGCCGGCGGTACCTCTCTTGCCAGGTGAGCCCGTGCTCCGGAACGGGCAGGGTGCGGATCGGGTGATTCCCGGCTAGGGTCGACGTGGGTTCGGACATGAGCCCAGGACCAGTGCCGTCCACCGCAGGTGGCCGAGCATCGAACCGGTCCGGACATCCTCACCGAGGAGCAGACTCATGTCCGTACATCAGGTGCCGTACCCGGCGCCGCCGCCAACCACTGACCAGGCCGCTCTGTCCCTCGCGCTCACCGCGGAAGGCCCGGCTTCGGTGGTGGGGGTCCGGGGACCACTGGACATGGACACCGTGGACCTGCTCGTCGACTTCACGAAGACGGTTCTGGCGGGCCTGCCGCCGCCGGTGCTGGTGCTCGACCTGAGCGGGGTGAGCTTCTTCGGCGCCGCCGGGGTCACCGTGCTGCTGACCGTACGCCAGCAAGCGGCCGCGAGGGGTTGTGCGCTGGTGATCCGCAAGCCGTCCCGGATCACCGTCACCGTTCTGAACCTGGTCGGCCTCAGGGACGAGTTCATCACTGAGTGACCCGCCTTTCGCTCCCGGTCCGTCATGTGTCGGGCTGTTCCCCGCCCGCCACCCGGGGTGCCTGTCGGGCATCCCCGCGGGTAGCGAGACATACCCAAAGTTGATCAACCTAAACCTGCTGGGCCGCCGCACCACACCTCGGCCCGAGCCGGACGGCGAGCGCCGGAGCCGACGTCGTGGCCAACGCAGCCGTCCACCCGGATCACCCCGGCCCGTCGGCTGAACGGGTGGTGACCACGGAAGTTCCATCAGGTGTCTGGTGCTAATCGCACGAGCCCCGAACTAGCTTCTGAAGGCCGGAGATAGATGCCGGTTGACGAATGTGAGGTGGGGAGCTAGTGAAACTCAAGGTTGCGGCCCTGGCAGCGGTGGCCCTGGTGGCCAGCCTGCTGAGCGGGGTCGGCCCGGCGAGCGGCGCTCCGGCGGACGGTCCACCGATGCCGCTGCCGAACCCGAAGGTGCATCCGATCCAGGTCACCGGCCCAGCAGCCGAGCGGCTGAACCTGATCATCATGGGCGACGGCTACCAGTGGGACCAGCAGCAGCTCTTCCTGCAGGACGTGGACCGCAACCTGGCCGTCATGTGGGCCACGGAGCCGTTCCGCACCTACCGCGACTACATCAACGTGTACGCGGTGGAGATCGCCTCGATCGACTACGGCGTCCGGTGCGACCCGGACGGCCGGGTACGTCATCCGGACGGCACGATCCGCGACACCGGTGAGCGTGAGGGGCCGATCAACGCCAAGAACACCGCGCTGCGGATGATCTACCAGAACGGCTGCAGCGACCCGCTGTCGCGGGGCACCGTCTACGGCGGCGCACCGGAGAACTGTCAGGACTTCGCCGCCTACTACCCGGCCGGGGTCAACCCGTGCGAGACCGGCAACCAGGCGCACAACCGGATCCTCGACACCTACGTGGCGCCAGTGCTGGGCATTCCCCGCACCGCACAGAACGTGCAGACACTGGCGATCTTCAACACGTTCACGTACGGCGGGATCGGCGGCACCAACGCGACGACCTCGGGCGGCTCCCCGCAGGGCCCACTGATCTCGCTGCACGAGATCGGCCACTCGCTCGGCACGCTGGCCGACGAGTACCCGTACTCCTCCCGTGACGTGGTACGCCCCTGCTACACCGGCGGCGAGCCGAACAGCTTCCACCACAGCACCTACACCGACCCGCAGAAGATGGTCGAGGACCAGCACAAGTGGTGGCGCTGGATCGGCGAGGAGAGCCTCTCCGGCGGCACGATCGGCCTGCACGAGGGAGGCGGCAGCTACCCGTGCGGGCAGCGCCGGCCCAGCGAGCACTCGATGATGCGCTGGATCGGCTTCGACTTCGACCAGATCGGCCTGGAGCACATGGTCGCCCGGGTCACCGGGATGCGGAACTCCGGGCAGATGAACGTGCGGCACACGCCCGTGGGTACGGTCGCCTCCGACGCCGTGCTGTGGGTCGAGACGGGGCAGCCGCGCTACCACGAGCTGCAGGTGACCTGGCGCGTCGGCGGCCCGGACGGCACCGTGCTCGACACGCATAACAGCCGCGACCTCGACCTCGGCGCGCTCGACCTGCCGGCGGGGACCGTGGTGCACGTCGAGGTGCGTGACCCGGTGGGGCCGGAGGGCACCGACTGGGTGCGCAATCCGTCCACCGGCAACACGGCCACGAACTCCGGCTACAACGGTCCGCGGTTCGTGCAGACCCGGCAGTGGACGGTCGGTGACACGAAGGTGTCGCCGTCGTCGCCCGCGGCGACCTTCACGAGCCACACCATGAACACCCAGCCGGTCGCCGGTGACGAGGTCGTGTACGTGCGGACCAACCACCCCGACGACCGGATCCTCGACGTGACCTGGTCGCTGGACGGTAAGGCCGTGCCGAACCCGCACAACAGCCGCAACCTCGACCTCAGCGCGTTGAAGCTGGCGGCGGGCACCCACAAGTTGACCGCGACGGTGACCGACCCGGCCGATCCGGGCGGTGTCTCCGACCGCGTCGAGTGGACCGTCGACAACGCCCTGCCCACGGCACCCCGCACCCTGTCGCAGCCGCTGACCCGTCTCGCCGGCGGCGTGGAGCACCCGGTGTACTTCAACGGGTGGGACATGCGGCTGGACCCACGCGACGACCACACCGGCTACGACGAGGATCGCTACGTCGTCGGCCAGTTCCGGCTCGACAAGGACGGTTGGTACAACTACTTCGGCTTCCCCGAGAAGCCGATGCCCGACTCGCCGTTCCAGTTCCGCCACTCCGGCACGGACGTCAAGGCGCTGACGTACGGCAACCTCGGCACCGGCGGCCTGTCGCGGGCGGCGTTCGAGCAGACGCTGCCGGACGACCACCCCGCCGGCGGGTTCGTGCCGGGATTCGGCACGCACCTCGTCGAGCACCGGGCCATCGACCCGGCCGGCAACATCGGGGAACCCAGCGCGTACCGGGCCACCGTGCTGCCGGGCGCGTCGCCCGACTGCACCCGGACGCTGACCGGCTCGCAGTCGCGGGTCGTGGCCGGCGAGGGCGTGACCTGCCTCAAGAACGCCCAGGTCGTGGGTGCGGTGTCGGTGAAGCCGGGTGCTTCGCTGGTGGTCAGTGACAGCTCGATCACGGGCACGTTGTCGGCGACCGGAGCCCAGGCGGTGCAGCTCTTCGGCAGCACGGTGAACGGCGCCACGCACATCGCCGGCACCACGCGGGACGTGACGATCGCCGGCAGCACCTTCAACGGTGCGGTCAGCCTGGCTCAGAACGTCCAGGTGAGCGCCAATGACCGGTACAGCCGGCTGGCCGGTGCCTACGGGCCGATCCTGGTCGGCAGCCGGATCAACGGATCGCTGAGCTGCGCCGGTAACAGCGCGGCGGTCAAGGACTTCGGCGCGCCCAACACGGTCAACGGAGCCAAGGGCGGTGACTGCGCGGCCCTCTAGCGCGCTCTGCCGAGCGTGGTGGGCCGGCGGTCGTCGGCCCACCACGTCTCATCCGGTTGTTCGGGGCCGTCGCCGCGTGTGTGACAGGTGCCGTCGAGGGGTGCCCGCGCTGCTGGTCGGCCATGCGTGACCGACGAATGCGTAAGGACCGGAACATATCCAGGTATTTACATTTATAGTGCAGCCGATTACGGTGATCCCAACTCGAGTACCCGCAGGGTGGCAGCCCCCATACGCAAAGTAATTGCCCTGCCTGTCGGCAATGGGCAACCAACGTGACACCGGGAGATTTGCCTTGGGCTCCGAAGTTTCACCACGTCCGCCCGATCAGCCGCAGACCAGCGACCACGATGTCGCGGTCCCAGGCTCGCCGAAGAAGAAGCGCCCGACAGCCATGTTGGCGATCCTGACAGCGGGCGTCCTCGCCATCGGGACGGCACCGCTCTGGGGCGCAGGCGGAGGCGATGCCCTCGACGACGCCGCCCTGTCCGCGACCCCCACCTTCACCGTCGGCCTGCAGTCGCCGCAGGAACCGGGGCCGTTCCCCGGCAGCGTGACGCCGACGACCCCCACCATCACCATCGCCGGACAACGCGACGGGGAGAGCACGTTCAAGGTCGTCAACTACGACCAGGTGCAGCCGACGACGCCGGGCCAGATGGACTTCGACCACTTCCACACCGGCATCGAGATCCAGTGGTGGCTGAAGAAGTGGGCCTACGAGCGCCCCGACATCGTCGACCTGTACATCGTCGGCGAGAGCTACAGCGGCCAGCCGATCTACCAGCTGACCATCACGGACAAGTCGACCGGGAAGGACACCGACAAGCCGGCCGCGTACTTCGAGGGCAACCGGCACTCGGGAGAGACCTCGTCGGCCGAGAGTTCGCTGTGGTTGGCGCACCACCTCATCACGAAGGCCGGTAAGGACCGGACCGTCGACAAACTGCTCGACGACAAGACCGTCTACATCCGGCCCGTCAACAACCCCGACGGCCACAACATGTACCTCTACACCGCCCAGACCAACCGGTCGACGGTGCGGCCGTACGACAACGACGGTGACGGCAAGCGCGACGACGACCCGGGCGAGGACATCAACGACGACGGTTACCTGAGCCAGATGCGCCAGTACGTCGGCCCCGGCAAGGGCACCCACGTCGTCGACGCGCGTGACCCGGCCGGGAACGTGATGCTGAGCGTCGGCGCGGGCAACGGCGACTACCTCATGTTCTCCGAGGGCATCGACAACGACGGCGACGGCCGCTACAACGAAGACGGCGTCGGCGGCCTCGACCTGCACCGGAACTACCCCTACAACTGGCACCCCATGAGCGAGGACGACGCCACCGGCCGCAACCTGACCCAGGGCGGCGCCGGTGAGTACCCGCTGTCGGAGCCGGAGACCAAGCACGTCTACACGTGGCTGATGTCGCACACCAACATCGCCGCGGTGAACAGCATGGACACCCGCGTGCCCATGCACCTGCGCGGCCCGTCGACCTGCGACCCGGAAGAATGCATGTACAAGAGCGACCGCAAGCTCTACGAGCACTTCGACAAGGCGGGCGTCTCCTTCACCGGCTACCGCAACGCCGGCAGCGTCTACATCGACTACGCCACCCGTAACGGCGGCGACCCGGAGGCGCTCTTCGGGCACGGTCCGGACTTCGGCTACTTCCAGTACGGCGCCATCTGGTACGGCGACGAGATCTGGAACGGTGGCGACTTCACCGACTACGACAAGGACGGCCGCTACGCCGACTGGGAGCGGTCGCGGTGGTGTGCCGAGAATGGGCGCACGAACTGCTTCCTGCCTTGGACGAAGGCCGAGCACCCCACGCTCGGAACCGTCGAGATCGGCGGCATCAACCCCAAGTTCTGGTCCCAGAACCCGTCGGACGACCTGATCGGCGAGTGGGCCGCCAACCAGGCCCAGTTCAACCTGTACCTGACCCAGTCCCTGCCGCAGGTCGACCTCACCAGGGTCCAGGTCAAGAAGCTCAAGGGCAACCAGGCCGACGGCGCCACGCACGAGATCACGGCGACGGTCAAGAACATCGGCCGCATCCCGACGGCCCTGGAACAGGCGAAGGAGGTCAAGATCGTCGCGCCGGACACCGTCACGGTCCAAGGCGCCCGCAGGGTCGGCGACGCCCCGCAGTTCTACCTCGACGGTGGTGACGACCAGAAGGTACGACTCCGGGTCGTCAAATCCGACGCCGACACGGTCATGGTGAACGCGGTCAGCGTCCGGGGCGGTCTGGACTCCGCGTCCGTACGACTGAACTGAGCGCGTGCGGTGGGCGTCGCCTCGATCCCCGGAGCGACGCCCACCCCCGTGCCCGCAATCTCGCACAACCCTCTGAACGGAGAAAGTGAACCGACTCATGAACAACCTGCAGAACGGAAGGCTCAGCCGTCGCCGCGTCCTTGGCGGCGCGGCCGGACTGGCCGCCGGAGCCGCGGCCGTCGCGACGGGCCTGCCGTCCGGCGCCGCGTTCGCCGCACCCACGCAGAAGGGGGCTGACCTCGCCCGCTGGCGTAGGCAAGCGGCACACGTGACGATCACCCGCGACGACTGGGGCATTCCGCACGTGGTCGGCAAGACCGACGCCGACGCGGTGTTCGGAATGATCTACGCCCAGGCCGAGGACGACTTCAACCGGATCGAACGCAATTACCTGGTGAGCCTCGGCCGGCTCGCCGAGGCCGAGGGTGAGAGCGCCATCTGGCAGGACCTGCGCCAGCGGCTGTTCATCGACCCCGGCGTGCTGAAGAGGTACTACGCGGAGAGCCCGGCCTGGTTGCGCAAGCTCATGCAGGCGTGGGCCGACGGGCTCAACTATTTCCTCGCCACGCACCCCGAAGTGCGGCCGCGCGTGATCACACGTTTCGAGCCGTGGATGCCGTTGAGCTTCTCCGAGGGCAGCATCGGCGGGGACATCGAACGCGTCCCGCTCTCGCAGCTCGAAGCGTTCTACGACAACCGCCAGGTCGAGATGACCGACGAGGAGCGCGGACTGCTGTTCCGCGAGCCCTCGGGCTCGAACGGCATGGCGATCGCACCGAGTCACACCCGCGACGGCCACGCGCTACTCCTGATCAACCCGCACACCAGCTTCTTCTTCCGCTCCGAGCAGCACGTGACCAGCGGGGAGGGGCTCAACGCGTACGGCGCGGCCACCTGGGGACAGTTCTTCATCTATCAGGGCTTCAACCGGGACACCGGCTGGATGCACACCTCCAGCGGCGTCGACAACGTCGACGAGTTCGCCGAGACGATCGTGACCAGGCCAGGGGGTCGCCACTACTACCGCTACGGCGACGACCTGCGACCGGTGACGAAGAAGACGATCACCCTGTCCTACCGCACCGCCGAAGGCGGCCGGGCGAAGCGCACCTTCACCACCTTCGCCACCCACCACGGACCGATCGTGCGCGAAGCGGACGGTAAGTGGATCGCGTTCGCGCTGATGAACAAGCCCGTGGAGGCGCTGCTGCAGAGCTTCCTGCGCACCAAGACCCGGGACTACGCGGACTTCATGCAGGTGGCCGGCTACAAGGCCAACAGCTCGAACAACACGCTCTTCGCCGACTCCAAGGGCGAGATCGCCTTCCTGGTGCCGCAGTTCATGCCGGTACGCGACGACAGCTTCGACTACCGCAAACCCGTCGACGGCAGTGACCCGGCGACGGACTGGCGTGGGCTGCACAGCCTCAAGAGCCTGCCGCAGGCGGTGAACCCGAAGAACGGCTGGGCCTTCAACACCAACAACTGGCCCTGGACCGCCGCCGGCCCGTACAGCCCGAAGGCGGAGGACTACCCGCGATACTTCGACCAGGCCGGTGAGAACCCGCGCGGACCGCAGGCGATCCGGGTGCTGACCGCACAACGCCGCTTCACCCCGCAGAGCCTGATCGCGGCCACCTTCGACACCTACCTCACCGCCTTCGCTCGCCTCGTGCCGCAGCTCGTCGGCGCGTGGGACAAGCTGCCCGCCGGCGACCAGCAGCGGGCGCGGCTGGCCGACCCGGTCGACCTGCTGCGCGGCTGGGACTACCGGTGGGGCGCGGAGTCGACCGCTACGTCACTGGCCGTGTTCTGGGGCGAGGCTCTCTGGGCGCCCCTGTCCCAGGCGGCCAGGGACGCGGGCATGTCGATGTGGGACTACCTGGCCGAAGGCGCCACCGACGCGCAGCGGCTGACCGCGCTCGACGAGGCCGTCGCCCGGCTGACCCAGGACTTCGGCAGCTGGCAGGTGCCCTGGGGGCAGATCAACCGCTTCCAGCGCAACGACGGCGCGATCACCCAGACGTTCGACGACACCAAGCCGAGTTCCCCGGTGCCCTTCACCTCCGCGCAGTGGGGCTCCCTCGCCTCGTTCGGGGCGCGGCGTTACCCGGGCACGAAGCGCTACTACGGCACCAGCGGCAACAGCTTCGTCGCGGTCGTCGAATTCGGGCCGAAGCTGCGCGCCTGGGCGGTGACGGCCGGCGGCGCGAGCGGGCACCCCGACTCGCCGCACTTCGACGACCAGGTCGAGCGCTACGCCAGCGGTGACCTCCGGCCGGTCTACTTCTATCCGCAGGACCTCAAGGGCCACATCGAGCGGATCTACAAGCCGGGCAACTGATCGGTCGCTCGGGGATCGGTCGGGGGCGGCGCTCTTGGAGCCGTGCCACCGATCCCGCCGCGGTGCTCGTCGACGCCGAGGCGCCTCAGGCCGATCACCGGCCGCTGCGCGCCTCGGCGTCGACCCTCGCCGCGATCGGTTCGCGCCGGGAACCGATCGCGGCGCGAACCGATCGCGCCGCGCAGCCTCCGGTGCGGCCCGAACTGTCACCGCCGGCCGTTAACCTGTGCCCATGCGGGATCCGGCATCCGAGCGAGACCTCCATGGCTGACGCCGACGACGTGCGTGAGTTGGCGCTCGCGCTGCCACACGTGGCCGAGATCGACAGCGACGGCTTCGACTTCCGGGTCGCCAACAAGGGCTTCGTCTGGTCGTATCCCGAGCACAGACCCGGCCGCCCGCGGGTGATCCGGACCGACATCGCGGTGCTGTACGTCGGCGACGAAGCAGAGAAGCAGGCGTTGCTGCTCGGCGAACCCGAGCGATTCTTCACCACGCCCGCCTACGACGGACTGCCCCTGGTCATGCTGCGGCTGGACCAGGTGACCGTCGACCGGCTCAGCGAACTCGTGACCGACGCGTGGCGCATGCGGGCGCCGGAGGAGATCGCCGCCGAGCACACCGCCCAGAGCGGGTAGGCCACCCCGGGCCAGGTGAACCTGCGGTGCGGTCAGACGGTCCAGGTGTCGCCGCTGTTGAGCAGGTCGGCGAGCATCTCCTCGGGGGTTCCGGCGGCTTCGACTGCGGCGTCAGCGAGTTGCTTCTGCACCACTTGGTCGTAGGACGGTCGAGCGACGTTCCGGAAGACGCCGATCGGGGTGGTGGCCAGGTCGGAGCCGGAGAGCCGGGTGAGGGCGAAGGCGTACGCCGGATCATCCACCGTGGCGTCGTGGACGATCGGCGTGCCACCCTCCTGCACTGTCAGGCCGAAGCTGCCTTCGGGGTGTACGACCGAGAACCGGCCGTCGTTGCCGAAGGTGATCGGCTGGCCCTGCTCGAGCCGGATCAGGTGCTCGTCCCGGGTCGCCGGATCCTTGATCAGGTCGAAGGCGCCGTCGTTGAAGATGTTGCAGTTCTGGTAGATCTCCACGAAGGCCGAGCCCTCGTGTTCGGCGGCGGCGCGCAGCACCGACTGG